>JBBRUC010000138.1:0-15699 GCA_038248205.1 Thermoanaerobaculia bacterium
GTTTGCGGTTCGGGTGGTGGTGGGTGGTTTGGTCAGGCCCGGTGGGACTGCACTCGTTTTGGCCCTTGTTTGGGTTGTGGGGAAGGAGACGCCCCGACGGCCAGCACTCGGATAGGCCCGTGGTTGGGTACTGGGGACGTCTCTACCCCGCGGCGTGGCGGGTGGTGGGCAGGGTACGGCCTCAACCAACCCCGTCTTGCAGCACCTCGCCGAACGGCGTAGTACGCATTGCCTGGGATATTTGAAGGCAGCGGAGGAAGGGGGAGGCTGTAGCAGATCCCCTCCTGGGTGCGCGGGCCTCCGGCCCGCCGATGCGGGCGAGACGCCCGCGCACCCAGGCGAGTGCGAAGAAACAAAACCGGCCCGGCGTCGGCGAACGCCCGGGCACAGGCGGCGCCGATCCCCCGGCTGCCACCGGTGACGAGAACCCTGCGCCCTTCGAGGCCGAGGTCGGTTCCCATCGGGGCTTTACGCGATCGACTCGACGATCATCGCGATTCCTTGACCGCCGCCGATGCAGGCCGAGGCGACCCCGGTGCCGCCGCCGCGGCGCGCGAGTTCCTTGGTGAGGGTGATCAGCAACCGCGTACCGGTCGCACCCAGCGGGTGACCGAGGGCGATCGCGCCGCCGTTGACGTTCAGCTTCTCGACGTCGAGATCGAGATCTTTGACCACCGCGAGAATCTGGCCGGCGAACGCCTCGTTGATCTCGATCAGGTCGAGGTCGGCGAGCGCCATCCCGGCTTTCTTGAGCGCCGCGCGGATCGCGGGCGCCGGGCCGATGCCCATGCGCGAGGGATCGACCCCGACGACGCTCCAGGAGCGGATGCGCGCGAGCGGCTTCCACCCGCGCTCTTTCGCCCGCTCCTCGGTCGAAAGGATCATCATCGCGGCACCGTCGACGATGCCCGAGGCGTTGCCGGCGGTGACGAAGCCGTCTTTGTCGAACGCCGTGGGCAGACCCGCTAGATCCTCCATGGTCGTGTCCGGGCGCAGGTGGTCATCGCGCTCGATCTTCTTCGCGCGCTTGCCCTTCCCCACCTCGACCGGTGCCACCTCTTCGGCCAATTTGCCGTTGGCCCAGGCCGCCCCGGCACGCTGTTGCGAGCGGATCGCGAAGGCGTCCTGCTCCTCGCGCGAAATCGAGTAGTCCTTCGCCAGGTTGTTGCTGGTCTGGGCCATGTAGCAGCCGCAGAACGGATCGTTCAACGAGGACATCAGCAGGTCTTCGAGGGCTCCCTGGCCAAGCCGGAAGCCCTTCCGCGCGCCGCGGATCACGTGCGGCGCCTGCGACATGTTCTCCATTCCGCCGACCAGGCAGGTCGTCGCCTCGCCCACGAGAACGGCATGGGCGCCGGAGATCACCGACTGAATGCCGGAGCCGCACAGGCGATTGACCGTGAGCGCCGGAACCTCTTTCGGCACCCCCGCCTTCAAGGCGACGTGACGCGCGCCGTAGATCGCGTCAGACGAGGTCTGGAGGGCATTGCCCACGAAGGTCTGATCGATCTCGGTCGGCGCGATACCGGTGCGCTCGAACAGCGCCCGGGCGGCGTGAGCGCCAAGGTCGATCGCCGTAATGTCGGAAAAGTCGCCGTTGTAATCCACCATCGGGGTACGAACCCCGTCGACGAGCACCAAGTTACGAATGTCCATCAAAGCCTCCTCGACTCGAAATCGGCTTCTAGCTCTTAGGAAGAATGAAAAATCGGCAGGAGCCTCGAAGGCGCCGGCCCGAACGCATATCCTAGTCGACGCCATGGAGAAACGCCGCGCGCCTGCCTTGCGGGCCAATCCTGAGGTCAGCCCGGAAGGGTGGCTCTCCGGCGCCCGCCGCGTCCCGTCCCCGAACTGCGACGACCGCCCCTCGGGGAGTCTCGTGCGCCTGCTGGTGATCCACGCGATCAGCCTGCCGCCGGGCGAGTTCGGGGGCAACGCGGTTCTGGACTTCTTCACCAACCGGCTCGACCCCGCCGGGCATTCCTTCTTCGCCACGATCGCGAGCCTCAACGTCTCGGCGCACTTCTTCCTCCGCCGCGGCGGCGAGCTGATCCAGCTCGTCCCCTGCGGCCGGCGCGCCTGGCACGCTGGAGTCTCCAGTTGGCGCGGCCGAAGCGCCTGCAACGACTTCTCGATCGGCATCGAACTCGAAGGGTGCGACGAGAAGCCCTTCACCGAAAAGCAGTACCGGCGCCTCGCGCGGATCACCCGGGCTCTGAAGGACGCCTACCCGATCGAGGAGATCGTCGGGCACTCAGGAATAGCACCCGGCCGGAAGACCGATCCCGGACCGGGCTTCGATTGGGCGCGCTTCCGGCGGCTCCTCTAAAGAAAGATCTTGCCCGGGTTCAAGATGCCGTTCGGATCGAAGACGATTTTGACCGCCCGCATCAAGGCGATCTCCGCCGCGCTCCGGCTGTGATGGAGCACCTTCTTCTTGAGCAGTCCCACGCCATGCTCCGCCGAAACGCTGCCGCCGAAACGGGCGACGAGCGCGGAGATCCTCTCCGTGACGTCGTCGCAATGAGCGAGAAACTCCGCGCGCGGGAGGTCCGAAGGCGGCAGGATGTTCAGATGGAGATTGCCGTCGCCGATATGGCCGTACCAGAGGATCTCAAACCCCGGGTAGCTCGCGGTGACCAGCGCGTCGGCTTGGGCCAAAAACTCCGGTAGCGCCGAGATCACGACCGAAAGGTCGTTCTTGTACGGCAGACGGGGCGCGATCGTCTCTGAAATCGATTCGCGCAGCTGCCATAGCCGACGGCACTCGACCTCCTCGCGCGCCACCACGGCATCAGCCACCCAACCGGCGGCGATCCCCCGCTCCAGCACGGTGAGAGCGGGGCCGAGCGACGCATCGTCCGCGGCCTCGACTTCGGCCAGGGCATAGAACGGATGCTTGCCATCGAGCGGCGACGGAAGGCACCCCCCCGCGAGCACGGACGAGAGGGCCGATTGGGAGAAGAACTCATAGGCGCCGAGCGTCACCGAACTCCGTAGGTCGACGAACAAGTCAACCAGACTCCGAAAGTCGTGCACACCGGCCAGCAGCACAGCGCGCGGCCCGGGCGGGTCGGTCAGCCGGAGGGTCGCTTCGACCACGATCCCAAGCGTCCCTTCGCTGCCGATGAACAGTTGGCGCAAGTCGTAGCCGGTGGCGTTTTTCACCAGGCCGTGGTTCAGATCGAGGACCTCTCCCGCTCCGGTGACGACTTTCAAGCCCGCCACCCATTCGCGCATCGAGCCGTGGCGCACGACCCGAACCCCTCCGGCGTTGGTAGCGACATTGCCACCGATTTGGGCCGAGCCCGCGGCGGCGAAATCGATCGGAAAGAAGAGGCCGCGCTCCCGCGCGTAGGCCTGCACCGCGGCGGTTACAACACCCGCCTCGACCCGCACGGTTCGATCGATCTCGGAGAAGTCGAGAATCCGATGTAGGTCGCGCAGCGACAGGACGATTTCGCCATGCGCCGCGACCGCTCCGCCGGAAAGCCCCGTCCGACCGCCGGAGGGAACGAGCGGCAGCTGGCGTTCGTTCGCGAACCGGACGACCCGGGCAACCTCTTCAAACGAGCGGGGGAAAACCACCGCGAGCGGATCGGGCGGGAAGACGCGGGTCCAATCGGTGCCGTAGACCGAGAGAGTTTCCGGGTCGTCGAGCACCTGATCCGGAGAGAGCAGCTCGCGGAGGGCGGCGATCGTCGGAGCGGAATCGTGAGCAGGCACCGCCTTCGATCGTACCAGGACTGTCCGCCCCGGCGGCTGAATGAAGGCTGAAGGGAAGGGACGGCGAGAACGGTCAGCCGACGGTCGCCAGAACCTGCGGCCCCGAGGGCAACGGCGAGCCGGCCGCCGGCTCCAGGGTCACCACCACCGCGCGGGTTCCCGCGGGCATTTCGGCGGCGGACAGCTCCACCACCTCGCCCGGGCGCGCCGTAAAGGTGCCACCGGACACCGCCGTGCTCTCGCTCATGAACCAGAGCTGGTATCCCTTGCCGGAATCCGCCGGGGGTAGCCCGTCGAGGCAGAGGACCCAATGGTTGTGGTCGGCCGCAACGAACAGGATGCCGCTGGCTCCCGGAGCCGCCGGCTGCCCGCCAGAGGCGGCGAGCCGGTTGATCGACACCCCCGGGTTCGTCACCAGCGAGTACTTCTCTTCCATCTCGGCCAGGTGCCCCTTGGCTTGGTGCAGATCCGCAACCTGCCGTTCCGCCGCGGCGAGTTTGACGTAGAGGCTGGCCACTTGATCGGTCTGCACTTCGAGGTTCCGGAGCAGGTAGAGCGACAAACCCGCGAGCGCCAGCGCGAGGGCCGCAGCGAGCGCCAAGGGCCAGCGAGAGGAGCGCCGAGACGCCGACCGGGCAAGGGCCGGCCCGGACGATGGGGACGAAGACGGCGACGCAACCTTGGCCGCCGGCCTGGCGATCGAGGAGACCTGAGCCAGCGGAGCGGCAGAGGTCGGGACGGCCGCAGGAGCCAGGGGAGCGGCGGTCGACGAGAGCATCGGGAATGCCACGGTAGGCGTGCTTTCGCCCGCTGCCGAATCGAGGTTCGCGGCCAGTCGCTGCCAGACCCGATCCGCGGGGACCACCGGTTCAAGGCTCGCGGGCAGCAGACCGAGCAACTCTACGTACAGCCGAGAATACGTCTCGTCGGCGGTATCCGCCGCCGACAGCTCCCCCGTCTCGAGCGCGTCGAGCGCCGCGAGGATCGCCCGGTCTTCGAGATCGGTCGAATCGGTGTGGGTAGGATCGTTCTCGGTATTCACAGCAGTTCTCGGATCTCTTGTCGGAGGTTCGTGCGCATCTTTTTCATCGCCAGCAGCGTTCGAGTCTTCACCGTACCCAGGGGAATGCCCGTGCGCGCCGAAATTTCACTCTGCGTGAGGCCGTCGAAAAAGGCCATCTCCAGCGCCTGTCGCTGTTCCGTCGGCAGGCTCTGCAGCTCGGCACGAATCCTAAGCTCCCTCTGTCGATCTAATACGTTCTCCGCCCCCTCGGGAGATGTATACGGATCTCCGGCCTCTTGATACGCGGCCCCATGCGCCCGCTCCACCACCCGCCGATTGCGGAGACGGTCGATCGCGCGGCTGCGCATGATCAGCACCATCCAGGTAGACACCGAAGATCGCTCGGGGTCGTAGCGAAGGTGTTCCTGCCAGACGCGCAGGAAAACTTCCTGCAGGACCTCTTCGGCGTCCTCAAGGGCGCCCAGAATTCGCTTGCCCAAGGCGAGAAGATTCGGCGCGTGGCGCCGATATAGCTCTTGAAGCGCCTCGGGCTGGCGCTCACCGATCCGCCGCATCAACACGGCATCAGGGAGAGGCGTGACCGAGGTCTCGGGTGTTACTAGGGATGGCATCAAGCGGAGGCCGATCTGATCAGGGCTTGCGTCTAGGTTTCGTTGGCCAACCTCGGTCGCGGAACGCGCAAAAGCTCCTCTGTGGAGGCCTAGGATAGCATGCTCCCCCAACCGGATGATTACCGCGCAAGTGAGATAGAGAGCGAGAGAAAACGATGAGTGAAGCAAGCATCGACACGGTGCGGCAGCCGGCCATCCGGGTGCTGATGATGCCCAAGGAAACCAACGCCTTGGGAACGATCTTCGGCGGCATCATCCTGTCCTACATCGACCAAGCGGGGGCGGTCGAAGCGTACCGTCACGGCGCCGGCCGTCTGGTCACCGTCGCGATGCGCGAGGTGGTGTTCCACCAGCCGGTCTTCGTCGGCGACCTGGTGTCGTTTTTCACCGCGACCGAGAAGCTCGGGCGAACCTCGGTCACGGTACGGGTCGTGGTCGAAGCGGAGCGCCAGCGCGGGGAACAGGCGCACGTCCGGGTGAAGGTCACGGAAGCGGAGGTGGTCTACGTCCACGTCGACTCCCAGGGCCAGCCCACGCCGATCACGCCCATCACGCAGGCCGCCGCCCCCGGCGAGCCATGAAGCCCGGCCCGGCCGACGGCCCGTCGGCCGTTTCCGGCGCCCAAGAGACCGACCGCTTCCAACGCCTGGCGCGGCAGTATGACGGCTTGCGCCAGGTGATCGAGGAGATTTCGAGCGAACTCAAGTTGCGGCCTCTGCTCACCTCGATCGTCCGCCACGCCTGCGAGCTGCTCGACGCCCGCGATGGCTCGATCGGCCTCTACGACGAGGCTCGCGAAGTCTTCCGCACCGAGGCAATCTACCGCATGCCAACCGCCGAGCTGGGGCGCGAGATGTCCGCCGGGGTGGGCCTTGCCGGCCTGGTCCTGGAACGAAAACGCGCCGTGCTGCTCGACCGCTATGACCAGGTGCCGCAGCCGATGCAGCCGATTCTCCCGGAGCTGGCGGCCAATGCCGTGCTCGGCATGCCGATCTTCTGGCACGAACGCCTGATCGGGTTCTTCGGCATCGGCGCGCCGCCTCCACGCAAATTCGGGGCGGAGGATGTCGAGATCCTCGGCCTGCTCGGCCGCCACGCCGCAGTGGCAATCGAAAATGCCCGACTGCACGCCCAGGTCGAGCAGAGTGCCGTGATCGAAGAGCGAAACCACCTGGCCCGTGAGCTGCACGATTCGGTGACCCAGAAAATGTTCAGCCTGGCGCTGATCGCGCAGACCCTCGCTCCCGCCTGGAAGCGCGACCCAGCAGAAGGCGAGAGGCGCACCGAACGACTGGTCGAGCTGTCCGGTGCGGCGCTCGCCGAAATGCGCAGCCTGCTCGCCAAGCTTCGCCCGCCTCTGCCCATAGAGCCTGCTGCGCCCGGCGATACCGGCCCGCCCGATCGCGGCGGCCTGATCGCCGCCCTACGCAATCTGATCCGCGAGCACGCCCAGGACGGCCTGAAGGTCGCATTCCTGCTGCGCGGCTACGAGGCCCAAGACGAAAGCCTGGAACACCCCCTATTCCGGGTGGCGCAGGAGGCGCTGGCGAACGTGGCCAAACACGCCGAGGTAGAGGAGGCGACTCTGATGCTCGCCCAAGAGGGCGCGCGGATCGAGCTGCGGGTGGTCGACGACGGCATCGGCTTCGACCCAGCGCGCAGCCGGCCCGATCCGAAACTCGAGCCGCAAATCGGCGGCGGGCTCGGACTGCCCAGCATGCGCGAACGGATCGAGCGGATCGGCGGCCGGTTCCGCGTCTCGTCCCGGCCCGGCGGCGGCACCATCGTCCAGGCGATCGTCCATCTCCAGGAGATCTCCCCGCCATGACTCCGCCGATCCGCATTCTGGTCGCCGACGATCACGAAATCGTCCGCGAAGGCCTCTGTACGCTGTTTTCCGAGGAGGATGACCTCGCGGTCGTCGGCGAAGCGAAAAACGGCGAGGAAGCCGTCCGCCTGGCGCTCGATCTCCTCCCCGACGTCGTCTTGATGGACCTGATGATGCCGGGCCTCGACGGCATCGAGGCGACCCGGCGGATCGTGGAGCGGGCACCCTCGATCCACATCCTGGTGCTCACCTCGTTCGCCGACGAGCCGCACGTCCGGCGCGCCATCGCGGCCGGCGCCCAGGGCTTCCTGCTCAAGGACGTTCTCAAGGAGGAGCTGCTGCGCGCAATCCGCGACGTGGCAGAGGGGCGCCCGGCGCTCCACGCGGAAGCCCAACGCCACCTGATGCGCCAGATCGTGGCGGGCGGTCGCCCGGTAGCCGAAGAGCTGACCGAGCGCGAGCTGTCGGTGCTCCAGCTGATCGGCCGCGGCCGTTCGAACAAAGAGATCGCCAAGGCCCTCCACCTCTCGGAAGGGACGGTCAAAGGCCACGTCTCCGCAGTCTTGAGCAAACTCGGGGTGGACGACCGGACCCAGGCCGCCCTGTTCGCCGTGCGCGAAGGTCTGGTGCCGTTGCGGGAGGCGTGATGTTCGCCCGCCCGAAAATCTGGCGTGGCAGCCGTGTAGGGGCAGACCTGTTTGTCCGCCCTCGGCAGACCTCTGTATCTGACCCCGCAGGCCTCGGCGGAACCAGGGCGCACCCCAGGTGCGCCCCTAGGAAGACTCCTCCGGTACAATCTGCGCCCTACGCGAGGAGATCTCAATGAATCACGCCCCAGGCCGGCACCTTTCCGGCAAGCGCATCTTTCCCGAACCGCTCACCGGCCAGGAGAGCCTGGTCGAGGTGATCGACCGGGCGTTCACCGCCTACAACGGCGCGCGGCTGCGCGAAGCGTGCGAGCTGCTGACTCAAAAAATGCTGCTGGAAGACGTCACGGTCGGCATGTCGCTTTCCGGCGCGCTCACCCCCGGCGGCTACGGCAAATCGTGCCTGGTGCCGTTGATCGAAGCCGGCTGTATCGACTGGATGATCTCGACCGGCGCCAACCTCTACCACGACACGCACCACGCGATCGGCCTGAAGCTGCACCGCGGCAACCCAAATTGGAACGACGTCGTACTGCGCGAAGAGGGGGTCGTTCGCATCTACGACATCGTGTTCGACTACTCGGTCCTGCTGGAGACCGACAAGTTCTACCGCATGGTGATGCGCCAGCCGGAGTTCGACAAGCCGATGTCGACCCCGGAGTTCCATTACCGGGTGGGCAAATACGTCGCCGCGGTCGAAGAGAAGCTCGACCTGGTAGGGACGTCGCTGCTCGCCGCGGCCTACCGCCATGCGGTGCCGATCTTCACCTCGTCGCCGGGCGACAGCTCGATCGGCATGAACGTCGCCGAGCTGTCGCTCGAAGGGTCGAAGCTCAATTTCGACATCAACGCCGACGTCAACCAATCGGCGTCGATCGTCTGGCAGGCCAAGGAATCGGGCGGCAAGTCGGCCTGCTGGATCGTCGGCGGCGGCAGCCCGAAGAACTTCCTGCTCCAGACCGAGCCGCAGATCCAAGAGGTGCTCGGTCTGTCGGAAGCCGGCCACGACTATTTCCTTCAGATCACCGACGCCCGCCCCGACACCGGCGGCCTGTCGGGAGCGACACCGGGCGAGGCGGTCTCGTGGGGCAAGGTCGATCCGGAAAAGCTGCCCGACGCGGTGGTGGTCTACAACGACTCGACGATCGTCCTGCCGCTGCTGACCGCCTACATCCTGGGCAAAGGGGTACGGCGCGAACCGAAGCGGCTGTACGAGAAGCTGCCGGAGTTCATGGCGAAGTTGACCGCGCAATTTGCCGAGAAGCGCGAAGAGCGGATCGCCGAAGGGAAATTCGCCGGGTAAGGCGTCCTGGGCCGGGCTAGTGAGGGTGCCCGAGTTCTTCGATCCGGGCGACCACGTCGCGGTAGTTGCTGTTGATGCCGTACAGCTCGACGAACGTTTTGTAGGCCGTTGCGTTGTCGCCGGTCGAGAGGTGGGCGTTGCCCAGATCGTAGAGCAGGCCGAGCGAATCGTCCTCGGAGATCCCGGGGGCGTCGAGACCGCGGCGGTACCACTTGACCGCGAGTTCGGGGATTCCCTTTTCCAGGAAGCAGAGGCCGAGGTTCGAGCAACACGAAACCAGGTAGGCTCGATCCTTGGCCGCGAGTTGGAACTCGCCGATCGCTTCGTCGATCAGGCCCATCTCGCGATAGGCGATGCCGAGATTGAAATGCGTGTCGTAATCGGTCGACGAGAGATTCTCGGAAACCCCCTTCTTGAACCCTTCGACGATCTCTTCGAGCGTCTGCTCGGCCGGACCGGCGAGCAGATCGCCACCGCCCACCTCCTGCTCCAGCTCGTGCTCGATCTCGCCGGCCAGATCGAAGAAGTCGTCGTCGGAGAACAGGCCCTCGGCCCGCCCGGTTACGTCCAGATTCAGCGCCGCCGGTTCCCCGGAGCGCATGGCTTCCGCCTCGTCGAGCCAGCTCGCCGCCGTGTCATCCAGGCTCGCCGCCTCGGCGCTTGCAGCGCTTACGGGCAGCGGCGGGCCGAAGTCGCGAAGGCCGGGAACGACGAAATCTTCGTCATCTAAATCTTCGAGCGACGCGGCGATGCCGCGAGGATCGAAAAGATCAGGCGGCGGAGGGGGACTCTCGAACGACGGAGTCAGCGCCTCCGGCGGGGCCATCGGAGCCAGCGGAGCGTCCTGCGCAACAGGAGGCGGCGGAGCCGGCGCGGCGGCGGCTGGAGGTGACGGCGCAGGGGCCGGACTCACGCGCCGGGCCGGCCGGCCCTTGCCCGCGGGCCCGATCAGCGCGGCCAACTCGCGATCGATCACGCTCGACGGCCGCGGCTTGATGACCGGCGGCGGGGGTGACGGCGGCGCCGGTTCGATCGCCTCCTCCACCGATTCGAGCCGCTCGGCGGGCGCGTCCGCGAGAGCTTCCAGCCGATCCTCCTCCGGGGTGGGCGCGGGAGGCGGCGACAGCTCCTCGAACATTCCGCCGAAATCGGTGCGCGGCGGCGGTTCGGGGCTCGGCGTCCGTCGGGGCGCCGGGATGGGCGGCGCCTCTTCGATCGTGATCCCGACGCTCGCGAGCTTGCGCCGGACCTGGTCCCAGACCTCGGATGGACGGCGCCCGACGGCTCGGGCCATCTCCTGACCGGCCTCGCCGGCGAGTCCCAGCCGGCCCTTATCAAGGTGGAGCTGGACCAGAAGCGCATACGCTTCGAGATGCCGCGGATCGGCGCGCAGCGCATCGTGCAAGCGCTCGATCGCCTTGTCCTCCAGGCCATAGCGCGCCAGGACTTCCGCCTCGGTGAGGAGATCCTCCTGGCGCTCCGGAAGGCGTGCGTGGAGGCCCGCCGCCGTCCGCTCCAGCTCCTCGGCATCGAGCCGGGCAAGCGGTGGGGCACCCGTTCCCGCGGCGTCGGCTTCGAGCATCGCCCGGAACGGATCGTCGAGTTCGAACGAACCCGTGGAACTTAAACCCCCGGCGTAGGCGCTTGCGCCCCCCCCGACCTCCTCCTCCTCGGCCTCTTCGCGAATTTGACCGATCTCGCCGAGGTCGATCTCTTCGATCTCGCTCCACGAGATCTCGCTCGCCGCGGCGGGCGCGGGAGAATCGGCTTCTTCGGCGATCGACGGGCTCTCTTCGGGCGCGGCGGGTTCCGCATCGAGCGCCCAGGCGGGCCGGCGCGGCGCCCCATCGAGCATGTCGGGCGGCGGCTTGACCAGGCTCGCCGGCTCGTCATCCTCCATCTCCAGAACGAAGACTTCGTCGAGATCCAGATCGATCTCGCCGGACTCTTCGCGAGCCGATTCCCGGACCTGTTCTCTCTCGACGGGAGCGGCGCCCGCGGCGCGAGCCGCCTCCTCGAACGCCTGATCCCATTCGGGGACTCCCACGCCGGGCGCCGTCCCCGCGGCCGAGGCAGCCTGGTCCTCGTCCTCATCCTCATCAAGGTCGAGCGAGAACGGCTGCGTTACGGTGTCCGGCTCGGGCTCGGAGAGCACGGGAACCGCCCCGGAAACTTGGGCCGACGACGGCGAAGGCGGCTCCGCCACCCGGCTCTGCACCCCGCTGGCCGTCCCCTCGCCGCCGATCAGGCGCGCGATCCGCTCCGCGGCCGGATTCCTCTCGATGGCGAGTTCCAAGAACCGCGCCGCGGCGCTCTCCCCGCCCGCTTGGCGCAGCTTGAGCACCGCGTCGGTCAAGAACGGGAGGTTCTGCGCATCGATCGCCAGCGCCCGCTCATAGACCTGCGCCGCCTCCGGAACATGCCCCGCCGAGAGCATCATCTCGGCGATGAGCCGATATTCGCCGAGCGCCTTTTCAAACAGCTTCTGCTGCTGGTAGATCTCGGCGAGCTTGACGTGGTGGGAAGGATTTTCCGGTTCGAGGTCGACCAGGCGGCCGTAGATCGCACTCGCCGAGGTCGCGTTGTCGTGCTTCTGGTAGTAGTCGGCGAGCACCTGGAACTGCGTCCGCGCCTCGTTGGTCAGCCCCTGCTTGGCGTATAGCTCGGCGAGCGCCTCGTAGACCTCGAGCAGCGTCGGGTTGAGCTTGATGATCTTCTTGTAGATCGCGATCGCTTTGACGAAGAAACCTTCCTCCGTATATCGCTCCGCGATCTGGGTGAAGAAGTCGATCGCCTCGTCGACCCGCTGGATTCGCGCGTAGAGGTCGCCGATCCGATTGAGCGTGTTGATGTCGTTCGGGTTGTCGGCGAGCAGTTTGCGATACTCGCGAATCTCCGGTTCGATCTTGCCGCGCGCGACGTACTTTTCCGCTGTCTGAACGACCTGATCGCGGACCACGGCCATCAGCGAGCCCCTTGGACGGCCAACCGGAGAGAGGCATTGGCGCGCCCCCGTACCGGCCGCGTCTCGGCAACGAGGTCCGGCTCGGGCCGTACCCGGCGAAACGTCATCCGATGCACGGGCGACGGTCCCAAGCGACCGAGCGCGGCCAGGTGCTCAGGCACTCCATACCCTTTGTGGACGGCAAATCCATACCCCGGATGGGCGTCTTCGAGCGCCACCATCGAAGCGTCGCGCGCCACCTTGGCGAGGATCGAGGCGCAGGCGACCGCATAGCTGATCGAATCGCCGCGGACCACGGGCAGGCAGGGGTAGGAAAGACCGGAGAGAAACAAAGCGTCGATCACCGCGCAGTCGGGGGCGGGTGCCAAACCGGCGAGCGCGCCACGCATGGCAAGACGGGTGGCCTCCAGGATGTTCACGCGATCGATCGTCTCGGCCGATATCGAGCAGACGGAAAACGCGCGCGACGTCCGGCGGATCTCGCCGGCCAACCGCACGCGCTCTTCGGGGTTGAGTTCCTTGCTGTCGTCGACCCCGGGCAGCGATACCCCCGGGTCGACGATCACCGCGGCGGCCACCACCGGACCGGCCAGGCAGCCGCGTCCGGCCTCGTCGACTCCGGCGATGCGCGCAAAGCCGCAACGCCCCAGGAGATCCTCGAGGCCGCACATCAGCCGCAAGCGATACGCCTCGGCACAAAGCTCGAGAAACGTCGGGCTCAGCCGAGCGGCCGACGACGAGGCTTTCGTCACCGCGCTCCTTTCACGCCGCGAACCCTCTAAGAACCCGGGCTCAGCCGCGCTTGTCTTCGCGCCGCTCGTCGATCCGCGCCGCCTTACCGCGCAGATTGCGCAGATAGTAGAGCTTCGCGCGGCGCACCCGGCCGCGCCGAATGACTTCGATCTTGTCCACCAGCGGCGCATGGAGCGGAAAGATGCGCTCGACACCGATGCTGCCGGACATTTTGCGGACGGTGAACGTCTCACGGGTGCCGCCCGCGCGCCGCGCGATGACGACGCCTTGGAAGATCTGGATGCGCTCTTTGTCGCCCTCTTTGACGCGGACGTGGACCTTGACCGTGTCGCCGGGACGAAAGTCCGGCATGCCGGTGCGGAGATAGGCGCTCTCGACTTGCTGTAGCTGATTCATGTCCTCACCTCTAAACCTGCTCGTATCCTGGATGAATAGCGCACTCTGCCGTGCCGGCCAAGTCGCTGATTATTCTCAAAGACATCCCCCCACGCAAGCGGCCTCACCTCCGGGGGTGGGGGCTGAAACGGCAATCCCCTGCCAATTCTGCCCCTCTACTCCGCCCTTCGGCCCGCTTCGAACGCCGCCAGCTCCCGCTCCTGCTCGGGGCTCAACCGCGCACCCTCCAGCAGATCGCGCCGCTTCTCCCACGTGGCCCGCAGCGCCATCCGCTCCCGCCAGCGCACGATCGCGGCGTGATTTCCGGATAGCAGCACGTCGGGCACCGCCTTGTCTTCAAAGACCGGCGGTCGGGTGTAGTGCGGGAAATCGAGCAGCCCGGACCGGAAGCTGTCGTTCTCGACCGATTCCGACAGCTGGACCACCCCGGGGATTTGGCGTGAGATCGCCTCGATCGCGACCATCGCCGGCAGTTCCCCTCCCGACAGGACGTAGTCGCCGATCGAGATCTCCTCGTCCACCACGCTCTCGCGCACCCGCTCGTCGATTCCCTCGTACCGCCCGCAGAGGAACACGAGATCGCCACGCCGGGCCAGCTCACGCACCTTCGCCTCGTCCAGCCGCCGCCCCTGGGGCGAGAGCAGCACCCGCCAAGGGGTCGCCGCACCTTCAGCCACTTCGGACACCGACCTTACCGCCCGAATCCACGGCGGCGCCGTCATCACCATCCCGCCGCCGCCGCCGTACGGCTCGTCGTCGACGCTCCGGTGCCGATCCTCCGCGTAGTCGCGAAGATCAAAGACCCGGAGGTCGAGCAGTTCCTTGGCGCGTGCCCTACCGATCAGGCTGGTCGCGAGAAACGGCGCGAACAGTTCCGGAAAGATCGTCAGAACCTGGATGCGCACGTTTCGATCAGACCTTCCGGCAGCGCCAGATCGATCCGCCCTCGTTCCACATCGACCTCGCGCAAAAAGCTCTGAACGAACGGAATCGGCAGCCGTCGCTTGCCGTCCGCCACGATCAATAGCAGTCCCCCGCCATCCTCGATCACATCGACCACGGTGCCCAGCTCCCGCCCCGCCTCGGTGCAGCGGCAGCCGATCAGCTGGAAGTGGTAGTAGACCCCCGGCTCAGGTTCCGGAACACGCTCCCGCTCGACCTCGAAGACGGCGCCGCGCAGCGTCTCGGCGCCATCGCGATCCGCGAGCCCTGCAAAGGTCACCAGGGCACCGCCGCGGAACTCGCGATGGCTTTGCACCCTGACCGTCCGCGGCGCCTTACCCGGAATCACCGCGAGCAGCTCGCTGCCCGGATCGAACCGGCCCGGCACCTCCGACTCGACGAGCACGGACAGCTCGCCCTTGAGGCCGTGCGGGCGCAGCACCCGTCCGACGGTCACCGTCGCGGGAAGGTCGTCGCGTGAAGTTCCGGAATCGGCCATCGGAGAAATCAGAGATTTCGCAGCCAGGAACCGAGCGTACCCGCTCCCCTGGCATCGAAGACGGTTCAGTCTTCGATGATCTCTAAACCGTAGGGAACCGCCTCGCGGGCGTTGCGCGTTTCGAGCAACGTCCGCAACGCTCGAACGGTACGCCCCTGCCGGCCGATCACTTTGCCGAGATCCTCCGGAGCCACTTCGACTTCGAGGAGGATCTCGTCGCCGCTCGGAAACTCGGCCACCTTCACCTTCTCGGGTAGGTCGACCAGTCGACGGATCAGCTCCTCGACTTCGCTCCGGACATCCGCCACGGCCGCCACGGCGGTCAGGACGCCTTCGCGAACAGCTTCTTGACGGTCGGCGAGAGCTGCGCGCCCTTGCTGACCCAGTACTGCAAGCGATCGCCCTCGATTTTCATCTGGGCGGGCTGCTTCTTGGGATCGTACCAGCCGATTTCCTCGACCGCAGCGGCCAAGGGGGTACGGCGGGTGTCGGAGACGACGACCCGGAAAAACGGCGCGTTCCTCGCGCCCATCCGGCGGAGCCGAATTCTAACCATGCTCGAAGACCTCGAATCTCGTTATCTGAAACGCCAACAGGTATCTGTATAGGCTTCGCCCAGAGGGCGCAGACCGCACGAAGGCGGGGACTCTACCAGAATTCCCAGGAACGGCCAAGGTGCGCCCCTCGGGGACTCCTCGGGGACACAGGGCCTCGTGCCGATGCTCCGACCAGATCGTTCGAGCCCCTTAGGAATTCGCTTACGTCGCCCAGGAAATCGCTGGTGTCTCCCCAAAATTCGCTGAAGTCACCGAGAAATTCGCTGAAGTCACCGAGAAATTCGCTGAAGTCACCGAGAAAATCGCTGGAGTCACCGAGAAATTCGCTGAAGTCACCGAGAAAATCACTGAAGTCACCGAGAAATTCACTGGAGTCACCGAGAAAATCACTGAAGTCACCGAGAAAATCACTGAAGTCACCGAGAAAATCACTGAAGTCACCGAGAAA
>JBBRUC010000139.1:0-15585 GCA_038248205.1 Thermoanaerobaculia bacterium
AGGGCGAGCGCTTGGCGGAACCGTGCCACGGCCTGGCCGTAGCGGCCGAGCAGCAGGTGAGCGAGCCCCAGGTTGGCCAGCTCGGGTGCTTGGGGCGAGCGGCTCACCAGCGTTTCGTACAGCTCGGCCGCGCGCGCCGGACTGCCCGAGAGCAGCTCGATCTGCGCCAGGAGCGACGTGCCGGTCCAAGAGTCGGGGTACCGGGCGAGCAGGAGGGCCAGGTGCTCGCGCGCCGCGGTGACTTCGCCGTAGCGGTATTCCATGTCGGCGATCCGCGACAGGTGCTGCCACGACGGCCGGCGCGCGACCGCCTCGCGCATTTGGGCGAGCGCGGCGGTGCGGTTGCCGCGCCGTTCTTCGAGTCGTGCCTTGAGCATCGCGATATCCGGAGCTCCGGGCTCCGCCCGTTCCAGCTCAGCGAGCGCTTGGGCCGCGAGGTCGAGGCGCTCGCCGCGGAGAGCGACCTCAAAGAGGGCGACGATCGGGCGCGGATCTGCCGGGGCGATCTTCCTGGCTTGTTGGAGTAAGCCGGTCGCACGGAGGAGGTCTTCCGGATCGCGGTGCGCAGAGTAGCGATAACGCCGGGCGTCCGCTTCGAGGATCGCCGCCTCGACGAAGCGCGGCGAGCCGCGGCGGATCGCCGCGACTTGAGTGAGTAGCGCGTCGATCGATAGATCCTTGCGTCGGGAGTCGAGTTCGCGCCGCAGCTCGACATAGCGCGCGTAGTCCTCCGGACGAACTTCTAGACCGGGCTGATCGGGGCGGACCGGGTGGTCTCGGTAAGCGATTTTGAGCTGTCCTTCGACCGCCTCGGCAAGCAGCAGCGGTCGATGGGGCGGTACTTCGAATCCGGCGGTCCAGAGGAGCACTCCGTCGCCCCGAATGCGCCGCAGCTCGATTCGGCATCCACGGACTGTGCAGTCGACGCCGGAGGTGACCACCTCATCCGCCGCCGTGGCGCGCGCCAGCTCGCGCGGCGCGCCGGCCACTGGATCGACCTGCTCCGGGGTCAAGGGCGAAATTCGTTCGAGCGCGGTGAGGGTACGGAGAACCGCGATTCGCAGCGCCGCGGCGGTCGCCATCGAGTCGCCGTCCTTCGCGCCGACCGCGTTCCTCGTCGGAGAGATCGCGGCCGCGGGCACCGCGACCACCACGAAGGGTCCCGACCGGTGCGCCACCCACAGAGCCCTGAACCACACCGCGACCCCAACCAGGAGCGCGACCGCGAGCAGCGCCGCCGCAACGCCGCGCGCCCGGCGCGATCGAAGGAGCGATCCCGGCTTCGGCGGATGGTGGCGGACTACGCTTTCCTCGACGGTCAGTTCCTCGGCCGGAGCCAGGTCTTCAAACGGCACCTCGGCCCCGCCGCTTTCGGCGGCCTCCAAACGACCGAGCGCCAGCGCCACGTCGGCGGCGCTCTCGGGTCGGCGCGCCGGCTCCTTCTCCAAGAGCTTGTCGACCAGCCGCGAAATCGGTTCCGAGGCGACGGGGCAGACTTCACGGAGCGACGCTTGGCGCTCGGTGCAGATTCGCGTCATCGTTTCGGGTGCGTCGGGGCCGGGGAACGGCGAGCGACCCGTGATCATCTCGTAGAGCAGCGAGCCGAAGGAGAAGAGGTCCGAACGGGGTCCGAGCGGCAGTCCGCGCGCCTGTTCTGGCGACATGGAGCGGAACGTGCCGAGTACCGCGCCGCTCTGGGTGAGCGAGCCGTCGCCGTCGATCCGGGCCAGCCCGAAGTCGAGGATCTTCGCGTGGCCGAGCGCCGTGATCATCACGTTGTCCGGTTTCAGGTCGCGGTGGACAATGCCGCGCGCGTGCGCCGCGGCGAGCCCTTCGGCGATCTCGCGGCCCAGGCGTAGCGACTCCCGGTAGGGTAGCGGCCCCTCGGCCAACCGTTGGCGTAACGACCGCCCAAGGACCAGCTCCATCACGATGGCCGAGCCCCGGTCGGATTCGACGATGTCGTGGATCTGGACGATCGAGGGGTGACTCAAGGCCGCCGCCGCACGCGCCTCGCGGCGGAAACGCTCTTGGCCCGCGCTTCCGGAAAAATCCGAGCGGATCAGCTTGAGCGCCACCCTTCGATCGAGGCGCTCGTCATAGGCGGAAAACACCTCGCCCATACCGCCCGCGCCGAGGCGGCCTTCAATTCGGTACGGGCCGATCCGGTCTTCGCCCACCCTCGCTCTCCGATCAGGCCAAACCGAGCTGGCGCAACCGGCGCACCAGGCCGCGCTTGGAGACTTCCAGCGTGCCGGCCATTCGTTCGAGGTCGCCTGCGGCGTGCGCCAGAGCTTCGCGCAGCTCGTCCTCCCCGAGATCCGAAGCCCGGCGCAGGTTCCGGCTTTTGGCGATCCGTTCATAGAGGGAAGTTCGAGCGATGCCCAGTGCCTCGGCCGCGTCGCGAACGCTCCAGCGGTGGGCGCGCAATGTCTCGGCGATCTCGCGTTCCTCCAGGTGTTCCGGCCGGCGTCTTCCTCCGGCCGCCGGACCCGGCCGCTCCGGCACCGGCCCATCGGACGGAGGAGTCCGCGCAGCAGAAAGGAGCAGTTCCACCTGGTGCGCCATCGCGCGCTCGCCGCCGTCCAGCCCGGCGAGGACGATCCGGCGGACGGCATTGCGAAGCTCGCGCACGTTGCCCGGCCAGTCGTAGGCGGCGAGGGCGGCGGCCTGGCGGGCGGGGAGCGCCGGGACCGCGGCGGGCGAAGCGCCGGCGGCTTGGACCTCCGCGCGGAAGAACGACAGGAACAGTCTTCCGAAATCGTCCCGCCGGGCGCGAAGCGGCGGCAGCCGGATCTCGTACCCGGCCAGGCGATGCAGAAGGGGCGCCTTGAATCGGCCGTCCGCGATCGCGGCCTCCAGGTTGGCATCGGTCGCGGCGATCAGTCGCACGTCAACCTGGAACGGCGTATCGCCTCCCACGGCTCGAACCTCGCCGGTTTCGAGCGCGCGCAAAAGGAGCGCTTGGACTTCCGCCGGCATCTCTCCCACCTCGTCGAGCAGGAGCGTGCCGCCGTCGGCCCGCCGCATCAGCCCGGCGCGGGCGCGATCGGCACCGGTAAAGGCGCCGCGCGCCACGCCAAACAGCTCGGCCGCTGCGAGGTTCGGCGCCAGAGCGGCCATGTTAATGCCGACGAAAGGCGCGCGGGCGCGCGGTCCCGAGTCGTGGATCGCCCGGGCGACCAACTCCTTTCCGGTGCCCGTCTCGCCGCGCAGCAGGATGGGCAGATCGGTCGCGGCGACCCGACGGATTTCGCGGCGGAGCGCCATCATCGATGAGCTTTCCCCGACCAATCCGTAGTCGGAAGCGCCGTCGGCCCCCCCGCCGACCGGATCGATCAGTCCGAGACAGAGGACGACGCAGTTGCCGAGCAGCAAAACGACGCCCCGCTCGATCTCGGCGGCTTCGATCTCGCACGACTCTTTGAGCGGCTGGCCGTCCACCTCAACACTCACCGGGCTGTCAGCGCGGAGCAACCGCAGGCCACCGCAGCTCCCTGGCCGGATCTCGACCGGCCGGCGGCTCAGGTGAGAGTCGGCCAGGGGGCGTTCTCCCCCTCGACCGGGCGGCGCGAACGCGGGCTCCGTGCGTCCGAGCCGTTCCGCACGACCGGCCACCAGGCGCGTCAGCGCCGTCTGCTCGCCGACGCGAACCGCCTCCGGATGGTGCAGGATCGTGAGACCCGGAACCCGGACCGCTTCGGCGAGCAGGTGGCCACCGGTCTCGACCCGCGTCTCGGAATCGAGCCGCTCCCGGAGCACCCTTGATGGATTGGGCACGCTTGAAGTTTAACCCAGGCGGCACCGAAGAAAGGGATCGGGCGAAGCCCACCAGGTGCAGGCGGGAGCTGGGCTAGACTTCGGCCAGCCAGCGGGTAGAGCCAACCCTGAGCGAAGTCGAAGAGCGATCCTACGGCCTCTACTCGTGGCGCAGCGCACTCTCCAGCTCGATCGGTGCACCGGCGGGGTTTACGGCATAGGTGGCGTCGGGCGCCATTTCAAGGATTAGATCTTTGCTCGCGATCTGATCCCCGGGCGGGAGCACGCCGGGGCCGTGGTCGAGGAGTCGCTCGGCGAGGAGCAGCTCGAGTTCTTCGGTGGCGCGGGCGAAAAGGACGAAGAGGCGTTCGGTCCCCGGGCTTTCATCGAATCGGAACCAGGCATCTTCCCTCGGTAGGGCGCGAGGATGACCGCGGTCGATTCGGTTGTCGTCGAGCTGCTTATTCTTGTCCGGGAAGAGCAATGCGACCTTGCCGTTCGACGTGACTTGGTAGAGTGCGATATAGCCGTTCATGTTGGTCTGGAAACGCAGCTGGA
The DNA here is from genome assembly GCA_038248205.1 of Thermoanaerobaculia bacterium. Lineage (GTDB taxonomy): Bacteria > Acidobacteriota > Thermoanaerobaculia > Multivoradales > UBA5704 > DASYKS01. Next base: position 4,318 of record JBBRUC010000139.1, read on the forward strand.
TGCGCTCTGAGGAATGGAAGACGCGGTCCCGAGTCACCTCGTGGTGATCCCCCGTCGAGTCCATCAGGTCGATCCAGTACCGGAGACCGAGATTCGTCGCCGGAGCGGCGACGAGCGGGCTCGAACTTTCGATCACCGGCGGGCGTGGAGGCTTGGCTTTGGGCGGTGGATTCGCGTTGTTCGACAGCGGATGAGACCGCGCCGGGGGCTTCGGCTTCGTTCCTCCTCCGCCGGGATCCGCAGAGATGAGACCCCCAGTCGCCGGGTTCAAGAAGATCATCTTGGCCCCTGGTGACTCTTTCGGTGCGTCCTTTGCCTGTGCCCCGGGCGCCACCGCGGCGCACAGCAAGCCGGCGGCCAGGCCGAACCCGCGAACTCCGCTCGTGCTCGACATCCTTGGTGCCTCTCTCACTTTTTCTTCGCCGGCTTCTTCTGCGTCAGCCCTTGTAGAGTCTGGATGACCTTCTCGCTGACATTGGCTTGCGAAAGCTGGATCAGACCCTTGGGCGAGAGATCGAAGCTTGTCTTCTCGGTCGTCTTGATCGCGTTGATCACGATGTCGTCGCTCAAGCCCGCCTGAACCATCGAGATCACGCCGGTGTTGTCGAGTAAGTCCGGATCGGCCGGCGCGCCGTCAAGCCCCTTGCTGGCCGCGGCCGAAGCCGCCAACTGAGCCTGCGGGGCGTCCCGAAAATCTTTCAGCTTCTGGTATTTGATCAGCGAGGTCTGGACCCGTTCCAAAGGTGCGGACATATTGTGTTTGCCCTGGAGGGTGGCGGCCAAGCCGTCGAACGCGCGGGCGAAGTACTTCTCTTGAGGATTGGACGACAGCGCTTCGTTGTAGTGGCTGGACGCCTCCTGGAGATACCGCAGGGAGGAATCGACATCCTCCGCGCTGTAGGCCAAGGCCTCGTTCGCCACGCCGAGCGCGTACTGCCGGTACGATTCGTCCTTCGGGGCCGTCTTGGCCGGGAGCAGCTCGATGGCTTCGAGGTAGTTGCCCCAGAGGTGGCCCTTGGCCAGGTTGTTGAGATCCTTAAGGCTCCCTTCGGGCAACAAGACGCCGACCTCTTCTTTCGTCGGCGCGAGCTGCCGGACGATCTTGTCGACGATCCTTTCCACGAGTTGCCCCTCGATCGTCGCGGGATCGGGTGCCCCCTTGCCTTCCTCGAAGTCCTTCTTATATTCCTCGCTCCAAGTATTGGCGGCCAAGTTGCGCCGGCTCAGCTGGTCGGTCACCTTGTAGGCAACGACGAGGCGGTGGCTCAAGACCCGAAACTTGACTTCGACCTCCCGTGATTCATACGTCTGTTTGCCCTTGTCGTCTTTTTTTCCCGTCGGGAAGCTCCGCATCATCTTTCTGGGTTCCCATCGGTCCGAGCCGCTGTTCTCGACCACGGTCGCGTCGATCACGGTCTGCGGGCGTTGGGCGTCAACGCTGAAACGTTTTTCACTGTTGAGCAGGCTGCTTTCGAGCAGACTCCGCAGCGGCTGCACCACCGTGTTGCCTTCCGCGTCGCTGCTCGTCGCATTCACCTGAATCTTCGTGCCCGGGATGTAGATCTCGGGCGGGTTCGTGCGCTCTAAGGTAGCCGTCGTCTTGATCAGGCTGAACCCCTCTTTGGCCGCGCAGGGTGCGCCGATACCGACACCGAGAGTAAATACAAGGTACGTTGCGAAAGGAATTCGGATTCGAAAAGGCATGACCCTCCCCCATTTGTGCTCAGGGTGTCGAGCTTGGGATGACCGCCAAATTGATGTCGTCTTGGCTCTTCTTTGGATGAATTTCAGGATGTTGCGGTTGCCCTTCGCCGCTCGCCACCGCGTCTGCCACTTGCTGCGAGAGGCGGGCGTAGAGGTTCTTCACCGTCGGCTCGGGAAGCTCGCGTAGAGCCTTCACCAGGTAGTAGGTGAAATAGCCATTCTGCAACCTGGTGCTTTCGTACGACTTTTCCGTGGCGCGGCTGGAGGTGATGACGAAGCTGCCCTCGCCCGAAAGGAACATCTTGGCCGTTGCCTCGTCAATCCCGGGGCCTTCGGCGACCAGCGCCTTGGCCCCCTTCGCGACCATCTGGCCGCTGAAACAGGTATCGAGCAAGATAACCTTGCGCTTGGCTTTGATCAGCCCCACTTTCCGCGAGAAATCCGCGTACTCCAGAGCGTCGTCCCACATGTTGGTGAGCCCGGCGTCGTAGGTCACGATGTAGCCGACGCCGCCTAGCCCGCTCCCCTCCTGATGGGGCGAGCCGTGACTGCTGATGAAGATCAGGACCAGATCGTCTTCCTGCGCGCGGAGGATCAGCTGTTGGAGCATCGCATTGATATTTTTCCGGGTCGCCTGCGCGTCCGTGAGCACGAGGACGTTGTCCGTTTTGAACCGCCCCACTTGGGGGTCGGCGAGCACTGAGGCGAGATCCTGCGCGTCCTTGGCCGGAAAACGCAGTTTGGGAATCGCAGCGTCCCTGAAGTCGCCGATGCCGACGATCAGCGCGAACTTTTCGCGTACCCGGGAGAGAGGGGCCGGGGCCGCGGCCGCAGGAACCGCGCCTCCGCAGTCGAGGTCGTCGACACCGTTGAGAATCGCGCGGTCCTTGTAGAGGCGCGCCCGGTTCGCATCGCCGAGTGCGGTGGCGCTACAGAACGACAGCTTCCACGCCTCGCCAAGGGAAGCGCAGAGGTTTCGCGCGGTCTGGAGCTTGAGCAGGGCAGCGCGATGATCGACCGGATTCCTGGCATACATCTGCCGGACCTCCTCGACGATCGCCTTCGCCTGGGTACAGGCCGGTCCCTCGGCCAAGGCAATCCCCGGGCCGAGAGCCGCGAAGGCGGCCGCGAACACCACCGCGAGCAGGAACTCTCGGGTCGACTTCACGGGGAGGCCGCCCGAAGCTTAGGTGCCAGCTTCTGAAAGCAACCATCACCACGGAGAGCGGCGAACCTTGGGTTGGCCTCGAGGGTGCGCAAAAGGGCGGCGACAGGTAGCGATTCCGCCTCGCGGGAGAGCCCGTGGAGAGCCCTGCCGAACTGCTCGAGGGCCGGGCCGTCATCGCCCTGCTGTTCGTAGAGGCAGGCCAGATTGTAGCGCGTGAGCCAATTGCCGGGGTCGAGCCGTAACGCCTCCTCGAAGGCGGATCGAGCGGAACGGGTCTCTTGGAGAAGAACATAGGCGGAGCCCAGATTCGACCAGCCCGCGGCGTTCTCCGGGTCGACTTGGACGGCGCTGTGAAACTCCTCAAGCGCTGCTTTCGGTCGGCCGGCCGTAACGAATTCAGCGCCCCGGGCGAGGCTCTCGCTGGCGACGCAGATCCGCTTCTCGAGTTCGGCGATCTCGGCTGCGGGAACGTCAGCGGCCCGGCTTGCGACGAAATGGCCGATCGCCTCCCGTTCGGACGCCTCGACTCGGCCGTCCGCGCAGATCGGCCGCAGAATCGCCGAAAGCTCACCCTGCAATCCGGGATCGAGCGAGCGCGGTGTTTGGTGGCTTATCGTCCACCAGGTACCGTAGGCCGTTACGACCACGCCGACCAGGGCGAGGAACAGATTGGCCGGATCCGCGAAAAACCCTCGCCAACTCATAGGAACGACACACTCCCCTCCGGGCTTTCGATCACGACACGTCAACCCGTACTTCCTAACGCGATTTTGGCGCACTTACAGGGTCGTTCGACTTTCGTGGGGGAGGGCGGATGGCGCGCACCGCGAGGTCACGCCTTCGGGAACGGCGGCTTTGAACCTACCTCGGGCGGAGGTTCTTGACCACCAGCTCCTCGGCCGCGTCCCACTCTTCCGGCGTGGCAAAGAAGCGCGGCAGCAGAAAGAACGCCTGATGCAGCCCGATGTAGACCAGGAGAATCTCGCCCCGGCTTCGGTAGCCATAGAGGGCATCCCAGGGAATCTCACCTTGGTCGAACGCTCCTTGCCACGAAAATCCCCAGTTCGACAGGTGACCCGAGAAGGGCTCGCGTAGGCTCGGATTGTTCTTCAAAGCCTTGCGCGCGCCGAGGCGCGGAACGGCGAAGAGAAAAGCTGCGATGAGTAGAAGCAGCAGGGCTCCCGGGTAGTCTTCGGACAGATGCGCGGCATAGTCCTTGAGGTTGGCGGTGACCAAGACCAACCCGATGGCGACCAGATACAGCCAGGGCCAGAACTTGAAAATCCTGGGATAGGTGGCGAGATGGGAGGTCCTGAGTTCGGCCTTGGTCAGCCGGCCGGAAAAGCGGATGTCTTCAGTCATTCATGCTCCCGGCGGCAATCTCGAACAACTTCCGAAGAGCGGGCATGGGAAGCCACAGCGTCAGAGGGAGATCGGGCAGCGCGTCGAACTGGTAGCGGGCGTAGAAAGCCTTGGCTTTCTCGTGTTTGGCGTCGATCACGACCGCGGCGATCCCCACCTCGTCGGCGATGCGCAGGCAACGAAAAAGGGCATCCACCAACAGATCGTCCCCAAGCCCTTTACCCTGGTTGGCGCGGTCGACGGCAAGCCTCGCCAATCTCGCGATGGGCAAAGGGAAGTTGGGGAAGCGACGGGCCGCTTCCGGTGGCAGGCTGGCTCGGTCGATCGCGCCAACCGCCAAAGAGTAGTAGCCCAGGATCCCGCCCGCTGCCGCAGTGTCCACCGCGACGAACGTGCGGGTCACTCCTGATTCCTGATTTTGTCGGGCGAAGCGCGCGAGGTATTCGTTGAGGGCTCGCTCGCCGCAATCGAATTGAGATCGATCGTGATCCCGCCGGAGCGGCTCGATGCGCCAGTCAGCCGGCATCGAGCGCGCGCCGCTTGTGGTATCTGCGCACAGCGGCCTTAAGCTCCGGGCGTGGACGGTCATCGTCTAAGGCCGTGACGAAAGCCTGCCAGTCGCGGGGGCTCAACGTCAGCGTTTCGTGCTCGGCGACGACTTCTTTGGCCCGGTCGGCCGCGAGGGACACGAGGAAACTCGACAGGGACATACCGCTGTAGGACGCCGCGCGGGAAAGCAGGGCCTTAAGCCCGCTAGAAACCCGCAGGTCGATTCGTTCGTCGCGCTGGTCGGTTGCAAGGGTCATCGCGGCACCTCGCTATAAAGATACCATGTACGGCGGAGGTACGGTGACTGGCTCCGTTCCCGGCCCTAGAGCAACCGCGCCAGCCAGTGGATGGCTTGGGCCCAGCCTCCGACGTTTTCAATCGGGGACGCCTCTTGGTCGGGCCAGCCCCACGCCTGAATTTGCGGGCGGCGGTCCTTGTTACCCTACCCAAGCACGTACCTTGCAAGACCTGTTTCTCATGACTATCGCCGCGACCGACCGTCCGCTCATCCTGGTCACCGGGGCCACGGGGTACATTGGCGGGCGGCTCGTTCCGCTCCTCTTGAAGATGGGATATCGCGTGAGGTGTCTGGCGCGCGACCCGTCTCGATTGGCGGGGCGACCTTGGCATGACTCCGTCGAGATCGTTGCGGGCGACGTGCTGCGGCCCGAAACGCTTGGCGCGGCGATGGCGGGGGTATGGACGGCGTATTACCTGATTCATAGCCTGGGCGGCGGGTCTGACTTCCACGAGCGCGACCTTCTGGCGGCTCGCCAATTCGGCGCGGCGGCCCATGCCGCTGGGGTGGAGAGGATCCTCTATCTCGGCGCTTTGGCGGAAGATTCTGCGCACCTTTCCGAACATCTCCGCTCGCGCCAACAGACGGGCGATTCGCTGCGCAGCGGCGGAGTTCCGGTCACCGAATTTCGCGCCGGAGTGATCGTCGGCTCGGGCAGTCTGTCGTTCGAAATGATTCGCTACCTGACCGAACGGGTGCCGATCATGATTTGCCCGCGCTGGGTCTATACGAAAACCCAACCTCTCGCGATCCGCGACGTGATGGAATATTTGACCGCGGCGCTCGCCGCGCCCGCAAGCCGCGGCCGCATTCTGGAGATCGGCGGCGCGGAGATCATCACCTATGGCGAGATGATGACAATTTACGCCGAGGTCCGGGGCCTCAAGCGATGGATGGTGCCGGTGCCGGTTCTCACGCCGCGCCTGTCGTCGTATTGGGTGAACCTGGTCACCCCCATTCCGGCGGTCATCGCCCGCCCTCTGATCGAAGGATTGCACAACGAAAATATTGTCCACGATCCGAGCGCCCGCGAGTTGTTTCCGCAGATCCAGCCGGTAAGCTATCGCGTGGCCGTCGAGCGCGCGCTCGACCGACTGCAGGCGAGCAACGTCGAGAGCACCTGGTTCGATGCCTTGAGCACCAGCGCGGGCGAAGCGACACCGGTAACCCTCACCACCCACGAGGGGATGGTCCTGGAAACGCGCCAGAGGGTGGTGGACGCCTCCCTCGCCGAGGTATACCGAGTGTTCACGGGAATCGGCGGCAAGCGCGGCTGGTTTTACATGAATTGGGCGTGGAAGATCCGCGGCTTTCTCGATTGGCTCCTGGGCGGTGTCGGCCTGCGCCGGGGGCGCCGCGACCCGGATCGCCTGCGGGCCGGAGACGCGCTCGATTTCTGGCGGGTCGAGGAGGTCGAGAACGAACACCTGCTCCGGTTGCGTGCCGAGATGAAAGTGCCGGGCAAAGCCTGGCTGCAATTCCAGGCGACGCCGCGCGACGACGGACGGGTTCTCCTTTCGCAGATCGCGTTCTTCGCTCCCAAGGGGCTTGGGGGCTGGCTCTACTGGTATGGGCTCTATCCGTTTCACAGCTTGATTTTCAGCGGCCTCATCGACGAGATCGCCCGGCGCGCCACCGCTTTGCACGTCGCGCCACTCTCCCCTTGATGAACTCTTCGTGGCGCCCCCTCTGGACCGGCGTGGAGGCCGAACGGGCGATGGCCGTGGTCCGCGAGATGCCGTCGCGGTCTCCTCCGAAATGGATTCCCCTTCCGAGCACCTCGCGCCGGAGGCCGTTCCGATCGGGCGTCCGATGCCGCGTCCTTCCGCCCTCCATTCGATCTCGTGAAGCTTCGAACGAGCACTCGGGAGCGCGCCCTGCGCGAAAACAGCCGGTAGAATCCTCTGGACAAGAGGGAAGGAGCACGGATGAGGCGAGCTTTGGGGTGGGGTATTTGGATCGTTTTCATCGTCTGGATCGTCGGCGCCGTGCCCGTCGGGGCGAAGGTTTCCGACGCGAAGCTCGCGTCCGACCTGGAAGCACTGCTCGGGTCGAACCCGAAGGCGTTCCGCGCGGCTTGCGAGCGGGCCGAGAAATCCCGTGATCGGCGCTACGTGGCGCCGCTCGTCGAGTTGCTGCGCTTTCCGCTCGGACAGGAACGAGGCGCCGTGGTCGCCGCCCTTAACGCGATCACTCACGGCAAGTCCGAAGGCGAGCCTTGGCATGACGGGTTCACCTGGCTCGGGGCGCAGAAGGATCCGATGTTGCCGCCCGGGTTCACCGCCTGGAAGGGGAGGCTTCTCGCGGCGCGGGTCGATCCCGCGATGCGCCGTTTCTTCGATCCGATCCAGGCGAGCCGTATCCCCGTCGAGCGGATTCAATGGGGCGGGGTGAAGAAGGACGGCATCCCGGCGCTCGACCGGCCCGAGCTGATCCCGGCGGCCGACGCCTCGTACCTGACGCCGGAGGATCGCGTGTTCGGGGTCGAGATCGGCGGCGAGGCGCGCGCTTATCCGCTACGAATCCTCGATTGGCACGAGATGGCCAACGACGTCGTGGGCGACACGCCGGTCTCGCTCGCCTATTGCACGCTGTGCGGCGCGGGCGTTCTCTATAAGACCAAGACGCCCGGCCGGACCTTCACTTTCGGCTCTTCCGGGCTGCTCTATGAGAGCAACAAACTGATGTACGACCGACAGACCCAAACGCTCTGGAATCAGCTGACCGGAGAGCCGGTGATGGGACCGCTCGCCCAATCCGGATTGCGGCTCGAACGGCTGCCGATCGTCGTCACCACCTGGGGGAAATGGCAGAAGGATCACCCGGCGACGCGGGTTCTGTCGCCGCGTACCGGCTTTGCCCGCGACTACACGCCGGGCAAGCCGTACGGCCCCTATTTCGCGAGCCCCGAGTTGATGTTTCCCGCTTTGGGCGCCAACCCGAAGAAGGCGCCGAAGGCGAAAGTATTCGCGCTTCTGCTCGGCGGCAAGGCAAAGGCCTATCCGCTGGACGATCTGCCAAAGCCGGGGGTCGTCTCCGACACGGTCGGCGCAGGAGCCGACGGAGGGGGTGTCTCGGTCGTCCTGGTGATCGACGAAACCGGTGCGGTGCGCGCCTATGCCCGAGAAGATCGGACGTTCGGCCCGGTGCTCCGCGCGGCACTCGGCGCCAGCTTCCTGGCCGATCAGAACGGCCGTGGCTGGAAGGTCGGCGAGGACGCTCTCACCGGCCCCGAAGGGCGCCGACTCGCGAGGCTGCCGGGCCACGAGGCGTATTGGTTCGGCTGGTCGTCGTTTTATCCTGCCACCGAACTCTGGAGCGCGAAACCCTAAGGAGCTTTGCCAAAGCGATCGTTTACTCCGATCCTTCCGAGGACAGGGCGGTCGGCGTGGAAGGCAGATTGATGCCGTGCGCGGCGAAGTCTTCGAGCGCCGCGAGCAGGATCGCCTGCTGACGGTCCATGTGCAGGAGGTATTCGGGCTTGGTGACGTAATAGATCACCTCCAGCTCGATGCCCAAAAGACCGATGGCCTTGACGTGCGCGCGATCGAAGCGTACGTCGTCCTCTCTTTCGACGATCGACTGGAGCCGCGCGGGAATCGCCGCAAGCTCTTGCGGAGGGGTCGCGAGCGCCACCTTCAAGGAGAGCGGCACGCGTCGTTCCTTCATACGGCCATAGTTGCGCAGCCGACTTTTCAACAGGTCGCCGTTGGAGAAAATCAGCTGCTCGCCGGAAAGGCTGCGGACCCGCGTGGTCTTCAAGCCGACCTCTTCGACCGAACCGATGAGGTCGTCGACCCGAATCGTGTCGCCCAGGACGAACGGCTTGTCGATCAGGATGGTGAGCGAGCCGAACAGGTCGGCGAGAATGTTCTGGGTCGCAAGGGCGATCGCGAGGCCGCCAACGCCCAAACCGGCGATCAGGGTGGTGACCTGTACGCCGAGGGAATCGAGCGCTACGAGTCCGAGCACCGCTCCGAGGACCAATTTGCCGAGAAACTTGAGCGCCGAAAGGGTGGTCGCGGAGGCCGGATCGGACTCCGAGCGCCGCTGCCGCTGATCGATCCAGAAATCGATCGCCAGCGCGGACCAGAGGATCAACTGGAGGAAAAGGGCGATGATCGAGATGGCTTCGAGGATGCGCTCCGCTCGAGCCGGCAGATCGAGCGCGCTCGCGCCGAGGTGGAGCGCCACCGCGCACACCAGAACCGGTCGGGTGCGTCGGGCGATCACCACCGTGAAGTCGTCGATCAGCGTTTCGGTTCGCTTGGCGATCTCGCCGAGACGGCGGACGGTCGTCCAGCGAATCAACATGGAGATCCCGAAGACGGCGAAGGAGATACCTATGGCGGTGAGCCAAGCCTGCCAGGAATTGCCTATAAGCTCGTACGTTGCTATCAGTGGAAAAAGCTCCTCTCTTCGAAGTCGGTGAAGGGGAATGGAGCCGCGACAAAGCAGGCCGTAGAATGCAATCCGGCCGACCGCCGCATCGGCTCCGAGAAAAAAAACCACCTGCCGTCTTGCGGCGGCAGGCCCGAGAATGCTATCAGTTCCCCCACCGCGCAAAAGTCGCGAACCCCTCAACACTCCACCGCAGCGACCCCGACAACGAGGAACCCCCATGTCCGCCATCAGCTTTTCCCAGCAGGTGAATCGGAACTTCGACAAGGCAGCGGCTCTGACCGCACACGATCGGGAATTGCTCGACCTGATCAAGAGCTGCAACAGCGTCTATCACTTCACCTTTCCGGTCCGTCGTGCCAACGGGAGCATCGAGATGCTCCATGCCTGGCGCGCCGAGCACAGCCACCACAAGCTGCCGACCAAGGGGGGGATTCGGTACAGCTTGGACGTCAACGAGGACGAAGTGGTCGCCTTGGCGGCCCTGATGACCTACAAGTGCGCGGTGGTCGACGTACCGTTCGGCGGGGCCAAAGGCGGAATCAAGATCGACGCCAAGACCTATTCGCGCGACGCTCTAGAGCGGGTCACGCGGCGCTACACCTACGAGCTATACAAGAAGGGGTTCATCGGACCGGGTATCGACGTGCCGGCTCCCGACTTCGGCACCGGTGCTCGCGAGATGGCCTGGATCGCCGACACCTATCAGTCGCTCGCGCCGGAGAAGCTCGAATCGCTCGGCTGCGTCACCGGCAAGCCGATCGCCCAAGGGGGCATCCGCGGGCGCAACGAGGCGACCGGCCGGGGCGTTATGTTCGCCACCCGGGAGCTATGCAACCATCCCGAAGAGATGAAGCGGCTGGGCCTGCCGGTCGGTCTGGCGGGCAAGCGGGTGGTGGTGCAGGGCCTGGGCAACGTCGGCTACCACGCGGCGTTTTTCTTGGCGCAGGAAGGGGCGACGATCGTCGGCATCACCGAGTTCAACGGCGCGATCGAGAAGCAAGACGGCATCGACGTCGATGCCCTGGTCGCCTACCGCAAGACCTCGCCCAATCTGTCCAGCCACGGCTTCCCCGGCTCGACCAGCTTGCCCACCCGCGAGGCGGGCCTCGAAATCGAATGCGACATCCTCATTCCGGCCGCGCTTGAAAACCAAATCACCGAAGAAAACGAGCCGCGCATCCGGGCAAAGATCGTGGTCGAAGGGGCGAACGGTCCGATCACCGCTTCGGCGAGCGAACGTCTCGACGCGCGCGGCGTGATGGTCGTGCCCGACCACTACGCCAATGCCGGCGGCGTCGTGGTCTCTTATTTTGAGTGGTTGAAAAACCTCTCGCACGTGCGCATGGGGCGGCTGGAAAAGCGGGCGGAAGAGAAGGCCTATCGTCGCCTGCTCGGAGCGATCGAGCAGAAGACCGGCTCCAAGTTCTCGCTCGAAGAGGAACGCGAGGCGACCCACGGCGCGGACGAGGAGGAGCTGGTTAACTCAGGGCTCGAAGAGACCATGACCATGGCGCTCCATCGCCTGATCGAGATCCGCAACCAGCATCCAGGCACGGACCTGCGCACGGCGGCCTACATCGACGCGATCGACAAGATCGCTCTGTGCTACGAGGATCTAGGGATCTTCCCGTAAAGGCAGGCTACGGCGCCGTCGACTCCGTCGGCGCCGCGGTTGCGAGGGCCGAGAGTTCGGCGATCGGGCGCACTACGCCGCCGCGGACGACGTAGCGCACCTGCCGCAGGTTGCGGGTGGCGGCCGTCGGGGCGGCGCCGCCCCCCCACA
>JBBRUC010000140.1:0-15533 GCA_038248205.1 Thermoanaerobaculia bacterium
CGACGCCCAGCACGGGAAGGGCAAGCTCTCGGCGCGCGAGCGGCTGGACCTGCTGCTCGACGAGGGCAGCTTCCAGGAAGAAGGGCGCTTCATCGAGACGCGCAACACCGACTTCGGCGTGAAGAGCGTGCCGGGCGACGGCGTGGTCACGGGCTTCGGCGCGATCGACGGCCGGCCCGTCGCGGTGTTCAGCCAGGACTTCACCGTGTACGGCGGCAGCCTCGGCGAGGCTTTCGCCGCCAAGATCTGCACGCTCATGGACAAGGCGCTGAAGGTGGGCGCGCCGATCATCGGCCTCAACGATTCAGGCGGCGCGCGGATCCAGGAAGGCGTCGTGTCGCTGGGCGGCTATGCCGACATCTTTCTGCGCAACACCCTGGCCTCCGGCGTCGTGCCACAGATCTCGGCGATCCTGGGACCCTGCGCGGGCGGCGCGGTCTACTCGCCCGCGATCACAGATTTCATCTTCATGGTCGAGGGGACGAGTTATATGTTCGTCACCGGACCGGACGTCATCCGTACGGTGACCCACGAAGAGGTGACCAAAGAGGAGCTGGGCGGGGCGACCACCCATAGCGCGAAGAGCGGGGTTTGCCATTTCGTCCGAGGCAACGACGCGGCCTGCCTTGCCGGTATCCGCGAGCTGCTCTCCTACCTGCCGAGCAACAATCTCGACGATCCGCCTCCCGCAGCGTCCGAGGACGACCCGTTTCGCGCTTCCGACCTGCTCGATACCCTGGTCCCTTCGGACCCGAACAAGCCTTATGACATCAAGCAGTTGATCGGCCAGGTGGTGGACGACGGTAAGTTTCTGGAGGTCCACGCCGATTTCGCCAAGAACCTGGTGGTCGGCTTCGCCCGTTTCGCCAACCGGTCGGTGGGCATCGTCGCCAACCAGCCGCAGTTCCTGGCCGGCGTTCTCGACATCGACGCCTCGCTCAAAGGCGCCCGGTTTGTCCGCTTCTGCGACGCGTTCAACATTCCGCTGGTCACCTTCGAGGATGTCCCCGGCTTCCTTCCCGGCACCCAGCAGGAATTCGGCGGCATCATCAAACATGGCGCCAAACTGCTCTATGCCTTCGCCGAGGCGACCGTGCCGAAGATCACGATCATCACCCGCAAGTCGTACGGCGGCGCCTACTGCGTGATGGCGAGCAAGCACCTTCGGACCGATGTCAACCTCGCCTATCCGACTGCCGAGCTGGCCGTGATGGGCCCCGAGGGCGCGGTCAACATCCTCTACAAGCGCGAGCTCGACAAAGCGGGCGATGACGCGGCAGCGGTTCGCCAGGAGAAGGTGGCCGAGTATCGGGCCAAGTTCTCCAACCCCTATATCGCGGCCGAAAGGGGCTTTCTGGACGCGGTGATCGAACCGCGCGACACCCGCGCCCAGATCGTCAAGGCCCTGCGTCAACTCAGCAGCAAGCGCCAGAACCTGCCGGCCAAGAAGCACGGCAACATGCCTCTCTAGCCGCCGGGCGCGCCGAGGAGCCGCAGTTTCTTGACAGCCCGCGGGCCGGTGAGGCAAGCTGCGATCATTCTACGGTCGCGGTCTTTCAAAAACTTCATCGCCGCGCGGCCGGCCATCACGTTTCAGGGGACAGCAGGAGGGCTCATGAGAGAGAAGGATCGCGATCTGCGACGTCGGAGGCAACGGCGGAACAAGCGCTTGGCAAAGCGTCTCCACGCGGAAGTCTTAAAGAAGGCCGAGCAGCAACAGGCCTCCAAGCGCGCGGCAAAGAAGGCTTCTGCCGATGCGGCCGTCGCGGCGGAAACCGCCGCCGCTGAAGAGACGAAGAAGAAGCCCGCGGCCAAGAAGGCTCCCGCAGCGAAGAAAGCTCCTGCCAAGAAGGCGGCGGCCAAGGCCGGTGGGGCCGGTGGGGCCGCAGAGCCGGATTCGGGCAGCGAGGCTTGATGCCCGACTACCGCTCGCTCAAAGCCGTAGACCCAGAGATCTGGCAGACGATCGCCGACGAGCGATCGCGCCAGAACGATGGTCTTGAGCTGATCGCCTCCGAAAATTTCGTCAGTCGCGCCGTGCTCGAAGCGGTGGGCAGCGTGATGACGAACAAATATGCCGAGGGGTACCCCGGCAAGCGCTACTACGGCGGCTGCGAATTCGTGGACGTGGCCGAGCGCCTGGCGATCGAGCGGGCGAAAAAGCTATTCGGCGCCGAGCACGTCAACGTTCAGCCGCACAGCGGCACCAGCGCGAACATGGCCGTTTATTTCGCCATGTTGCGCCCGGGCGACAAACTGATGGGGTTGGATCTCGCCTGCGGCGGGCACCTGACCCACGGTCATCGCCTCTCCTATTCGGGCCGAGATTTCAACGTGGTGGCATACGGCGTCGATCGGGAATCCGAGCGGATCGATTACGACGCGGTTCTCGCCCAGGCGCTCGCCGAACGGCCGAAGCTGCTGATCGTCGGCGCTTCGGCCTACAGCCGCATCCTCGACTTCGCCCGATTCCGCGAGATCGCGGATCAAGCGGGTTCCCTGTTGATGGCCGACATGGCACACATCGCCGGCTTGGTCGCGGCGGGGCTCCACCCCTCTCCGGTCCCCCACTGCCATTTCGTCACCTCGACCACGCACAAGACGCTACGCGGGCCGCGCGGCGGCCTCGTGCTGTGCAAGGAAGAGTTCGCCAAAGAGATCGATCGCGCGGTCTTCCCTGGGATCCAAGGCGGTCCGTTGATGCACGTGATCGCGGCCAAGGCGGTCGCATTCCAAGAAGCGCTGTCCGAAGAGTTCCGAGCCTATCAACAGCAGGTCGTGGCGAATTCGCAGCGTCTGGCGGCCAAGCTCTCTGAAAATGGCTTGCGCATCGTCTCCGGCGGCACCGACAACCATCTCTTCCTGGTCGACGTCGCGGTCGCGGGAACGACCGGCAAGGTCGCCGAGAAGGCGCTCGAAGCAGCGGGGATCACGGTCAACAAGAACACCATCCCGTTCGACCCGCAACCGCCGATGGTCGCCTCCGGCATCCGCTTCGGCACCGCGGCGATCACCACGCGGAACATGAAAGAACCCGAGATGGACCAGGTCGGCGACCTGGTCTCCGAAGTGCTGAAGAACGCCGACGACCCGGCCGTTCACGATGCCGTCCGCACCCGCGTACGCGAGCTGTGCGCGCGTTTCCCGCTCTATGATCCTTTGACGTAGCGAAGGTCTTCTGGTGGCACCAGGAGGCGTTGCGGGAGCCGCGCCCGCAGCCTTTCCCGCACCGCGCCGATCAGGAAAATCGACCCGCATACCACCAGGGGGCGCTCGCTCAGGCTGAGCGCTTGCTCGAGGGCCTCGTCGAGATCCGGGACGATCTCCGCCGAGATTCCGGCAGGCAACAGGGTAGCGAGTTCGGCGGGGTCTTTCGCCCGCGGGCTGGGCGGTGCGGTGAGTACGATCCGCGCCGCGTGCGGCACGAGGTGGCCGAGCATCTCGGTGGCGTCTTTGTCTCCCAGCAGACCGAGCAGTAGATCGACCGACTCGCCGCTTTCGGCCCTCCTCTCGGCGAGAAATCGGCCGAGCATTTCGGCTCCCTCGGGGTTGTGTGCGGCGTCGAGCACGACCCGCTTGCCCGCCATTGGTCCGGAACCGAGAAGAAGGATGGATTCGAGCCTTCCGGGCCACCGGCAGCCGGCGACTCCACGCTCGATGGCCGCTTGATCGATTCGTGTCCAACCAAGATCGACCAGTTCTTCCGCCGCCGCAATGGCGAGCCCCAGGGTCCTCAGTTGGTGGGTGCCTGGCAGTGCGAGATCAAGGCGGTAGCGCCCACGAAGCGTTTCGATCTCCACCTCCTGGCCATCCCAGCCCCGCGGCTTCGTGCCAACGATCCGCAACCGGTCGGGAGCCAACGTGAGCTTCGCGCCGATCCGAGCCGCTTCGGCCTGCACCGAGCCGAGAGCTTCGGGCGCCTCAATCCAGGCGATCGCCGGGCGGTCAGGGCGCAGGATGCCCGCCTTTTCTCGGGCGATCAGGGTCAGGGTTTCGCCGAGCATCTCCCGATGCTCGATGCTGATCGACGTGATCAGCGACAAAATCGGCTCGACGACGTTGGTGGCGTCCAGCCGGCCGCCGATCCCAACTTCGAGTACCGCGAGATCGGCTTTCCTCTGTCTGAACCAGAGGAACGCTGCCAAGGTCATCGCCTCGAAATAGGTCGGCGAATCGCCCCCCTGCGCTTGCGCGACTTCGACGAGACGGCCCAGGATTTCGCCCAGGTAATCGCCAGAGATCTCCTGCCCGTCGATTTGCAGGCGCTCCTCGACCCGTTCGAGGTGGGGGGAGGTATAAAGGGCGGTGCGATAGCCGGCAGTGCACCCGATCGCAGCGAGCAGAGCGGAGGTAGAACCTTTGCCGTTCGAACCGGCGATCAGGACGGCCGGAACAGCCTGTTCCGGGTTGCCGAGCCGCGCGAGAAGCTCGCGCATCCGCTCGAGACCGAGCCGGATGCCGAGACTTTCAAAACGGCGGAGGATTGCGTCGAGGTCCACTGGCTGCCCCGGTTCCCAATCGTCCGCCGCACGATTCAGCCGGGACAAAGATGTTCGAGGCAGCGCGCGATCGTGCTCTTGAGTTCAGGCCGCGGAACCACGCGGTCGAGGAAACCATGCTCCAGCAGAAATTCGCTGGTCTGAAATCCTTCCGGCAGGCTTTGGCGAATCGTCTGCTCGATCACCCGAGGGCCCGCAAAGCCGATCAGGGCACCCGGCTCCGCGATGTTCAGATCCCCCAGCATCGCAAACGATGCCGTGACACCGCCGGTGGTCGGGTCGGTGAGAATCGAGATGTAGGGAAGTCGCTCCTCGCGAAGGCGGGCGAGGGCCGCGCTGATCTTCGCCATCTGCATCAAGGAGAGCACCCCCTCCTGCATGCGAGCGCCACCGGAGGCCGACACGACGATCAGCGGCAGTCTTTTGTCGATCGCGCGCTCGGCGGCGCGGGCGATCTTCTCGCCTACGACCGAGCCCATGGAGCCGCCCATGAAACGGTACTCCATCGCGGCGAGAACCACGGGGCGCCCGTCGATCTTCCCTTGAACGACCACCACGGCATCCCGCTCGCCGACCGCCAGTTGGTAGCTCTTGATCCGGTCTTTGTATCGCTTGCTGTCTTTGAACTGCAGCGGGTCGACCGGCGAGATATCGGCGAACAGCTCCCGACCCTGCGGATCGTCGAGCAACATCGCGACCCGCAGGCGTGCGTCGACCCGAAAGTGGTATCCGCACTTGGGGCAGACATGCAAACTGCGTTCGAGATCGCGCGAATAGATGATCTGCTTACAGCCTTCGCATTTCACCCAGAGCCCTTCGGGCACGGTGCTGCGCGACCGCTCCTCGCGCAGCGGCATGGGACTTTTCGTTTTGCGAAACCAGGCCATCGGAATCGAACGATCCTCGCAGTGACATCACCCGTCGGGAGCGGCGTCCGCAGTTCGGAACGCCGGACGCGAGAAGGCGCCGCGATCGAGAAAACCGAAGTTTGAACTTCGCCTCCCGGAGCGGTGCCTACGAGCGACTCTATGCTTCGCCGGAACCTGCCTCTTCGGCTTCGAGATCGTTCGGCAATCCGAGACGTAGGCAAGCGGCGTCAAACATCTGTCGGGCAGCCTTTTTAGCGTTCTGCAGCTCGGCCAGGCGATCTTTTACCTTGGCGAGCTCTTCTTCGATCGAGCGATCGAAATCTACGAGTTCCTGGCGAGTCGTAGCCAGAATGTTTTCGTAGAATTTCCGTTGCTGGTCATTCAGACTCATCGATCTCCTCCCGCAGCTTGGCGCTAGAGCTTGAACGGAATGCGCAAGCGGGTCCACATTTTAACCCGAACGCCACCTTTGGTCGCAGGGCGATACTTGGCGCCTCGCGCAGCGGCGAGCGCGGATTCGTTGATACCCACTTTTTGTTTGATTGGCTCGACCAACCGCGCCTCTTGGACCTTGCCGTTCTCATCGACGAGGACCGACAAGACGACCTCTCCCTGAACGCCAAGCTTTTTGGCCAGCGGAGGATACCTCGGATTCGGAGCGCTGACAAGCTGGGGAACGTTCACTCCGGGGCCGGGTTCGACGAGATCGCCTTCGCGCACTCGAGGCGCTTCTTGCCGCGGAGCCGGGACGGTAGGCGGCACGACGGGCTCCGGTTTTCGCTCCTCCACCTTGGCCGGCTCGGGCTTGGGCTCGGGGCGACGCACTTCCGTCTGCGGAGCCGGTTGTTCGTCAGGCTCCGGGGC
The DNA here is from genome assembly GCA_038248205.1 of Thermoanaerobaculia bacterium. Lineage (GTDB taxonomy): Bacteria > Acidobacteriota > Thermoanaerobaculia > Multivoradales > UBA5704 > DASYKS01. The sequence continues at coordinate 6,233 of JBBRUC010000140.1, forward strand.
AATCGGAACCGGCGAAGCGGCGGGCGCCGGAGGAGCCGGGGTCTTATCCGAGGTTTTTTCCGGCTGGGCCGGAGTGGCGGCCATCTGCTCGCGCAGCTTCTTTTCCTTCTCTTCAAACTGCTTTTGCAGCTCTTCCCGTTTCTTCGCCAACGCTTGGTCGACCAGGCCGGTAAGGTCGCTTTGGAGCGCAGGATCTGCCGCGGATGCAGCGCTCGGATCGGTGGCGGTGCCGTCCGTAGCAACCGGAACGGTCGGTGCCGCGGGCGCCGCCTGCTCGCTCGGCGGCGTGGTGGTTTTGGCTTTCCCGCGCATAAACCAAAGACCGCCGACCAACGCCGCGAGGACCAACGCCGCGAGACTGATCCAGAGAGCCGTACGACTCTTGCCGGTCGGAGCGGCCAGCGCGGCCCCATCGAGCGGTGCGACGGCTTCCACGATCAGCCCGCTCGGCCCGCTCGGCGCGCTCGACTCCGAGAACGGATCGGGCGGGGCCGCGATCTCAGGGGAACTCTCCGGAGGAGCCGGGTGCAACTCGGGCATGACGGGAAGCGGAGGGGGCGCGGCAATCACGAGAGCCGGTGAACTCTCGGTCGGCGGCGGCATGACCGCCACTTCCTCTAGAGGTTCGGGAATCGGTGCCGCTTCGAGCCGACGGACGTACGCCGCAAGGTCGGTATGAGAAGGGGCCGGCTTCTGCTCGTAAAGGACCGCCCCCAGACGCTGCTCCATCTCGCCAGCGGATTGAAAGCGATCGGCCGGATCGTGGGCGAGGGCTCGCAGGGCGATGGCGTCAATCTCCTCCGAGATCGACGGGTCGATCTCGCGCGTGCTCTTGACCTTTCCTTCGCGCACGGCTTCGAGCACCGAAATTTCGCTGTCGCCTGCGAACAGCCGCTCGCCCGTGAGCATCTCGAACAGCAGCGTACCGAGCGAAAAGATGTCGGAGCGCGCATCGACCGAACGGCCCCAGGCCTGCTCGGGTGACATGTACTGAAGCTTGCCCTTAAGCGCCCCGATCTGGGTCTGGCCTACCTGGGACACCGCTTTCGCGATGCCGAAGTCGCACAGCTTGATATCGCCGTCGCGGCTGATCAGAACGTTCTGGGGCGAGACGTCGCGGTGGACCAGGTCAAGCTCCCGTCCCTCGAAATCTCGTTTGTGGTGGGCATGGTCGAGAGCGCTGGCCACGTGGTGGGCGATCAGCAGAGCGAGCCCGGTGGGAATCGGCATGCGCTTCTGGCGCGCGAGATTGCCGATCGTTCGCAGATCGCGCCCCTCGACGTACTCCATCGCGATGAAGTAATCGTTCGCGATTTTCCCCAGATCGTAAATGTGGATGATGTTGGGGTGTGATAGCTGTGCCGCGAGCTTCGCCTCGTCGATGAACATGCTCACGAACTCGGAGTTGTGAGTCATGTGCGGCAGGATCTTTTTGATCGCCACCGTTTTTTGGAAGCCTTCGAGCCCTCGCATGCGCGCCTTCCAAACCTCGGCCATTCCGCCGACGGCGATCCGCTCGAGCAGGGTGTACTGACCAAACCTTTGATCATCCGCCTCTTCGGTGTAGACCGGAATGCGCTGCGTGGCGAGCGAATTGGCGGGCTCCACGGTGGCGCCGGTTGGCGCGGGCGGCGCCTGCCGGAGCAGCGGCTCGGGTGCCGGAGCCTTAAACGGCGGCACGACCGGAGTCTCGGTCAAAAATGGCGCGGGAGGCACGGGCGCGGGAGCGGACGCACCGATCGATGCACCCACGCCGGTTCCGGTCCGTGCCGGGCGGGCAAGCTGCTCGATGGCCGCGAAATCGAGATCCGCCTTCGAGCGAACTCCCGTCGCTTCGATCGGTTTTGGCGGAGTCACCGGAGGCGATGAGCGCGCGACCGCCTCGGGAAACACCGGCTCCGGCACTACAGGAGGAGAGGGAGGCGCAGGGGGCGTCGACGCAGCGACAGGCCGACCTGCCGGCGTGGACCGCCCGCCCATCTGCAGGCTCGACAGCGTCTTGGAGAGCAGCGCCTCGACATCCATCGCCGGCAACTCCGTGGGCTTTTTAGATGCCGGAGCGGCGGGCTTCGGACGGGAGAGCGCGGCGGCTCCAAGTACGCCGGAGAGCGTCTGCTCCAGCCTTCGCTCGATGGCGCCCTGGTCGGTCGAGGCGGCAGCGAAGCCGGTTGCGACCGTCGAGCCGGTGACCGGCTCGGGCATCGGCTGCCGTAGATCGTCTTCGACTTCCGCCAGCACGTCGCCGAAGATGTCTTTGGAGGTCAACTGCTGATCCTCCGCTTCGGCGACCCGGGCTCGCACCGGCTCCCGCCGTGCCGCGAGCGCACGCCGGACCGTGAGACGAAGATCCTGGTCGGAAAACGGTCTGACCAGAAACTCGTCGGCTTCGATCGCCGACGCTTCGACACCTTCCAGAGATTCCGGCATCAGAGCGATCACTCCGGGGCCGCCGGAGCGACGGGAGAAGCTGACCGCCAGCGCCTCGACTCCCGGCGCCTCGGCGCTCGCGATGACCATGTCGGGAGCCTCGGAGGCTGCCGCCTGCAAGGCCTCGGCGCGGCCGCCGACGAAATGAACGCGGTAGCCCTCGACGGAGAGCGCATCTTGAATGCGCTCGATATAGCGTTGTTCCCGCTCGATGACGAGGATGAGGGCCATGCTTGCTTCTCCTGAAGGGCTAGTCCTGGCTCTTCTAGCACTCGCGCCGCCTGTCCGTCAATCGAAAGGACTGACGGCGCTAAGGCATCGTCACGGTCGGTGAAAACCTGCCAAAGCCCACCGGATCCTGTAGGGGCGGCCCCCCGTGGCCGTCCTTCGCTCGGTATCCGAAAGTCCGAACCCCAGATCAGGCAACGTACTCTCTGAGGATCGCTCGAAAGCCCGCCTGCTTGAAATGGTGATCGGCCGTGAGCGCCAGATTCAGACCAAGGTCGGACATCACCACAAACGATAAGCAATCCGTGACGCTCCACTCTTTGTCGGCTCGTTCGTCAAAGAGGCGCCACGCGCGCCCTAAAAGAGCGTCTGTGACAGGAAGAATCGTGACGCTGGGGTCCGACCCCAGATTCGCACGAATTGAACACGCCGCTTGACGGTAGGGTGCCTTGGTAAAGGTGTTGCCGATTTCCAGCAGGACAGCTTGTGTTGTGACGATCCGCGTTCGCGACGACTTTAAAGCCTGGGCAACCTCGAGAGCCAACCCATGGTTCTCGTCGGTTCGCGCCGCCAGAGCTACGACGAACGAGGTATCGAGAAATACCTCAGCCGGCAGATTCGCGTATCCGGCAACCATAGACATACTGATCGAGATTCGATGACCAGTCTTTAGGCCCTTCGAGGTTTAAGCTCGCCGTCGTGTCCAGGAACGAGGTGGGTGCGACCTCTACGCGATCGTCAGCTACGACAATATGCAGCGGAGTATTCGGCTCGAAGGGCAGCGTCTCTTCTGGAAGAAGCACGGTGCCATCGTAGGTCGCATGGATTACTTTCACCATAATGTTGGGGAGCCTAGCACGTCGCCACCCATGGAAACCTGGCAGGTGAATACTTTTGAAAATCCTTTCCGGTCGGTTCGCCGCCGCGCGTTCGGCCGGGCGGCGGTCTGGCTCGCTCCTCTGTTGCGGCAAGACCTCGTCAAAGTCGGTGGACTGTCAATTCGGGCACCTGAAGTGGCGGATGAGACTCGGCTCTACGCGAGGCCTTGACCGTGTCCCCCGCCCCAGACGATCGGAAGCAGAAGGCGACGCGACGCGCCTCCTTTTGCAAATCTTCCTTCGATCCGCATTAGGTTGTCGAAATCGACAACTCGGTCACCGAGAGGCGCTCCGCGGGAAGGCGGCGTACCACGCCGCTTTTCTCTATCCTTCCGGCAGCAACGCCCCGCTGCGTTGCCCCCGCGGGCGCGGGGGCCCTGCCGGCTCTCGGGATGACCCGCGGACCCCGAGGAGGGAACGTCATGCCCGCACCCACCACCCGCCGCCCCGGCGCGGCTCTCGCCATCGCGGCGCTCTTGATCGCCGGGCTCGCCGCCCCGGCTTCCGCCTCCCCCTGGTCCGACACCTGGGAGCACCTGGCGGGCTGGTTCGCCCGAACGCCGCTCGGCGCGCTGTGGGCCGGCCCCGCGCCGCGGCAAATCCTCGGCAACGAAGGGATGATGGTCGATCCCAGCGGCCGGCCCGTTCAGGCCGTCGGCGGCGGCACGCCGCAGCAGGTCCTCGGCAACCAAGGGATGATGGTCGATCCCAACGGCCGGCCCGTTCAAATCCTCAGCGACGAAGGGATGATGGTGGATCCCAACGGAGTGCCGCGGCCCTGATTTCCAACGGGTCCAGGTTCTTGAGGTAGGGGCGCCCCCAGGACCTCGTCAAAATCGATGATCCTGTAGGGGCGCCCCCCCGTGGGCGCCCAAGAAGTCCACGAATACCGAGCGAAGGGCGGCCACGGGGGGCCGCCCCTACATGGGCAGGTTTCTCCGGCGTCGCGGCGTTCTGCTTTTCGACAAAATCACCCTTGCGTGAGAGAATCCGCGCCGATCACCCTACGCCCGAAAACTCCGGGAGGCCACCGATGGATGCGCCCGATGCTCCCCTTGATGCAGAGACCGGCCCCGGTCCGGCATTCGGCCGCCTGCGGCTCGTGGCAAAGGCGGCGTCGGCGATAGCGGCGGCGGTGGCCACCCCGTGCGTTCCCCGCGAGGTCGTGGTACGCATGGCGGAGGGTTCGATTTCGATCGAGGAGATCCGCGGGCCTGCCCGGCGGCTGGTGTGCCACCTTCTGCGCGGCTGCCGGGACTGCGCGATCGCGTTCGGCCGGGTGGCCGGCCTGCCCGCCGACTCCCGTGGCGCGGTGCCGCTGTTCCATTACGATCTGCCGGTTGACCGCGGAATCCGGCTCTACTTGCAGGCTTAGCGGGACGGGAAAGCCGTCGCCACCCAGCTCGACGGGAAGAGTTTGGAGCGCAAGCGCGCCGCAGCGCTGGTCGAAGAGGCACGAAAACTGCGCCGCGACGACCCGGATTTGGGCCTCGACCTGCTGGACGAGGCGCTCCGGCGGATGCCGAAGGCGGGCGGGTTCTGCGACGACGACGAAGCGCAGGGCGACGACCTAAGCTGCGAAATCCACACGGAGCGGGCGAACCTGCTCCGCCTGCTCGGCCGGCATCCGGAGGCCGAACAGGCTTTCGGTGCGGCGCTCGGGGCCTGGCAGGTAGACGGCGGAAGCGCCGAAGCGCTCCTCCATCTTGGCGATCCGTACGGGTCTTTTCTGATCGGCCGTCGGCGGTTCGCCGAGGCCGACCGGCTGCTGGCCTGCCTCGTCGTCAACTTCGAGCGCCTCGGCGACCTCGCCGCCGCCGGCAGGATGGCCCTCAAGCGCTCGCTCGCCGCCGCCTACTCCGGAGACCCCGGCCAGGCCTTACCTCTGATCTCTGAAGCGCTGCGCCTTCTCGGCGGAACCAAATCCCCGGAGCTGCTGGAGCTGCGCCTCACCGCGGTCCAACACGTCGTGGCCCTGTACGTTCAACTCGGCCATTTCCAAGACGCCTCGGACTGCGCCGACGGGATTCGCGCGGAGTACCACCGCCACATGGGCGACAGCGACCGGGCGAAGTTCGCTTTCTACGACGCCCAAATCTACGACGGTCTCGGCCGCCGCAACGTCGCAGAGGGGCTGCTTCGCCGGGTGAAGGCGCAGTTCGAACAGCTCGGCCTGCCGTTTCAGGCCGCGCTCGTCGGCCTCGACCTGGCCGTGCGGCTCGTCGAACGCGGCCGGGCGCCCGAGGCCCGCAAGCTCCTCGCCGAGGAGCTGATCCCCACCTTCCACTCGGTCGGCGTCGCCCGCGAGGGACTCGCCTCGCTCGTCCTGCTCGAACGCGCCACCGAAGCCGCCGCTCTCGACGCGGCGCTGCTCAAGGTCGTCCTTCGCGACCTCGAACGGTCTGGGCAGGAACCGGCGCGGCGCGAAGGTGAGGGCGAGCCGGAAGACTGGGCGCCGGACTCCGCGTAGGAGGCGCCGAAGGGATGTAAGGCCGCCCGGCTCCCGAGCTTCGATCGCAGAGCTGTTGCGAATCGCCCCGCCTTGCTATACTCGCTAATCATGCGATACGCAAGAATTCAAGCTCGCCATAGCCGCCCGGTGCTCGCCGCCCTCTTTCTTCTACTCCTCGCCCCCGCGGCACCATGGGCCCAGACCGATCCTGACGATCCGCCGGAAGAGAAGTACGAACCGCCACCTGACGCCCCGAGAAACGATCCTGGAGTGGACGAAGACCCGCTGCCCGCAGAGGATCTCTCGGTCCTCGGCCAGCCGCTGATCGAAGGAACCCAAGAGCTGGACATCGCCGTCGCCGACGTGCCGCTCCCGGACAACTTCGCCGCCCTCGGCCCTTCCCAGACCCCCAACCCTACGACCTGTGACGGCTATACCGGCGCGGTCACGCCGATCCAAGTCTCGGCGACCTATCCGCACTATTTCTCCTACGGCGCCCCAGCGACACCGCAAACAACCCTCCTGGTCGGTGTTTCGGCCGACGCCGCCTGCCACATGGACCTGGTCGACAAGTTCGGCAATCTGGATCCCTTCAAATGCCGGATCGGCACTTACAAGGCGATTTTCGCGGACTTGAAGGCCCGAGGGCTCAACAAGATCCGTCTCTGGGTGGCGCTCGCGGGCCATGCGAACGAGAACCCCGGCCACCTCTTGGCGACCACCGCCCGAGAGCCGGCGAACCAACCCTTCGAGTTCGTCGCCCAACCGATTCCCAATGTTTCCAAGTCCGTGAACTACTACAGGTTCGACAAGATCAACCGCGCCTACTTTGAAAGTCTGCGTAGCGTCGTCCGCGAGGCCAAGCGCAACGACCTGTTCGTCGAGGTTACTTTCTTCGCGCCGTTCGAAGGGGAAGGCAACCCTTGGGTCGCGAGCAACTACCAGGCGGGCGCGCCCAACCCGACATCCGGGCTGATCGAGCAGGTCGGCTTCACCGATGCGCGTTGGTTCGTCATCTCCAACCCGCCCAACGCCGCCAACGCACGAATGCAAGGGTTCCAAAAAGCGATCATCGATTGGACGATCGACTGGCTCTGGTGCTACGACAACGTCTGGTGGGAGATCGCCAACGAACCCGAGCAGAACAACATCGACCCGAACCGCGTGATCGCCTGGCAGCAGCAGATGATCGCCTACTCCAAGGCGTCGGAGGCGCGCTACTTGAAGACGAACGCGACACCCAGCAAGCCGCTCCAAGCCCGGCATCCGATCGCGGTGCAGCCGTTTCACAAGGCAGCTGCAGAGTTTTGGCGGACCCCGGTCCCTTCCAACCAGCTGTGCAAAGCCGATCCCGTCACGAGCTACCAAGGTTGCCGGCCGGACGTGATCAACGGACACTACACGCAGGTTTTGACGAACTCTGGCACTCCTTTCCCTCTCAGCTCGGGGACAAACAAGCTCGAAGTCGGCGCAATCCGTCTGGTCCGTGAGTACAGCGACCCGAAGAAGGTGTTCGGCCTGAACGAGGACAACATCACTCCGCTCGGCGGGGAGAAAGGGACGCGAACGTTCAAGACCGATGTGCCGTCCACCACCCCAGACGCTCGGCAGTTCGGCCTTCCGGATCCCGTGAGGGCCGAGGCGTGGGAATTCCTGCTCCACGGCGGCGGCAGCTTCGACCATTTCGGGTACAGCTACACCGAAACCAACGCCCAGAAAGTGCGCGACCAGCTCGGCCGGATCCGAGCCTACCTGACCGGCCTCAAGGTCCATGAACTGGCCGCTTCGGTGCCCGGAGCCGCGGGCGCTGGCTGGGCGGACGTTGGCCCCTACCCAACAAGCGCAAGCTGGGACATGGACACCTTGTCCCGCAAGCACTGGGGCGCAATGGAGTCCAGGAACTTTCGGACGGCGACGAGCGGCCGGCAATTTCTGCTCTACATGCATCGGAGTACACCGCGGTGCAAGGTTAACGACGACGACTTCAAGCGGCAGGACAGTGGACTACTCCGCTGTACGGGCCAGAACCTCTCCTTCGACGCCTACGACGGCCGACGCCGCCCAACGGCGCGATACCAAGAGGCAGACCTGGTTCTTCATCTAGGCACGCAGCCCGGAAACTTCAACTACTACTGGCTCGACCCGACGAACCCTTCGGCCGCGCCACTGGCTCAGGGGCAAATCGACTGGAAGCCTGCCCCCGAATTCTGTAGAGGACGCAGCCCCTGCAAGATCGCTTCACCCAAGTATCCTTACGATGCCCTGCTGCGAATCGTGCAGCGGTAGCTCGGAGATCGAGATGAAATTGCCTGAACGCATAGCGCTCCTTGCTGTCACCTCGCTGCTGGCTCTCGCTGCGGCTTCGCACGCCTTGACCCCGACAGAGGTCTCCTGCGAAGAAGCGAGGCTCGGGCGCCTGGTTCATCGCATGGCGACCAATGGGCCGGGCATCAACCTGTTCGTCTGGTCGGCGGGGATCGACCGCTACTCGGGCCTGGGGGTGTATCCGAGTTTCGCCGGCCTGTTTCGCCGGGACTGGCAGATGGGGTTCGATCTCCTGCTGCACCGAGAGTCGGATCTACTCAACCCACGCCGCCCGCTGCTGCCGCAAGGTGTGCTCACGCGCAACGATCTGCTGACCACACCGTTCCATTCGCCGGAGGAGGAGGTGAGGATCGACGTAAGCTTGGAGCTGGCGCCGAGGGTTGTCGACCCGACCCAGCCCACTCAGGGCCTCTCGATCAACAGCCAGTACGGCAGCACCCCCACCGGCTCGGCGAGCGGTGCCTCGCGCAGCCTCACCGCCGAGAACCTGTTCGAACATTGTTCGGCAGACGAGCCCTCGGCGTTCGACCTTCAGGTTTTCGAGATCCTGTCGCGGACGCTACGGATCACCGATGCCCTTACGCTGCCGTTCCCCGGCCCGGGCCTGGAGCGCTACAAGGCGATACTCTTCCGCGATGTCGAGCCGCTGAGCTACCGCGTGAAAGTCTATTCATACCTCACCACTTGCGATCCGCGGTGCGGCTATAGCGAGGCCAGTTTTCAAGTCCGCCTGCACGTCGCGCTCGATACCGCAGGCAAGCTGGCGGCCGGCCGGATCGAGACCTTGCCTTGGTGCCGCAACACGGCACCGCCTTGCACTGAGCTATTGACGCCGAGCGCGGCCGTGATAGTGGCGCCGCCGATCTTCGCCGGCCACGAGCAGCAGACCGAAGCGCAGTTCCGAAGCGGCGCGTTCCTGAACGTCGAGTTCGAAGGCAGCCCGAACAACATCCTCTCCGACGACGTGCCCTGGCCGGAGTTGCTGCGCGGA
>JBBRUC010000141.1:0-15391 GCA_038248205.1 Thermoanaerobaculia bacterium
CCACAATCGACTCAATATTCCCTGCGAGCTTCTCGGACCATTGTCGGGCATAAAACGGCGGGGTGGCGCTCGTCGTGATCCAACCCCTTACGCGCTCTCGCGCATTGTCCAGAACCTCCGGCCGAAGGCGCAGGCGCTTCGCGATCACCTGGTGGTAGGCGATGCTGCGCTCCTCGGCGAGGCGGTGGAGGTTCATGGGCGAAAACACTAGCACGGCCGTTTGGGAAGCCCGCGCTCGCCCGCGATTGAACGATCAGTTCACATACCCGAGCGACTTCAAGTGCTCCTCCTGAACCTTGCGCTCCTCGGGAGTCAGATCCCCGGGGAGCGCCTCGTCCTCGTCCTCATCGGTGCGGCTCAGATCGCGGGCGGAGTGGATCGAGGGCTGCTCCCACCAGGCCCAACGGATGCCACCAGCCGCGGCGCCTTCGATCTCGACGCACAGACGGACTGGGCGGAGAGCGAAGGGGCCGAGCGGGACCGTTCGGCGCCGCCAGTTCGGGCCACCTGCTCCGATCGTTTCGCGGAGGACGACGGTCTTCTCGTCCGAACCGATGGCCGACAGGTGCATCGTGAAAACCGGCGGTGCGATCGTGCCGTTCCAGCGCGCGGGATCGACGCCGAACCCCACCTCGGCGCGGGCGCCGTAGGGAAGCACCAGGTCGCTACAGACGTTCGCGGCATTCAGCACGGTGCGCGGTTGCCCCTCGATCGAAAGGTCTTTCCGCGCGCCTTTGCGGGCGAAGCGGTAGGCGTCGCGATCGACGTAGCGGTACCCCTCGGGAGGCACCACCGGCCGCGGCGGGCTCCCATCGAGCCGGACGAGCTGCGGGCAGGCGTCGCGCGCGACGCGTAGGGCGCGCACCGGTTCGTACGGGGGCTCCCACTGCCAGACCACATCGCCCGCCCGGGTGATTTCGAAGATCCGGCCGCCGCGGGTGGAGGTGATCAGCGAATTGCCGTTTGGCAGCGGCTGCTGAGCGCCGCCTGTCGGCGTGAAAAACCCGGGTGTTTTGTAGCGCCAACCGATCGTGCCGTCCCGAGGGTCGATCTCCAGGATCTCGCTTTGGCGATCGGAAGAGAAGCTCTTCTGCCGGTTGTTGAAGATTTGAATCTTCCCCGGTTCCGGCAGATCTGGCCCGTTCATCAACGCCTCGTGCTGGCGGTCGAGCCCTTGGCGAAACGACCAGACGAGCGCGCCGCTTTGCCGATCGACGACGAAGATGGTGTTCAGGTTGCGCGCCGAGAGCAACAGGTTCCCCGGCCGGAATCGCCCGTCGCCCGCGGCGAACCAGGGGTTTTCGGGCAGCTCTTGGATCGAGTTGACGTGGGTCAGATCGTTCGGATGCGATCGTTTCGGCGGCAGCAGCGAATCGACGTGCTCTTCCGCGCGCCAGGCCCAGACGACGTGCCCCGCGCGATCCACTTCGAACAGCGTGTCGCCCTTCGCGCGATCCTCCATCGCGAGCACCAAGGTGTTGCCGTTCCGGAGGCGGATCACGTCGTGATGAGGAAAGCCGTCGGGGACGTTCCACTCCCAGGTCTGCCGGCCGTTCCAGTCGTACTCGACCACCTGATGGCCGAGGCCGATGCCGAGGACCGAGCCGTCCGGCAGCAGGCGTACGCGCGACTTGATCCGCGCCTCGCGCCAGGCGTGGACCGGCCGGCCGTTTAGGTCGAGCAAGATCGGGATGCGCAGGTCGTGGAGGGTGAGGGTGTAGCCGGTTTCCGCGCGCGCCGGATCGAGGACCGTGACCCAGCCGGCTTCGATGGCGCGGAGCTTCGACGCGGATTTCGGTGCTTCGGCTTCCGAGCCGCCACATCCGAGTACAGCGAGCCCGGCGAGGACTCCGAGGGGAAGCGCGATGCGATGGAGTCGAGGCATGGGGGGAGGGACCGAACCCGCAGAATGATAACCGGTCTGCCGGCCGTCGCCGGGTTGCCGCGGCAACCGAAGACTTCGAGGCGACCTTTTAAGCAGTGCGCGCATTGACGCAGCTCGATATCTCCGTTAGCTTGAACCCGGGAAGAAAACCACCACGAGATTCTCGACATGATCGTCCGCACACGTCCAGGCTGGGAGCTCTCGATCTACACCGGGGCCGACCCCTACGACATCGACAACGGCAACGTCGACGTAGAGATCGCGTTCAAGGACGGCCGCCGCTTCGGCGCGACGTTTTTCACCCTGCGCAACATTCAAAAACAGATGGAACAGGATCGCGTCTCCGGCGAGAGCGGCGGCGGGCAGTACTTCTCGTGCCGCGACATGGTCGTGGTGCGAAACCTCGCCCCGGCAACGATCGAGTCGGCGGTCGAGGCGATGATTCATGAGGATTCGCTCGACGAGATCCTGTTGCCGCTCGAAGACGTCCTGGGGGATATTCCCGGGGTGAGCTAAGTACGGTGGCCGCCGGTAAACGGCCACGAACGGGCTCTCGGTCCCGCCCCCCAATCGCTAAGGAAGTTTTCGCCATGACGACCGATCTCATCCGCTCCAACGTTTGCAACGTTCGCAACGCGCGCGGCCCTTTCCACCGTTCGACCTTTCGGCGCGCCGCAATTCTTGCGGTCGGCCTGCTGCTCGCCGGGTTCTCGGCGCCCCTCGCCGCCCTCACCCTGCCGGAGGGATTTTCGCAAACGGTCGCCGCCTCGGGGCTGCGCAGTCCCACCGCGATGGCGATCGCGCCGGACGGACGAATCTTCCTCAGCGAGCAGAGCGGCACCCTGCGCGTATGGAAGAACGGCCTGCTGCCCGCGCCGTTCTTGACGCTGCAAGTCGATGACCGAGGCGAGCGCGGCCTGTTGGGCGTGGCGTTCGATCCGCAATTCGACGAGAACGGCTTCGTCTACGTGTACTACACCGTCCCTTCCAACCCGCCCCACAACCGGGTGTCGCGCTTCACCGCGAACGGCGACACGGCCGTACCGGGCAGCGAGACGATCCTGCTCGATCTCGACGATTTGATTCCCACCAATCACAATGGCGGGGCGCTGCATTTCGGCCCGGACGGCAAGCTCTACATCGCCGTGGGCGACAACGGCCGGTCGGAAAACGCGCCGCTGCTTTCGAACCTGCTGGGCAAGATTCTGCGGATCAACCCGGACGGGTCGATCCCCGCCGACAACCCGTTCGGCAACCAAACGGGCGGCCGAAACCGGGCGATCTGGGCCTACGGCCTGCGCAACCCCTACACCTTCGCGTTCGCGCGGACCGGCGGCCGCATGTTGATCAACGACGTCGGCCTAAATCTCTGGGAAGAGATCGACGACGGAATCCGCGGCGCCAACTACGGCTGGCCGTTTACTGAAGGGCCGACGAACAATTCGAACTTCGTCTCGCCACGGTTCGCTTACCAACATGGCGGCGGAAGTTCGCGAGGCTGCGCGATCACCGGCGGCACGTTCTACGACCCGCCGACGGAGCAGTTTCCCGCCGACTACCGAGGCGATTATTTCTTCGCCGACTTCTGTAACGGCTGGATTCGCCGGTTGGATCTGGCGAGCGGGCAGGCGCTGCCTTTCGCCACCGACGTGGCGGCGGCGGTCGACCTGCGCACGGGAGCCGACGGCAGTCTTTGGGTTCTTTCCTATGGCGCCGGGACCCTCGTGCGCATTCTCCACCCCGCGGCACCGGCACCTCAGCCGGGAGTCGCGCGCGGCCTCGCGGGCAATTACTTCAACGGACCGGCGTTTACCGGCGGCGCGGTCGAACGGCTCGACGGGCCGATCGATTTCGATTTCGGCCCCGGGGCGCCGTTGCCGGGAATCCAACCGCGCAGCTACTCGGTACGATGGATCGGTCAGATCGAGGTGCCGACCTCCGGCGTCTACCGCTTTCTCACCGAATCGGACGACGGGGTGCGTTTTTGGATCGGCGGCGTCCGGTTGATCGACAACTGGGGCTCGCACGCCTTGGAAGAGGACTCCGGCTCGCTCCCGCTCGAAGCCGGGCGGCGCTACGCCGTCCGGCTCGACTACCGGCAGAACGCGGGCGATGCCGTGGTCCGTCTTTCCTGGGAACCGCCCGGCGCGGGACGGAGCCTCGTTCCGGCCGACGTTCTCTTTCCTCCGGCCCTGCTGGTGACCGGCTCCGCCGCACTGGGGCCGGGCGATCTGGCGATCAAGGCACGGCTGGGGAACAGCTCGGCTTCGTGGTCGTCCCCCGGGCGGGGGGCGCGGCGGTCGCCCGCGACGCGCGCGGCAAGGCGCTGGTGGCTATCTCTTCCACCGTCTCCGGCCCAGAAGTGAACACCAAATTCCGTCGGGCGCTCGCTCCGGTGATCACTTGGGAATCGGAGCTGTTCGATGACTTGGGCCTCACCGGCAACCGGCGCGGCCGAGACTTCGGGCGGATCGGCGGCCAGAAACTGGTGTTCGTCTTCGATCCCGCTGATCCGCTCGCCGCTGGGCTCTCGGGTGACGTTGCGATCTCGCCGTTGCTCTCGTACTTCTCGTGGGGCCGGCCACAGGCGTCGGCACACGTCGTGCTCCAAAGCGTCGGTCCGGCGCACCGGCCGCTGGCGTTCTCCTACGAGCGGGGCGCGGGGCTGTTCGGCCTCGCCGCTCCGGCCCGTCGCGTCGGATTCTTCCTGGGCGACACGACCGCCGCGACCTGGACCCCGGACGGCGCCGCGCTGTTCGACGCCGCGGCCCTCTGGGCGGCCACCGGACCGTGAAGAAGATCGGCGGCTTTCGGGGAGGCCCCGTTGCACTCGGCCTCCTGGTAGGTCTGCTCGGCGCCGGAATCGCCCAAGCGACAGGCGACGAGCCGGAGAGCCGAGAGATCCTCCACGTCCGCGCCGGCACGGTGATCAGGAAGGCGCCGAACGCCAAGGCGCGACGGATCGCCGTGCTCGCCGAGCCGGCCGACCTGCCACGGATCGGTCAACAGGGCGCCTGGGTCGAGGTCGAATGGGAGAGCAAGACCGGCTGGGTCTCGCTCGCCGGCCAGCCGGAAGCTTCCGGAACTGAGCCGTTGCTCGGCACGGCCGCCCAGCTCACCCATCCGGTTGCCGCGCGCGCTCCCGATCCCGAGCGCCTCGCCCGCGCCCGGGCATTGATCGAGACTTCGCTAGGAAAACCCGCGAAGGACGCCCGGCTCGGCCCGTACGCGCTGCTGACCGATCTCGCGGCCCCGGAGCGAATCGCGCTGCTCGATCGGCTTGCGTCCCAAGTGGAGACCGCCTATCGCGAACGTTATGGCCGGACCCCGATCGGCGAGCCGGCCGAGACCGTCGTGCTGTTTTCGCACGAAGATCCCTACCGCCTCTACCAAGACGCCGAAGGGGTGCTCGCCGGAGCCGAGGCGAGCGGCCACTCGGGCTACGGCCTGGTGGCAGTCTGGGACGGCGGCCGGCCGACCCGCGAGGTCGGCGAGACGCTGGTCCACGAAATCGTCCACCTGTTGAACCGGCGCGCGATCGGGCCGCAGCTTCCCCCTTGGCTCGACGAAGGGATCGCCGACGATCTGGCCCACGCCCGAATCGGCGACGACGGCACGCTCGATCCCGCCACCCTCGGCGGCACGGCGTTTCGGGCAGCCGGGAGAATTCAATACTTCGGCGCCAGGGCCGCTCTGCGCCAGCTCGTCGAAGCGCAGGGCGAAGGGACGGCGCCGACGCTGCCCAACCTGCTCGCGATGCCCTGGGAAACCTTCGTCGCCGACGGCGCCGACCTCCACTACGCCCAAAGCTCGTTCTTCGTCCGCTACCTGCTCACCGCAGAAGGCGGAGCGCTCGCCTCCGGATTCCGCGCCTTCCTCCAAGGAGTGGCCGAAGGCGGCCAACCCTCGGCCGACGCGCTCATCATGGCGCTCGGACGGGACTGGCCGGAGCTTTCAACCGGCTTCCGGGCGTGGGTGGTGGCCGAGAGCGAATGAGGGAAAAGCCCCGTCCCACTCCTCCTCGATAGCTAGCGCCCGCGGATCTGTTCGAGCACCAAGCGGCTTTTGAGTTCGTGTTGGAGGAAGCCCCGACGCACGTCGGCGCAGAGCGCTTCGACCTGGCGCAGAGACTGGGGATCGGGGCGGGATTCGGCGGCGAGCGCCGGGCCGACCCGGCCGATGCGCAGCAGGAAGTCGATCGTTCCCGGGGCGAGGGTCCGCCCGCCGCCTCTCGCGCAGTCGGCGCATAACAGGCTGTCGCCGCCGCGTGGCAGAACCGCTCCCTTCGTGCCGAGATCTCCGCCGCATTCCGGGCACTCGCGCGGCGCGGGGAAGATCCCGGCCAGGCGCAGCACCCAGGCCTCGAAATAGCGCGCGACCGCATCGCGATCGACCCCGCCGAGCAGCGCTTCGAGCGTCGCGTCGAACAGACGGAAGAGCGCTTCGCTCGGCTCGTCCTCCTGCGCGAACTCGACCAGATGCTCGGCGAGGTAGGCGCCGAGCAGGATGTCGTCGAGATCTTCGAGCAGCTTGCCGGCCGGGCGGATCAGCTCGACCGAGGAGATCCGCACCAGGTCGCCCCCCTCTTTTTGAAACCAGGTGATCGCCGCTTTGGCGAGCGGTTGAAGCTGCCCGGCGAATCGACTGTGACGCGTCCGGGAGCCCTTGGCGACCCCCTTCTTCTTGCCGTGCTCCCGGGTGAGGAACGTGACGATCCGATCGCGATCGGAGAGATCGGCGACGGTCAAGATCAGAGCTTCGGCGGATTCGAGCGGCACGGCAGGTTGGAGCATACTCGCGGATCGCTGGTAGGCTCCCCGGAAATGATCGGTCGCAAGAAGAACGGCGGGCGAGCAGCGGCCTCGGGCGGCGCTCAAAAGAGCGGAGAGGTTGGAGCCAACGGCGCCAGCGGGGTACCCCAAGACCCGAATCGCGACCTCGGCTTCGGTGTCGTGGTCGCCCGCGACAGCCGGCAACGGCTGCTCAACCGGAATGGCAGCTTCAACGTCGTCCGCGAGGGGTTGGGATTCTGGCGTTCGCTCTCCCCGTACCACCTTCTGCTTACCACCAGCTGGCCGCGCTTCTTGGGGCTGGTGGTGGTGGCCTACCTCGGGATCAACGCGCTGTTCGGCTTCGCCTTCTACCTCTGCGGACCCGAGGCCCTGAACGGCATCGACCATTCAGACGGCGCCCCCGGGTTGTTCCTGCAGGACTTCTTCTTCAGCGTCGAGACCTTCGCCACGATCGGCTACGGAACGATCAGCCCCCGTACCCATGCCGCCCTCTGGCTCATGACCGCCGAGTCGCTTGCCGGCCTGCTCGGTTTCGCTCTCGCCACCGGCCTGGTCTTTTCGCGCTTCGCCCGGCCGGGAGCCTGCATCCTGTTCAGCGAAAAGGCGATCATCGCGCCGTTCCGGGATGGCCGGGCGCTCATGTTCCGGATCGCCAACAGCCGTTCGAGCCAGCTGATCCAGGTGGAGGTCAAGGTGATCCTGGGTCGCTTCAAGGAGGACCTGGCGGGCGCCGGCCGCGAGTTTTTGTCGCTCAAGCTCGAACGCGATCACGTCGAGTTCTTCCCGCTCTCTTGGACCATCGTCCATCCGATCGACGAGGCGAGCCCATTCTGGGGCCTCTCCCGCGAGCAGGTCGAAGAGAGCAGCACGGAGCTGCTGATTATGATCCAGGGCTTCGACGAGACGTTCTCCCAAACGGTCCACACCCGCTCGTCGTACACAGCGGACGAGATGCTCTGGGGCGCCCGCTTCACCAACTTGTTCAACCCGCCGATGCCCGACGGCACGATCTCGATCGACATCGACAAGATCCACGACACCGAACCGGCGGACCTACCGCCATTGCACACCCCCATCCCCGACGGCGAGTAAAAGGCTGGGCGACTCCCTTCGATGGCTTCCGAATACGACCCGGTGTTTTCCCGCCCCCGGCCGGGGGATGAAGCCGACGACCTCGAGCCGGTGCGCGAACGGTTTCTGGCGGCCTCCAAGCCCTACCTTCGCGCGTTTTGGACCTGGGCCGCCTGGGCGCTGATCCTCCCGGCGACGGCGTTCCTCACACCGACGGCGTTTTCTTTTCGCGGCCCGCGAGGGGTGCTGTTCCTCTGGTCGATCGCGATCCTGCTCGGCGGCGCGGTCGAGTTCATCGCGATCAAACGAGCGGGCAAGAGCGTCCGGCCGAGCGGCCTAGCGCGCTGGGCTCTCCGAGCGCAGGGCAACCTCTCCCTCGTCGCCGTCCTCCTCTCCGGTCTTCTCTTCTGGCAAGACGCCGCCTGGGCCGTGCCGGGCCTCTGGCTCCTCCTCCTCGGCCACTCGTTCTACATCCTCGGCGGAATCTCCTTTCCCCCCTTCCGCCGCTACGGCCTGATCTACCAACTCGGCGGCTTCGCCGCCCTCTGGCCCGGCGGCTCGCCGCTGCTGGTCCTCGCCCTCGCGCTCTTTGCCGGGAACACGTGGATGGCTTGGGCGGTTTGGCGGGAGAGGGATTCCGGGTAGGTCGTCAAATCTCTGGAGTGATGACGACTCCAAGCTGGCTCCGTCCCAGGCATTCCAGCAAACGGGCAGGCGATGATACGTTCCCCCGACTGTGAGCCGCGATCAAGACAAGCTGAAGCCCGCCGCCGATTTTCCCTTTGCCCCGTCCGGTTTCTTCGCCTTCCGCACCCCCCTCTACCCGTACGAAGAGCTGGAGGCCTGGGGCGCCGGACTTGCGTCTCCAGAGACCTCCGCCGAAGCGGCGGAGGAATTCGCCGCCGCGTGGGACGCCGATACCGCCCTGTTGCGCGAGCGCCTGCGGGCTCTGCTCGAACGGCCCGAGGTTCGCGAGTCGGTGTTTTTGGCCTCGCCGTCGCTCTCCGACGGGCTCGACCTCTGGAAAAAAGATCCGGAGGGCAAGAAGGGCCAGCGCGCCGAAAGGGCGCTCGTTCGCTACGTCTTGCGGATGTGCGCGCGGCCGACGCCCTTCGGACTGTTCTCGGGCTGCTCGGTCGGCAAGTTGGTGGGGCCGGACGAGCCTACCCGCCTGCGGCTGGCGCCGCGCGCCCGCTACGACCGGCACACCCGGCTGGACATGGACTATCTGTTCGCCCTGGTGGAAGAGCTGATCAAAGATCCGGTGATCCGCGATGCGCTCTCCTACCTGCCGAACACCAGCCTTTACCGGGCCGCCGGGCGAATGCGCTACGCCGAGGCCCGTTTGGACGGCAAGGTGCGCTCGCACCACTTGGTCGCCGTGACCCCCACTTCCTACTTGGAAGAGACGCTCGCGCGGGCGGCGGGCGGGGCGCGGATCGAAAGTTTGGCGCAAGCCCTGGTCGATTCCGACCCCGACGGCGAGATCACGCGCGAGGACGCGGACGAATATCTGGCCGAGCTGGTCGCCAGCCAGCTCTTGGTGCCTGACTTCGGTCTGCCGGTGACCGGCCCCGAATCGATTCACGACCTGCTCGATCAACTCGCGGCGCTGCCCGATTTGCCGATCAGCCGCACCGTGCGGGAGCGCCTGCGCGCCACCCGGGACGCGATCGCCGCGATCGATGCCTCGGGGGTCGGCGCGGACCCGGAGCGCTACCGCGAGATCGAGCGCAGCTTGGAAGAACTGCCCACCCCGGTCGAGCTGTCGCGCCTGTTCCAGGTCGACATGGTCAAACCGGTCGTCGAAGCGACGCTCGGTCCGCTGGTGATCGCCGAACTCTCCCGCGGCATCGAACAGCTGCACAAGATGTTCGGCCGCGCGCGGATCGAGTCGCTCGACAACTTCCGGCGCGACTTCGGCGATCGCTACGGCGATGGCCGGTGGGTGCCGTTGCTCGAGGTGCTCGACGAAGAGGTGGGAATCGGCTTCGAGAAATCACGCAGCGCGGGAGCCGAAGCCTCGCCCCTCCTCGCGGGGGTGGCACTCGGCGGGCCGGCGGCGGCCCAGACCGTGCCCTGGGGTAACTTCCAGGGGGCGCTTTTGGCGAAGCTCGAAGCGGCGCTCACCTCGGGGGCTGCGGAGGTCGAGATCACCGACGACGACGTCGAGAAGCTCAAGGTGCCCGAGGCCGCCCCCCTGCCGGACTCGTTCCAGGTGATGGCGACCCTTTCGGCGGCATCCGAAGAGGATCTGGACGCCGGGCGCTTCGAGGTGCTTTGGCGCGGCGCGGGCGGCCCTTCCGGCGCCCGGCTGCTCGGCCGGTTCTGCCATGCGGACGCGGAGCTGACCGAACTGACGCTCGCCCACCTGCGCGCCGAAGAGGCGCATCGGCCGGAGGCGATCTTCGCCGAGGTCGTCCACCTGCCGCAGGGGCGGATCGGCAATATTCTCGCCCGGCCGGTGCTGCGCGAATACGAGATTCCGTTCTTGGGCCGCTCCGGCGCGCCGGCCGACAAGCAGATCGGCGTCGCGGACCTCGACGTCACGGTCGCGGGCAGCCGGATCGTCCTGCGCTCGCGCTCGTTGCGCCGCGAGGTGATCCCGCGTCTTTCTTCGGCACACAACTTCTCGATGGGGAGCCTCGGGCTCTATCGCTTCCTTTGTACGCTCCAATCGCAGAACCTTGCCGCGGGGCTCTATTGGAGCTGGGGACCGTTCGATTCCGCGGCGTTTCTGCCCCGGGTGCGGCACGGCCGGATGATTCTCTCGCGCGCGACGTGGAAGATGAACGAAGAGGAGATCGGCACCTGGAAGAAAGCGAAGGGGGCCGAGCTGCTCGCCGTGGCGCGCGCTTGGCGCGCGAAGCGGAACGTCCCGCGGCTGGCGACCTTGGCCGACGGCGACAACGAACTGCTGGTCGATTTCGAGAACCCACTGGAACTCGATACGTTCTTCGATCTGATCGAAGAGAGAAAGCAGGCCGTCCTCCACGAGCTGTTCCCAGGGCCGGACGCGCTCTGCGTGACGGGTCCCGAAGGGCGGTTTCTGCACGAGATCATCGTCCCCTACGACCGCCGGCGGCCGGAGGCGGCCGAGGCGCCTGAGGGTGTCAGGGCAGCGACGGCCCCGGCAGCCGACGAAGACGAATCGGCGGGCGCTCTGCCGTTGCCCGCGCCCAAAGCAAACCGCGCTGCCGCAACGTCTCCGCCGATCGTTCGTACCTTCCCGCCCGGCTCGCAATGGCTGTACCTTAAGGTCTACACCGGCAGTTCGACCGCGGACGGAATCCTGCGCGACGCGATCGGCCCGGCGGTGCGCGAGGCGGTCGCGGCGGGCGAAGCCGATTCATGGTTCTTCATTCGCTACGGCGACCCCGAATGGCATCTGCGCGTCCGCCTGCACGGCGATCCGCAGACCCTCCTGCGGGCGGCCCTGCCGCGGTTGGAACAGGCGGTCTCCCCCCTGCTCGCCGACGGGCGTGCCTGGAAGATTCAGATCGACACCTACGAGCGCGAGATCGAGCGCTACGGCGGCGCGGTCGCCATGCCGGTCTGCGAGACGCTGTTTGGAATCGACAGCGAAGCGTGCCTCGGAATCGTCGAGACGCTCGAAGGGGACGAAGGAGCGGACGCCCGCTGGCGCCTGGCGTTCCGTGGGGCGGACGCGATCCTCGCCGATCTCGGCATCGAGGACGATCGCAAGCTCACCCTGATGGGCGCGATGCGTGAAAACTTCGCCAAAGAATTCGGCGGGCAAAAGAGCCTGGAGGTTTCGATCGACCAGAAGTACCGGACGGAGAAGAAGAGCCTCGCCGCCCTGTTGGCTCCCGAGCCTGCCGAAGACGATCCCCTCGCCCCCGGCTACGCGATCCTCGCCGAACGCTCGAAGCGCAGCGCTCCCGCCCTCGCCGAGCTGGCCCGCCTCGAAGCCGCGGGAGAGCTACAGCGCATCGACCTCGCCGGGAGCTTCATCCATATGCACGTCAACCGAATGATCCGCTCCGCCGCCCGAGCCCACGAAGCGGTGATCTACGGCTTCCTTCACCGCGAATACCTGTCCCGGGCGGCGCGGGCGCGAAAGGCGAACGGGAAGGGCGAGAAGAGCACGGCCAACTGAACCGGACCCATGAACGGAAAGAGCGGAAAGTCGCGCGCCGGCAGCCTGGTCTATTCGACCGAACGCCGGGTTTGCCCGAAATGCGGCTGGCCAGCGGAGCGTTGCGCGTGCAGCCGGCCCGCGACGCCGACCGGTTCCGGCGACGGCATCGTGCGCGTCGGGCGCGAGACGAAAGGCCGGGCGGGCAAGGGGGTCACGATCGTCACCGGGGTTCCCCTCGCGGGAGATGACCTCGCGCGGCTGGCCGGCGAACTCAAAAGGCGTTGCGGCTCGGGAGGAACGGTCAAAGACGGGACGATCGAGATCCAGGGCGATCACCGCGACCTTCTCGTCAGAGAGCTGGAAGAGCGGGGCTGGAAGGTCAAACGCTCGGGCGGCTGATGGCTACGGCGCGCGCCGGTGAAAATCGCTCTCGCCTCGCTATAATTGGATCGTTCGAAGGGGACCGCATGAGCAAAGTCGAGGTACTGGAACGAGGAATCGAGGAACTCTCCGCGCAAGAGCTGGCAGCGTTTCGCGACTGGTTCGCTGCCTACGATGCAGCGGCCTGGGACACTCAATTCGAAGAAGACGTCGCAACGGGGCGCCTCAACCATCTGGCGGAGAAAGCCCTGGCGGCACTTCGGGCTGGCGAGACCACGGAATTTTACGCACGACTTTCGGCTCGATAGAAGGCTGGATGACGGGGCCGTTAGGTAAGCCGCTGACCCCGGCTCAACGGCTCCAAGGGCCGGGCAGAATCGCTGGCAGCAGGAAGAACACCGAGAATACTCCGAAGGCCAGATACGGCACGAGCGGCGCCGCCGCCTGCTCGGCGGCCGGGGCCATCGTGCGGAGCAGGAAGACTACTCCGAGCGGCCCGAGAACGCAGAGGAGAAACCAGAGGAACCGCCGGTTCGGCTCGACCCGGCGGCGCAGACGGGCGTAGGCGATCCCCGCTCCCCAGCCGAGCGAAACCGCCAGGCTGTAGAGCGGGTAGAGACCGAGCGGCAGATGGCCGGCGATCTGGACGAGACCGAGATTGGCGAGCAGGACGACCACCCAACAGGCCAGGAACAGCCCGGCGAGCGCCCCTCCGAGCCGGCTCACCAGATCGTCCCCTCCCGGCGCCTTGCTGCGCTTCCGCGCCGCGGGCTTGCCGACCTAGGCATAGGTCTCGATCGGCGGGCAGGCGCACATCAGATTGCGGTCGCCCCAGACGTTGTCGATCCGGGCGACGTAGGGCCAGAACTTTCGTTCGCGCACCCAGGGCAACGGAAAGACCGCCTGCTCCCGGCTGTAGGGACGCGTCCACTCCGCGGCGAGCGCCGCCTCCGCCGTGTGCGGTGCGTTCTTGAGCGGGTTGTCGTGGCGATCCATCCGCCCCTCTTCGATCGCCCGGATCTCTTCGCGGATCGCGATCATTGCGTCGCAGAAGCGATCCAGCTCCGCGATCGACTCGCTTTCCGTCGGCTCGATCATCAGGGTGCCGACGACCGGAAACGACATCGTCGGAGCGTGGAAGCCGTAATCCATCAGCCGCTTCGCCACGTCCTCGGCCTCGATGCCGGCGCTCGCCTTGGCCGGCCGAAGGTCGAGGATGAACTCGTGGGCGACCCTGCCGTTTTTTCCCGTGTAGAGGATCTCGAAGTGCTCGGAGAGCCGGGCGGCCATGTAGTTGGCGTTCAGAATCGCCATTTCCGTCGCCCGCCGCAGCCCGTGCGCGCCCATCAGCGCTATGTAGACCCAAGAGATGGTGAGGATGCTGGCACTTCCCCACGGCGCCGCGGAGACCGGCCCGATCGCCTGATCGCCGCCGGTCGCGATGAGCGGATGCCCGGGAAGGAACGGCGCGAGGTGCGCCGCCGAGCAGATCGGCCCCATGCCCGGACCGCCGCCGCCGTGCGGGATGCAGAACGTCTTGTGCAGGTTCAGGTGGCAGACGTCGGCACCGAAGTCGCCCGGGCGGCAGAGGCCGACCTGGGCGTTCATGTTCGCGCCGTCCATGTAGACCTGACCGCCGTGGCGGTGAACGATCTCGCAGATGTCTCGGATGCCGGCCTCGAACACGCCGTGGGTCGAAGGGTAGGTGACCATCAGGGCCGCGAGCGAGGCGGCGTGCTGCTCCGCTTTGGCCGCCAAGTCGGGGATGTCGATGTTGCCCTGATCGTCGCAGGCGACGACCACGACCTTCATCCCCGCCATCACCGCCGAGGCCGGGTTGGTGCCGTGCGCCGAAACCGGGATCAGGCAGACGTTCCGGCCCTCGTCGCCCCGGCTCTGGTGGTAGGCGCGGATCACCATCAGCCCCGCGTATTCGCCCTGCGAGCCGGCATTCGGCTGAAGCGAACAGGCGGCAAAGCCGGTGATCTCATTCAGCCAGGACGAGAGCGTGTCGAACAACACGCCGTAGCCCCCCGCTTGGTCGACCGGCGCGAACGGATGGATCGCCCCGACCTCGGGCCAGGAGAGCGGCACCATCTCGCTCGTGGCGTTCAACTTCATGGTGCACGAGCCGAGCGCGATCATCGAGGTGGTGAGCGAGAGATCCCGCCCTTCCAGCCGCTTGATGTAGCGCAGCATCTCGTGCTCCGTGTGGTGGCGATGGAAGATTTCGTGGGTGAGGTAGGCGGAGTCCCGCGCATGCGGCGCCGGATAGGGCAGGCCCGCGGTCGCCAGGTCGCGCGCCTTGGCCGCGGTTTGACCGAGCGCTTCGGCGAAAATCGCGAGCAGGGTGTCGAGTTCGGCCTCGGTGGTCGCTTCGTCGAGCGCCACGCCGACCGTCGAGGCGTCGAACTCCCGGAGATTGATCCGCTGAGCGAGCGCCAGGGCCAACACCGAAGTCGCCGAAATCCCCTCGGGCAGACCAACCCGCAGCGTGTCGAAGAACGGCTCCTCCGGCAGGCGGCAGCCCCAAGAGGCGAGCCCGGCGGCGAGGGTTGCGGCGAGCGAATGGACCCGCGCCGCGATCTTCCGGATCCCCTCCGGCCCGTGGTAGACCGCATACATGCCGGCCATTACGGCCAAGAGCACCTGCGCGGTGCAGATGTTGCTCGTCGCCTTCTCGCGCCGAATGTGCTGCTCGCGGGTCTGGAGCGCCATGCGGAACGCCACCTTGCCCGCGCGGTCGCGCGAGACGCCGATCAGCCGTCCGGGCATCTGGCGTTTGAATTCCTCGCGGGTCGCCAAGAAGGCCGCGTGCGGACCGCCATAGCCGAGCGGCACACCGAAGCGCTGGGCCGAGCCGATCGCCACGTCGGCGCCGAATTCTCCCGGCGGGCGGAGCAGCGCGAGCGCCAAAAGGTCGGTTGCCACCACCACCCGCGCCCCGGCCGTATGTGCCCGCTCGGGCAGATCGCCGTAGTCGAGCACCCGGCCGTCGCTGGTCGGGTACTGGAGCAGGATGCCGATCAGGTCGGACAGTTCGCCCGCTCCGGCGGCGAGATCCTGCATCGGATCGCCCACTCGGATTTCGATTCCGAGCGCTTCGGCCCGCGTCTTGACCACCGCGATCGTCTGCGGATGGCAGTCGGACGAAACGAA
>JBBRUC010000142.1:0-15290 GCA_038248205.1 Thermoanaerobaculia bacterium
AGAAAACCCAGGTTTCATGCGCCTTGCGGCCCGACCGATCCCAATCCGAACCAATGCCTGCCTCTAACCAACTGATTCTATTCGACTTCTAACCGGACACTACTGATAGAAGAAATCTCCGCACTATGAATCGACAACAGCAAGCCCGCGGAGCTGCCCGAGACAGGCTGCCTATCGTTCTCGACAAGAGTTTTGTTCGCACAGCAAGTGGCAAGCAGGTGAGGGCAGTGTGCGATCAATATCAAGCGCTCATGACGGAAGAACTATTTTTTGAATTGACTCATGATGACCAAAAAACACGCGCGCTCAGTTTTGCAAAATTTCCATCGGCGGATAACCCTGTTGGGCTACTTCCTCCGGTAGGTATGCTCATTCAGTTTGAGAACACGAATCGACGGCCAGTCAGCCCTCTTTGGGATCATCGGCTGGATGCCATTTATAACTTTAATCCCGGTCTGGCGAGCGGCAATCACGAGATGACCCGACTACAACTCTCGACAGTTCGTAAATGGGAAGAGGATCTGACGACGAAGGCGGAAAGTTTCGCCAAGCGAGCCAAGCTAATCGTGAAAATCTTCCCCGTCCTGAGAGGGCATCTACCCGGACAGGATCGAGCACCGATCGAAGAGTTGCGTCACGACGTAGCGTGCAACATAGAAGGAGTCAGGAGTTTTTACAAAGCAGTGGCGCCGAAAGATTTTCCTCCTGCCTCAATAGTCGGCCGGACGTGGGCAGTCTTCAGGTATATCCAAGTACATCTGATCGCTGATGTCGAACTCTTCTCCAAGTACGGCATGAATGTGAATGTTCCGAGCATGGCGAAGCTCGAGAACGAGCGCGCCGACCTTGATTACCTTGTGGTCGCCCTGCTCGCGAGAGGGTGAGCATCAAACGACAGTGCGATGAACAAACGATTCCAAGCGCTCTGTCCGAACGGCATCCTTATTGAGCCTGACAGGAAGTGCTAGAAGCTAACGTCCGCCAAGAATATGGGGCGTGTGAGTAACTATTCCGCCTCCCAGCTCCGCGCGGATAAGGTTGCCGCCTGGTAGGCGAGTATCCTCAACGAAATTCAGCTTCTGTCCCCAAAAGTCGCGAGACCTTCGTTCTCTTCTCATTCGCCGATGGTCGTGAGGACGGCACGAACCAGGTCCGGGTGATACCGAATCCCTTCTGCCACCGCTCTCTCGATCAGCGGTCGAATCGCAGGGATCAAACCACGGAGCTTCGCCTGGCCGAGAAGTCCGAGAGAACCTGTGACTTCCAGGCCAGCGGCCAGGGCGGCACGACGACCCTTCCATTCATCGATCACTGCGATCCCAAACTTCAACTCCAAGGCGAGCTGGATCACAGCAGCTTCCCCTTCGTCGAGAGCAAAGACCGCCGCCGGGTGTATCGACGAAGACAGTTTCAGAACAGAGAGCCATCCGGGCGCGACCCGCGGATGTCCGGCCACTTCCCCTTCATCCAATTCTCGACGGACCTCTTCGGGACAGAGGAACTCGTAGGGGAGATTGCCTACAATGTCCAAGCAGTCGATGCGGGCCAAAGTGATCAGCGGGCCAGTATCGAGAACTAAGCGCTCAGGCACTTTGCAGGAATCTCAACTCAGGCTCAGCATCTTCGGGGCGAAGGTTCGAGATCGAGATCCCTATCCGGGGCAAGGAGAGCAGGAAATCGACTCGGCCCTTGCCGCATAGCTTGGCCGCCTGGCCCGAACTGAGGCGGCCAAGCTCGTAAAGCTTACCTGCGAGCAGGAGCGCGGCCTCGTGGTCGAACTCGCTCCGGCTCAGACCTGTGCTGAGAAGAACGTCGTCCCCGTATTCGATCGTCAGCTCGTAGCTCATGGTCGTCTCCCTCACCGAATCCTAACCTGCTTCGGCATCTCCAGCCTGGCTTCACGGCTCCCGAGTCATGGCCTTCAAGTCTTCCCAGGTCATTCTTGGCCGAAGACGATCTGCCCGAAGAACCTCCTCGGCATCGAAGCGACGGCCCGCGTCTACATTTTCCTGGGAGGTGATCAGGGCTCGGTGAAGGGCCTCTCGGTCTTCCGCGTCGAGCGCGTCGCCCGGATCGAGTAGTAACAGCTCTACCCGGTTCCCTCAGGGAGTTCTGTAGGCTCGGCAACCACGAGCTTGCCGTCGCGAACGTGAGCCTTGAGAGTCATGGCGCCATCACCCGTGGCAATATCCCGATGGTGTCCAGCCCAATCACGGTTTCAGGAGGCTGACGGGGTCGAAATCCGCAGGAACGGTGCGCTTACGGCTGGTCAGAATGCCAAATCCGCTGACCGGCACCTCGGCGGGTGAGCTTCGCACTCGAAGCTCCGCATGATCACCAACCAGAGAAAATTCGACTTGGCTGCCCTGGCGGATACCCAGTTGCTGCCGCACCGGCTTTGGGATGGTGACCTGGCCGTTGCTGGTAACCGATGTCGTCATGGAACCTCCGGTAATACTTGGTAAGAATACCATTCCGATGCCGGGCCTGGTTTTACGGTCGCTCACCTGTTCGCGATCAACCCAACCTGCCAACCCATCGCAGAGGCCAGCGCCAAAGGCGCGATTAGAACCCCCTCTCCCCCTTGCGGATTCGAACTTGGACTCCGCGGCTTTCCAAACCGATCCATAGCTCCCGGGTCAAGCATCGCGCGTCGGCCGCCAGAAGGTCGATGTCGGCGGACGAGCGGTTGACGCCATAGGCGGCAAGAGCCATGGCACCAATCAACGCGTTAGGGATTCCTGCGGCGCCCAAGGTTTCCGTGACCTGATCAAGAAGGCTCATCCGATGATCTCGGACATGCACTTCGACGGCCGTCGGCCCGCTTGGCGGCGGCGCTGGAATTCCCGAAGAGCTGTCTCGCGATCGACTCCGTTCGCCTGGGCATAGACCGCGAGGGCACGTTCCCCCAGTCGGAGGATCAGCTGCACGCGCTCCTCCCACGGGAGCTGCTTCTCCTGTTCCCGCAACTCGTCTCGCAGATCGTCGGCAACGGACCGCATGGCTGAAGTATATCGGCTTGGAATCGCGAAACAGGATTTTGCACCAAGAGCCAGCGCCAAAGGCGCGGTCCGATTCCAGCCTGGGGCAACGCCCCAGGATCTCTTCAAGTCGAGCCAGTCACCCGGGTCGAGAGGAAGAAGATCAACCGCGGTTCCTTCGTGGAGCTGTGTCGGTTCGTCGACCACGCGCAGGCCTTCGCGTACGCGAGC
Source organism: Thermoanaerobaculia bacterium (assembly GCA_038248205.1). GTDB lineage: Bacteria > Acidobacteriota > Thermoanaerobaculia > Multivoradales > UBA5704 > DASYKS01. The sequence goes on from JBBRUC010000142.1 coordinate 3,213, forward strand.
CTTGAAAGTCATGATGAAATGGTGCTACGAGGGGGGCGGGGAAGGTCTTGGGGCCGCCGCTTCGGCGAGCAACCTAAGTCTTTCACCTGTGCGTTATCAACCGAGCCTGCCAAACTTTGGGATCGCGCCGAGCATGAAAACACGCGAGGACGATCGGCCCGTTGGACCCGTTGCCCGGGAAGTAGAGAACTCCGTAGGGGAACCGACGGAGAGGCGCTCTGCGGACTTCACCTCGAACACGAGGAAATCGCTGAGGCGATTTCTCGATCGCTTCAAGCACTTCGCGGACGGCGGCCAAGAACTACCGGCCCAGCTCCGGCCGACTTTCGTCGTACCATTCGCGCGCTTCTCGGATATCGGCCCGCGCTTCGGGCCAAACGAGGAGGGCAGATGTCACGCGCTTTTTTCAAGCTCTTCGAGAACTTCGCGCCAGGGCATCGCGGAATTCGGATCGTCTCGGTAGGCCGCCAGGCGACGGTCGAGTTCTTCGGCTTGTGCATCGGTAAGAGGAAGCGCCTCCGGCTCATCCGCGAGGCTTTCCCAGAGATCGTTGGCGAGTTGCTCACGTTCGGGCGGGGTGAGGTGGCTGAAGTCGAATAGTGGAGTCGCCATAATCCTCAATTCTAACTCCAGAGGCGGGGGACGCAGATAGGGTTCCCGAGTGCATAGACCTGGGAATGAGACATTCGGAACCAGGTCGCGATCATCCCGACTCGGTTCCCGACGGTCCGGACCGCGTTCCGGAAGGTTCGGACGTAGGTCTGGGAGGACCGGACCTGCATCTGACTCGTCCGGACCTGGGTCATAGGAGTTCAGACCAAGGTCCGAACCTTCGGAGACTGAGTCGCGAAGGTCCGGACCTCGGTCTTGAAGGTGCGGACCGGGGTCCGGGTTGTCGGGACAGGGGTCCTTGTGTTGCGGACCTTGGTTCCGACACCTTCGGACCCGGTCGCAATGTTGCGGACGTAGGTCCGAGATCTCCGGAACTGGGTCCCGAAGGCCCAGATTCGCAACGCCAGCAATGGTTCGGTCAGCGTGGGTAGCGGCGGCGGGTTCGACTACCTGCCGAATACGGGGAGCCACGCCAGCCCGTGGTCACACCGTTTGCTGATTTGACGGTCGGCCTGGGTTTGCCTAGGCTCTCGACATCGTGGCTTCTCGCTCTCTACTCGCCGCCTGCCTGTGGCTCGCCGCGCTGCCGGCGTTTTCGCAGGGCGCTCGTTTCTCCTATCCGGAGGCGGGGGCGACGCTTTCCGCCGGGGATGAGGTGGTCGTCCGCTGGGCGGGTGCTCCGGCGGCGGAAGAGATGGAGCTTCTGCTGTCGGTCGATGGCGGGCGGCGATTCGCGGTCCGTTTGACCCGGGAGCTTCCCGGAAATGCCGCCACCTATGTGTGGCGCGTACCGCGGCTGCCCTCCGACAAGGCGCGGCTGGCTCTGCGGGCGAAAGTACACGGCCACGAGATCGAGGTGGGGGAGAGCGCGCCGTTTGCCATCTCCTCGTTCGCCTCCGCCAAGGCGCCCTCCGAGATCGACCATCCCTCCGGATCGATCCGGATCATCGACGGCGAGCTGTGGTGGCTGGAGCGGGCGGTGGCCGGTAGCGAAGCCGATGCCCCGGCGCTCGCGGGGCTCGAATCGCAACCTGCCGGACCTTTCGTTCTGCCGGATTCGAACGAATCGAATCTCGCGGAACTCCCGGTTCCGGAGGGGGCGCCGCGCCCTGCCGTTCGCGCGCGGACGATGCGTCCCGCTCTCCTACTGTCATCCTGCTATACGGCCGCTTCGAACCTCTTAGAGAAGAGGCCGCTGATGTCTCCCCTGCGTATTTGACGGCGTCCGCCGGCCCCGACGGAATCTAAGCGCGGTCTTCGGGTTTCCCCGAGATCGCAAAGCTGGTTCATTTTCGGCGGTCGTACCGCCCGGATGCGCGTTCTCAAATCGGGTCGAATCGACCCCGGATGCGCTCGGGCGGTGCCGCAGTTTCAGATAAGGACGCCCTTCATGTCGATCTACCGCTTGAGCGGCGCGGCGCGCATTCCGCGCCTCGCGCTCGCCTTCCTCCTCCTGTTGGTTCCCTTCGTACTTTCCTTGCCCGTGGCGGCGCAAACCCCAGGCACCGGCGCGTTGCGCGGTCGGGTGGTCGATGAGTCGGGCGCCCCGATCGCGGGCGTCACGGTCACCGTGCGCAACACCGACACCGGCTTTTCCCGCACGATCACCACCGATTCCGGTGGCGCCTATGCGATCTCCGATTTGCCGCTCACCGGCAGCTACCAGGTTTCCTTCGCCCACGAGGGCCTGGCGAACGACCAGCGGTCGGGCCTGAGCCTGCGCGCCGGGGGAACCGCGACGGTCGATGCCGTCCTTCGGCCCGAACCGGTCGAGGACGCGATCACCGTCTACGGTACGACCGAAGGGGTACGCGCCGACTCACCCCAGATCGCCATGCGGATGGACGCCGAGCGGATCGCCGAGACCCCGATCCTCGGCGGCAAAGTGACCTCGCTGCCGCTGCTTTCCTCTGCGGTCCGGTCCGCCCGTGGTACCGGGGATCTGTTCTTGAACAACACCCTGTTCGTGATCGACGGCGGCGGCCGGCGCCAGGCGACCTTCGTGATCGACGGCAGCAGTGCAGATGACTCGTGGGGCCGCCAGACGATCTTCACCAACGTGCCGCTCGCCGCGATCCAGGAGTTTTCGGTCCTGACCAACGCCTTTTCGGCCGAGTACGGCCGGACGACCGGCGGCGCGATCAACCTGGTCACCCGCGCCGGAACCCGCGACTTCAAAGGCGACTTCGACCTCACCGCGCGGCCCGGCGGCCTTCAGTCGAAGACCCCCATCACCCAGCAGGACGCCACGGACGAACTGTGGCAGGGGAGCCTCTTCCTCGGCGGGCAGTTGATTCCCGACCGGGCGTATTACTCGTTCGGCGGCGAGTACAACCGGCAGGATCGCGACTCGGTGATCACCTCGGCGCTCGCGCCCGGCGTGTTCACCGGCGAGTATCGCCAGTCGCTCCTGTTCGGCCGGGTCGACGCGGATTTGTCCTCCTCCCATCACCTCGTCGTCCGCGCCAACCTCGATCGCTTTACCGACACCAACCCGGCCGACGCGGTGGGCGGCATCGCCCAGCCGAGCGCCGCGCGCACCTTCCGCCGCACGGCGGAGGCGGTGCAGCTGGCGGAAAGCTGGGTGGTGGGCACGAACGCCTCGAACGACGCGCGGCTGGTGTGGCAGAACGGCGATCCGATCACCGAGTTCGAGCCGGCCAATCCGTCCACCCAGTTCGTCCGCCCCGGCGTTTCCACCGAAGGAGAGTCGCGCGCCGCGCGGCTCACCAACCGCCAGGTCCAGTTCGCCGATACGCTCTCGGTTGCCTTGGGCGACCATCTGGTCAAGGCGGGCGGCGACTACGTCCGCTCCCGCTCGGGCGGCAACGGTCAGGAGTTCGGCTCGCCGTTCGTGCTCGGTCAGTTCACGTTCAAGACCGGCATTTCGCCGTCGATCCCGACCTCGGCCTTGACGATCGCCGACGTGCAGCGATTCACCCAAGGATTCGGCAACGTCGACTACCGGGTGAGCGAGTCGCTCTGGTCGCTGTTCGTTCAGGATGACTACCGCATCCGTCCCGATCTGGTGTTGAATCTGGGCCTGCGCTACGACCGCCAGAGCTTGACCGACGCGACCGACAACATCTCGCCGCGCCTCGGTTTCGCTTGGACCCCGGGCAAGTCGGCTAAGACCACTTACCGCGGCGGCTACGGCATTTACTACTCCGAGATCCGCGCCAACATCGTCGCCGGCTGGGAGCTCGGCGGTCCGGAAGGCTTCTTCAACTTCAGCGCCGCGCCGGGCCAGCTCGGCTTTCCGACCTCGCTCGCACCGCTGCCGGCCTTCCCGCCGGGCGCCGTGCTGCCGCCGCGCGACATCACCGTGCGCCCCGGCCGCGCCTCGTACTACAACCAGTTCTTCGACGTCTCGCGCCTTTCGGGCTACCCTGACGAGCTGAAGAATCCGAAGACCGAGCAGGCGACGCTCGGGGTCGAGCGCGACCTGGGAGCCGGCTGGTTCGTAAGCGCCGACGTGGTTCACACGGTGACCACCGACATCGACCGCAACCTCGACCTGAACGCCCCGGCGGCATTCGTTCGTACCGCTCCGGGTCAGACCCGCTCGGCCGCGGCGGCGGATCTCACCCGGCCGATCGTCCCGACGGCCAATGGCTACCGGCGCATCTTGGTGACCGTCAACCAGGGGGAGAGCCGCTACGACGCGTTGCAGCTCGACTTGCATCGGCGATTTGCCGGGGGCGGCGCGTTTCGTCTGTCCTACACCCTGTCGCATACCCGCAACAACTTCGAATCCGACGCGCCGGGCGGCGACCCGAGCGATGCCCGCCTGCTCGGCTCCGAGTTCGGCGACAGCAACCTCGACCAGCGGCACCGCCTGGTGCTCTCGGGTTCGGTCCACCTGCCGCTCGGCTTCGTCGCCGGGGGAGTGGGAACCTACGCCACCGGCCGGCCGTACAACGCGACGACCGGGGCGGACAACAATGGCGACGGCTCGAACGCCGACCGCCCGGTGATCGACGGCCACGTGATCAGCAGGAACGCCTTCCGCGGCGACGATCTTTACGACCTGACTCTGTTCGTCGAGCGCGGTTTCCGGATCACGGGGAGCACCACGCTCACCCTCCGGGCCGAGGTCTACAACGTCACCGACCACGAGAACGTGGTCGGCCGCAACACGGTTTACGGCAACGCCGCGGACGGCCAGCCGCTCGCGACTTTCGGCTCCGAGTTGGGAGGAATCGCGAACGTCGATCCAGGAAGGCAGTTCCAGCTCGGCGCCAGGTTGCGTTTCTAGCGTCGTGACGATCGCGGCGCCAGAGCTGCTCGCCGTCGCCGGGCTCGGCAAGAGCTACGGTCGGCGGCGCGTGCTCGACGGCGTGAGCTTTTCGGTCCGGCCGGGCGAGGTGCTCGGTCTGGTCGGGCCGAACGGCGCGGGCAAGACCACCCTGTTCGGCTGCCTGGCCGGCCTGCTCCCCGCGGACGCCGGCCGGGTGGCCGACGGGGTGGGGCGGGTGCTGCCGCCCCCGGGGCGCCGCGATCTGCTGTTCTATCTGCCGGACGGCATTCTCCCCTGGCCCGAGCAGCGCATCGACCGACTGCTTTTTCGCTGGCGCGACCTCTGGTCGGCCTCCGAGGCACGGAATCAAGGGCCGGATCTCGACGCCTTGATCGAGCGGCTCGGCCTTTCCCGGTTGCGCGGCTCGGTGGCCGGGGCGCTGTCCAAAGGCGAGCGCAAGCGGTTTTTGCTCGCGCTCGCCCTCCTTTCTCCGCAGCCGCTGGTTCTGCTCGACGAGCCGTTCGACGGTCTCGATCTACGCCAGACGCGCGACGTCGCAACGCTCCTCCGGCAGGTGGCCGCGGCGGGGCGGACCCTTTTTCTTTCGATCCACCAACTGGTCGACGCCGGCCGGGTTTGCGACCGTTTCGTCATGCTTTCGGACGGCAAGGTGGCAGGCGAAGGAACGCTCGACGCCCTGCGCGGGCGCGCCGGTTGCCTCGAGGGGTCGCTCGAAGAGGTGTTTCTTGCCCTCACGTAGCCGCAAGTCGCCGATCGCGGCGCTCTTCCGCCTCGATTTGGGCGAGCTGCTCGCCGCGCGCTCGTTCTGGCTGCTGCTCGCGATGATCGGTCCGCTGGTGGGCCAGGCGTTCGCGACCGCGGTCGCCTCCTACGGTGAGGTGAGCGGCGCCGGAGGCGGCCCCGCGGCGCTCGCCCAAGGGCTCTCGCCGCTCGACGGGATCGTCGTGCCGACGTTCGGCGCCTATGACCTCGCGGTCACGTTTCTGCTGCCGTTCGTGGCGATCCGCCTGCTCGCCGCCGAGCGCGAAAGCGGCGCCGCGCTGCTGCTCGCCCAGACACCCGTTTCGCTTCCAGCACGGCTGACGGTCAAGCTCGGCGTCTTGGGGCTCGGCGGGCTTTTCGCCGCGGTTCCGGGGCTCTTGGCGCTCGCGCTCTGGCACTCCTACGGCGGGCATCTTGCCTGGCCCGAAACGGCCAACGTCCTCCTGGGGCATCTCCTCCATGCGCTGCTCGCCGTGGGCCTCGCGTTCGCCGCCGCCGCGGTCTGCCGATCGAGCGCGAGCGCGGCGATCGCGACACTCGGTTTGACGGTGGGAGGGTGGGCGCTCGACTTCGTCGCCGCCGGCCGCTCCGGTTGGATCGCCGAGGCCGCGCGCTTCACCCCCGCGGCGGCGCTGCGTCGATTCGAGCAAGGGGAGTTGCCTCTCGCCTTGATCCTGGCCCTCCTCGCCGCGAGCTTGGGGGCGATCGCCTTCGCCGCGGCGGAGATCGATCCCTTCGCGGGGCCGACGAAGCGCCATTTCCGCGCCGCTCTGGCGGTCCTCCTCGCGGTGGGCGCGATCGGCGCGGCGGCCTCGATACGCTCCGGTTGGGATCTCGCCGAAGACCGCCGCAACTCCTTTCCGCGCGCCGACGAGGCGGCCCTCGCGCGGATCGCCCAGCCGGTCCGCGTCCGCGCGAACCTGGCGGCGGAGGATCCACGGCTGACCGACCTCGAACGAAACGTCTTGGCGAAGCTTCGCCGGGTGCTACCCGATTTTGCCGTTGCGCTCGAAGCCGAGAGCCGCTCCGGCCTGTTCGACGGCGAAGGCTACGGCGAGGTCTGGTACCAGGTGGGCGAGAAAAGCGCGATGCTCCGCTCGACCACCGAGCCGATCGTTCTGGCCCAAATTTATGAGCTGGCGGGGATTGCCCCGCCGACCGCCGATTCCGCCGATTCCGCCGATCCCGACACCGCCTACCCCGGTTATCCCCTCGCCCTTGCCGCCGCCCCCGGCGCGGCCCCCCTGTTCTACGTCGCCTGGCCGTTGGCCGCGGGCCTGACGTGTTTCTTCCGCGGCCGCTGGAGATCGAAATGAACCGACCCGCCCTGCTCGCCCTTCCCGCGCTCCTGGCTCTGTTGACGATTCCGGCATTCGGCGCACCGCCGGCCAAAACGGCGATCGAACCCGCGCCGAAGAAGGCGGAGAACGAGCCCGTGCGGGTGGACCTTTCAAAAGAGAAGGAAGGTACGGAACCGGTTCGGTTCCTGCCGATGGTCGGCGACTGGTCGATCGCCAAGGAGGAAGGCAAGCCGGTCGTCCTGGTCGACGGCCGGACCTGGAAGAACGGCCAGCCGGCCGGCGGTCTCGCCGACAAGGCGCGCGCGATCTACGGTTCGCGGCACGAGGAGTTCATCGACAACGTCAAGGCCTTCGCCTACTTTCCCTATGCCGTTTCGCAAGACGTTGCCGATTTCCACGATGGCTCGATCGAACTCCGCTTTCGCCTCCTCGGCGGTGTGCTCGACCAGTGCGCGGGCATTCTGTTCAACCTCAAGCCGAACGGCGACTACCTCGCGGTGCGCGTGAACGCCAAAGAGGACAACCTGGTGCTCTGGAAGTTCGAAAACGGCAAGCGCAGCTTCGTCCAGCGAGGCGCGCCGAACCGAGCGATCCCGATGAAGCAGTGGCACACCTTAAAGATCGCCGTCCACGGCACCCTGCTCGAAGCCTGGTACGACGGCGAGCACCTGTTCGAACGAACCCTCGAAGCGCCGGTTTCAGGCAAGGTCGGCCTCTGGACCAAGACCGACAGCGTCGCCGAGTTCACCGACTACGTGGTGACGCCGGAAGCGGCACCGGCGGCGGTCTCGAAGGAGAAAGGTAAGGCGCCGGGGGCACGGTAGGGGGATGGTGCCCACCAAAAGGCGCCGCCCTCTCAAGAATTGGAAGGCGGCGCGCTTGGTGAGGAGGGTTTACTCCTCGTCCGCCGGGGGCATTTCGCCGTGGCGACCGTGGTGACCACGGCGGCCGTGGGGTCCGGAACGCATCTCCGTGTGGAGGGCGGCGAGCTTTTCGCGCTGTTCAGCGGTCAAAAGCTCTTGGAGCTGGGTCTGGAAGTCGGTACGAGCTGCTTCGGCTTTCTCGCGGAGCTGGTGTCCTTCGATCGCGAGGGCTCCCACCGTGGCGGCCGGTGCGTTGCTCTCCAGGGCCTGGTCGAGCTGTTCGTGAACGCGCATCAGGTCGGCGTGGATCGGCTCCATGGACGCCTTCATCTTGGCTTCCAGCGCGAGAGCGGAGGTCTTTTGATCCTCGGTAAGATCGAGCCTCTTGGCGAGGTGCTCGACCATCGACGGCATCTCGCCGTCGCCCCGAAAGGCCATCCGATGTCCCGCACCCGGGCCAAACCCTGGGCCTCCATGGTGACGGCCCATCCCCTTTTGTGCGTCGTCGGCGTGGGCGATGGCGAGGGGCAATACCAATATCGCAGCGGCAGTAAGGAACATCCAACGTTTCATGAGCTTTCTCCTTGGTCATTTCGGCAGGGCCACCGACCGGCGACCCCCTTTGTCGAGAGTCATCGTAGATTGGCGCGCGGCCCCAAGTCTTCAACGGGAGGTCAAGCTTAGGTTAAGGATGTAAGGTCGGCCGCGTCGCGGGGGAAAAAGTAGATCGTCGTTCGTCTTCAGCCCCTACCTCTACGTCGGTATTCCTGTGATGTTAAAAGTCTGTCACGATTTGCTTCGTTGAATCACCATCTCTGGTAGAGGCAGGCTGGCATTTATAGCTGATCGGAATTCGGGTTCCGCCAAGCGCGACCATCCGCCTAAACTTCAGCTTAGTAGGGGAGACAGTGATGAAGCGTAAGAATCTGCTGCTTTTCGCTTTCGGCCTTGCCACCACAATCGCAGTTGTCGTGCCCCACCAGGCGGCGGCAGGCTGCCACTGCGCTCTACCGGTCTACACTACAGAGCCTACGACGGGGATATGGGGGCTGGGCTCGGACTGCACCGCGGCGCACAACGACTTGATTGCCACGCTCAATTCGCTGATCGATTGCGAGGAGTCTCCTTGCAGCATCACCTTCGTGCAAAAGACCGCCTGTTTCGAAAAAGCCCCCGGGATGTGGCGAGAGGACGGTGTGTACGAATACCGTTGCATCGTCTGCATCGAGCGTGATCCGCCGCCGGGCAATTAGTCGCTTCTTTCTCTCGCCGCCGCCTACCGCGGAAACGCCGCGGCCAACCCGCCGTCCACCGGCAAGGTCGCGCCGGTGGTCGGCGTCAGGTTCGCGGCGAAGAAGACCACGGCGTTGCCGACGTGCTCGCCGGTGAGAGGAGTCTGGAGGAGGCTGCGGCGGCGGTAGAAGTCGGGGAGGTCTTCCGGTGCCATGCCACGGGCTCGGGCGCGGTCGGGGCCGACGGCGGCCCACAGGCCGGAGGGGGTTTCGCCGGTGCCGAAGATCGCGTCCGGCGCGATCGAGTTGACGCGGATCCCCTCGGCGGCCAGCTCTAGGGCGGCGACTTTGGCGAGCTGCGCCGCGGCGGCTTTCGACGCGCTGTAGGCACCGAACTCAGGCCCAGGGGCCATGACGTTTTTGGACGAGATGATGACCAGGTTGCCGCCCGTCCCTTGGAGCCGCATGCGCGCGGCGGCTTCGCGGATCGTCAAGAAAACGCCCGTCGTGTTGACCTCCATCACGCGACGAAACTCCTCGGTAGTGAGCTGGGAGAGGGGCGCCGAGCGGGCGATCCCCGCGTTCGGCACGGCGAGATCGACCCCGCCGAAGCGGCGGCAGACCTCGTCGAACGCCGCGACGGTCGAGGCCTCGTCGGTCACGTCGCAGGCGATTGCCTCAACCGCCGCGCCGCCGAACTTGGCGGCCAGCTCCGCGCCAAGAGACTCGGCTGCCGCCAGGTCGAGATCGAGCAGAGCGACGTGGGCGCCGGCTTCGAGCAGCTTCGCGGCGATCGCCCGGCCGATCGCGCCGGCCGCCCCGGTGATCGCCGCCACTTGGCGCGCGAGCGGCTTTTCGGTTCCTTTGCCGAGCTTCGCCTGTTCGAGGCTCCAATATTCGAGATCGAACAGATCGACGTCCGGCAGCCCCTCGTAGAGCGCGCCGGTCTCCCACGAAAGGCCTTTGGTGCGAAGCGTGTGCTCGGCGATGTCACCCGCGATCCGCGCCTCCTTCCGGGAGGCCCCGACCGCGAACAGGCCGACTCCGGGGATCAGCACGACGCGCGGCACCGGATCGAGCGGTTTCTTCGGGCCGCGCGCGGCGATTCCCTGTTCGACGTAGGCACGGTAGTCGACGGCGAAGCGTTCCACCGCGGCCGAGATCGCTTGCGTCCAGGCCTTCGCCGTTTGCTCTTCGGGCGGCGTGATCAACAGCGGACGCGGCTTGGTGCGGATCGTGTGGTCGGGGGTGAGCGGATTCGAATCGGCGATCTCGCCGAGTTCGGCGGCGTTTACGATCTCAAGGATCTCCGGGCTCGCCCGGCGATCGAGCACGAAACGGCGGAACGGTCGATCGGGGTCGGTCGTCGCCACCGCGAGTCGCCCGCGCAGGATCGGCGCGACGAGCGCGGCGGCGGCTTCCGCCGCGATGGAATCGACGGCGGTCTCGATCCAGATCGCCCGTCGGCGCGAGGTTGCGAGCCAGCGCTCGGCCCGGTCGACCAGCTCGACGTGCCGCTCGTAGCTGTCGCGGGCGGTCTCTCCCCAAGTGAACAGACCGTGCTTGAGAAGAACCAAGCCGATCGGGGCCTTTCCCGCAGAGATCGCTGCTTCGGCGAACGCAGCGGCGGATTTCGCCAGCGCGAAGCCGGGCATGACGTAGGGGACGATCGGCACCGCCGGTCCGAACAGGTCGGCGACGATCTCGGCCCCGTCCGGCCGGTTGGTGAGCGCGAGGATCGCGTCGGCATGCGAATGGTCGATGAACTTTGCGGGCAGAAACGCGTGGAGCAACGTCTCGACCGAAGGGGTAGGCGATCCCGCGTCGAACAGTCGGATGCGCTGCTGGTTGACCATCGCCTCGTCCGAAAGCGCATCGAGCGCGCGCAAGCGACGGAGCGCTTCGAGATCCATCCCGGGCAACCCCGCGGGCTCGATCGAGGCGAGATCCCAGCCGGAACCTTTGACGTGGATCGCCGGGATCGGTGTCCCGAGCGGATCGAGAAACGTGGTCTTGACGGAGGTGTTGCCTCCGCCATGGAGCACCAGGTCGGCCTCGGCACCGATCAGCCGCGAGGTGTAGACCCGGAGCGCCACGTCCTCGCCCGCCGTCGACCATTTCTCGACCGCGGCGTTCGCTTGCTTGTCCGACCAGAGAGATTGCATCAGTCCTTCTCCTCCCCCAGCCAATCGCGCGGCCGCAGGTAGTCGATCAGCTCCGCCTCGGGGGTGCCCGCCTCGGGTACCCAGTCGTAAGCCCAGGAGACCTGCGGCGGCAGCGACATGAGAATCGATTCGGTCCGGCCGTTCGACTGGATGCCGAACAGGGTGCCGCGATCGAACAACAGGTTGAATTCGACGTAGCGCCCGCGGCGCAAGAGTTGAAACGCGCGCTCCCGCTCACCCCAAGAAAGAGCCCGGCGTCGCTCGACCACGGGCAGGTAGGCGGTCAAGAAGCTATCGCCCACCGCGCGCAGGAACTCAAAGCAGCGGACAAACCCCCAGGCGTGCAGGTCGTCGAAAAAAAGACCGCCGACGCCGCGGGTTTCGCCCCGGTGCTTCAGGTAGAAATACTCATCGCACCAGCGCTTGAATCGGGGATAGACGTCGTCCCCGAACGGCGCGCAGGCGGCTTGCGCCTCCCGGTGCCAGGCGCGGGCGTCCTCTACGAACGGATAGTAAGGGGTGAGATCGAAGCCACCGCCGAACCACCAGACGGGGGGCGCCCCCTCTTTTTCCGCCAGGAAGAAGCGGATATTCGCGTGGGTGGTGGGGACGTACGGATTCTCGGGGTGAAGAACGAGCGAAACGCCGAGCGCCTCGAAGCTCCGGCCGGCGACCTCCGGATGGGCGGCGGAGGCGGCGGGCGGCAGGTTGTCTCCCGTGACTTGCGAAAACGCGATTCCCGCCTTCTCGAACAACGCTCCGTTTTCGAGCACGCGGGTTCGCCCGCCGCCCCCTTCCGCGCGGGTCCAGAGATCCTCACGAAAGCGAGCTGCGCCGTCCGCCGCTTCGAGAGCGGCGGAGATGCGGTCTTGCAGGTCGAGC
>JBBRUC010000143.1:0-15255 GCA_038248205.1 Thermoanaerobaculia bacterium
AGCATCGGCAGATTCCCGGAAGGTGCGAGCGAATTCGCGAGTGGACGCGTCGCCCGCGACAGCCTGGCATGGAGAGGCGGCGAGCTGACCCACATCTGCACCCCACCTGGCCCCGCAACGCGGACTTTGACGAGGCCCTGGGGGTTGTAGAGGTCGGACGGCGGCACCCCTTCGCAGCCTGATAGTCTCCAGCCCGTCCGCTCGCGCCACCGATGTGGCGCCAAGGCTCGCGCACAGGAGATTTCGATGAAGGCCCCCCTCGCCCTTTTCCCGCTCGCCGTCACCCTGCTGCTCGCCGTTCGTCCCGCCCTCGCAGACCAAGCCTCGGCGCGCGCTCAGCTGGAAAAAGACGGCCTGGCGTTTGTCGCCGCCGCGTTCCTAGAGGCCGTCGCCACCGGCGACGCGGAGCATGCGGTGCTGTTCGTTGAAGCCGGCATCGATCCTGCCGCGGCAAACAGCACCCACCGGACCGCCCTCTGGATCGCGACCGAACGGCGCCAGCTCGCGGTTCTTGAAGCCCTGCTCGGCGCGGGGCTTATTCCGAACGCGGAGAACGCTCCGCCGATGGAATACGGCAAATCGATCGTCTTTGAAGCGGTCGATACCGGCGAGGCCTCGTACGTCCGCGCACTGGTCGAAGCCGGGGCGGATGCCAAGCTCGCCAACGAATACGGCGTTCCTCCGCTCGCCGAGGCCGCCCGTACCGGCCAGCTGGAGATGTGCGAAATCCTGCTTCAAGGCGGAGCCGATCCGAACGCCGCACCGGGCGGCTTTCCGCTCCTCTTCGGGCCGATCAACGAGAAACATTTGGACGTCGTAAAGCTCCTTCTCGCCTCCGGAGCGAAGCTCGGCGACCACAAGACCGAGCTGCTCGAAGCCGCGACCGATCCCGAGATCCGCGAGGCGCTGGAGGCGGCCGAGTAGTAGGTAGAATCGATCTTTAAGGAGGTCATGATGACGCCATATCTCGACAAGACGAAAAGAAAGATCGCCATTCCCGAAAAAGGGCGCGCTCACAACAGCCTCGCGGACAAATTTCGCGACCTCCGTGAGTTGTGTGAGAGTGAGGGTTACACTCTGAATATCCCTTCGCGCTCGGTCGATACTCCCTGAGAAGGATGGGCCCCCCGGCCGTGCAAACCGAAGTTTGCACCGCTCAACCGAGATTTCGCTAAGATCTCCATAGCTTGAGTCCTTCGAATCCTTCTTTCGACCCGGAGCAGGTCGTCGCCGAGATCGTGCGCGACCCGGCCGGGGTGCTCACCGCGGCTCTGCCGCGGATCGAGCGGATCGTCGCCTATGTCGGCCGACGCCAGGGGCTCCCCGCCCATGAAGTCGAGGAGCTGGGGGGCCATGTCCGACTGAAATTGATCGAGGACGACTATTCTCGACTGCGCGCCTACGGCGGCCGGTCGAGCTTTGGAACCTACCTGCTGGTCTGCATCCAACGGCTGGCGCACGACTTGCGGGAAAAGGCGTTGGGGAGTTGGGAGCCGTCGGCCGAGGCGCGGCGGATCGGGCCTCACGCGGTTTGGCTCGAAAACCTTTGGCTGCGGGATCGCCTTTCTCTCGACGAGTGCGAGCGGACGCTGGCGCCGCGATTTCCGACCCTGACCCGGAAGGAGATCGAAGAGATTGCCGTCCGGCTCCCCCTCAAAAGGGTCCGCCGCCGCCAGGAGGGGGACGAAACGCTTGAAAACATGGCGGCGCTAACGTCGGAGCCGGATCGACGGCTGGAAGAAAGCGAAGCCTTCGCGATCAAACGGGAGATCCTGGCGGCACTTCGCGACGAACTGGCCGCCCTGCCGGCCGAGGATCGGCTGCTCGTCCGCCTCCGGATGGAAAACGGCTTCAAAGTCTCCGAGATCGCCCGCTCCGGCGCCGCAGGTCCGGGCCTTGATCAAAAGGCGCTCTACCCTCGGTTCGAACGGATCTTCGCTACCTTGGAACGCGGACTTCTGTCGCGCGGCGTTCGCCCCGAAGAGGTCGAAGGGGTGATCCGCCTCGGCGGCCGAGACGAGGAGGAGACGTGAGAACTCGCTCTCAAAAATCCTCCCGACAAGGGAACTTCCCGACCTACGTCCGTCCAATCCGAGCGAGCACGACGCACTTCATCTTGCAGCTACCACTCGTTCGTTCTCGGGAGAACCGTCGTTGAACAGCCGGCCAAACCGACCCGCAAATAGCAATTCGACCGAGCATCCGGCGCTCGAATCGATCGCCGCCTATCTCGACGGCCGCCTGCCGGAAAGCGATCGACCGGCCCTGGCCGGCCATCTCGACTCTTGCGCCGCCTGCTACGAGATCTACGTCGAGTCTCTGCGCTTCCAAACCGAGGAGAGCCAAGAGGCCCGGCGCACGGTCTTGCCGTTCGAGCGGGCGCAGAGGACCGGACAGGGGACCGGTAGGCTCGCGCGCGGATTCCGCACTTGGGCTCTGCCGATCGCCGCGTTGCTCGTAGTGGGCGTGGGTTACGCGGTTTGGCACCAACTCCACCTGCCGCTTCAACCGCGGCCGATCGAGAGCTTCACCGCCTCGCTGGGTATCCCGGGACCGCTGCTCGACAAACTTGGACCGTTCGACGTCTCGCGGGGCGGCGAGGACGACTCGACCAACTATCCGGTCGTCGCCTTCCAGTCCGGCGCCACGCTGGTCGACCTGCGGCTCGCGATCGAGGCCAAAGACGCGGAGCGGATCGAGCAGTTCGCCCAAAGCCTCGGGGTTTTGTTCTACCACGGCTCCACGTTCTCGCCGCCAACGGAGATCGCGGAAGTCCAAGCCATCGTTGCCCGCTTCCGCGAGGGCAAGCCGTCACCGACGGTATGGCTCACCGACTTCCATGGGCTCGAAAGGATTCTGCGCGACACTAACGAAGGCGAGATCCTGTCTCCCCATTACGAGCTGGGCGTCTGGACCGAGGCGGGACGGCTCGCCGTCTACGGCGGACGAAGCGAATTCTTCTCCAATCCGAAGAACCGGAAGTCGCTGCGCTGGTTTCGCCGCCATCCGCCCCAGGAGCGACCGGAAGTGAAGACCGCTTTGACGCAAATCGAAGATGCCTGGCCGGAGGGTCCGCTCACGCCGTCGAGCCAGGTGCCTCTCGCCAGCGGATTCGGTCAGGTGATCGATTCTTACGACGTGCCGCTCACCAGCGACTGACGGTCCGCCCCGACCCGCGCGGCCAGGTCTTCGAGACCGCGCACCACCTCGGTCCGCCGTTCGCGTAGCTCTCGTTTCAAGTCACCCCGGGTGCGCAGGACCAGGAAGGCCCGCGCCTCGCGTACGAAGCGGGAACCCCCTTCGAAAAAGCGCAGTGCGCTCCAGCCCGCGAGCGGAGCGGCGATCCCCACCGCGAGCGCTCCCCAACCGCCGAAAGCCCAGGCCGCGAGCGCCGCTTCGATTCCCCAGAAGAGAGGATAGAGGACGATCGAACCCAGCAGCTTGTAGGTCGCCTCCTGGTCCTCCGCCTTCCGTCCCTCCCGGTGGGCGATCCAACCCACCACCTGATAGGGCAGTACGTTGAGCAGAATGCCGATTCCCGCGAGCGGCAGGTGAAGGAGCAGCCGGCCGAGCGAGCCGGCGACGAAGCGCAGGGCGGGCGAGGCCGGATAATCGGTCGCCACCTGCGCATCCGAAAGGCGACAGGCGGACAAGAGGCGATCGTACCCGCGCACCGCCTTGGCCACCTCGGCGACCCGTTCGGGCTCGCGGGCCGAAAGCTCGCGGTAGCGCGCGGCGATCACCCGCCGGAGCGGCACCTCTTGGTCCAGCGGCCGGCCGCGCGGCGCCTCGTGCGGCCCGGGACGCGCCCAAACCTCGGCGGCGCGGGCGATCAGACGCGCCTCGTCCCACGAGGGCAGGCTGAGCGTCACCGAGCGGAGCGCCTCGTCGATCCGCTCGGTGAGAGCGTAAATCGGCTCTCGAGTGTCGTCTCCAGCCTGAAGGTAAGCGGCCACTTCGGCCGAGGGATCGACGGCCTCCCCCACCAGCACGAAGGCGCGGGAGCGAAACTTCTGCTTGCGGTCGAAATGGAGTCCGACCGGCACGATCCGTATCCCCAGCCCCGGCCTCCGCCGCTCCGCTTCGAGCAGAATCCGCGCCGCGCCGGTCTTGAGCGGCTGGAGGTCCGGCTCGCTGTGACTCTTGCCTTCCGGAAACAGTGCGAGCGCGCCGCCTTGCCCGAGCAGCTCGTAGGCCTTGGCGAACGCCTCGTCGTTCGCGCTCCGCCGGCCGGCCGGATCGTCCGTTCCTTCGGCCGCATCCTGCTGGCGAATGACCGGAATCACCCCCGCCAGCGCCAGAAACGGCCGGAGCAGCGGGATCTTCCACAGCGTGTTCTTTCCCAGGAAGCGCGGATAGACCGGCAAGGGGCCGAGGATCAACGCCGGATCGATCAGGCCATTGACGTGATTGGCGACCAGGAGCAGCGGCCGGTCGCGCGGAATGCGCTCCGCGCCGACCACGTCGACGCTGCGAAAGAAGACTCCTAGCAACCCGCGCGAAAACGCGGCGACCCGATCAGGCCTGGGCTGCATGCCCGGCTTCCTGCGCCGCCTTCTCCGCATGCCAGGCGACCACCGCGGCCCGACCACGCTTTTCGGAGATAAAAGGCATGGCGAACAGACCGACCAGGAAAAACCCCGCCGTCGACAGCATGGCGATCCGCTGGGAACTCGCGGTAGTCGAGATCAAGCCGAACACGAACGGTCCCACCATGTAGGCCGCCTTGCCCGCGAGCCCCCAAAAACCGAAGAATTCGCCGCTTTTCTCCGGAGGAGAAAACAGCCCGACCAGCCCGCGAGAGGCCGATTGGAGCGAGCCGATCGCGATCCCGGAGAACATGCTGACGCCCCAGAAGAATTGCTTGCCGGTCCACCGGCCGAAGAACATGGTTTCGCCGTTGCCGCACAGATAGACCCCGATACAAACCAGAACCCAGAGAACGAGAGTGATCCGGATCGTATTGACCGCTCCCAGCCAATCCTGGATGAAGCCGAAAGCGAAGGCTCCTCCCGCCGCCGAAAGCTGGAGCAGGATGAAGAGCACGATCATCTCGTCGGAGGTAAAGCCGATGGTCCGCTCGGCGTAGATGCCGGCAAACGCAAACACCGAAGAGAGACCGCAGGAGTACACGAAGAACACGGTCAGGAACCGGCCCAGCTCAGAAAAGCGGCGGATCGAACTCGCGGTTTCGGAAACTCGGCCGAACCCGGCGCGGACGTAGGAAGCGAGCGAGCCCGAACCGCGCGGCGCCCTTTCCTTGAGGAATACGAACGTCGGAATGGCGGTAACCAAGAAGAATGCGGCGGTGGCGACCCCAATGAGGCGCAGGTTCGCGAGATTCGGTAACACGAAGCCGTCTTTAAGCAGCGGCCTCACCAACACCAACGAGCCCAGGCCGCCGAAGTAGCCGAGCCCCCACCCGAGGCCGGAAATCTTGCCGATGTTGTCCGGGCGCGAGATCTCGGGCAGAAACGCCGCATTTAGATTTTCGCCGAACGAAAAACCGACGAACGAGAGGACGAAAAGCACCAGGCCGAGCATCACGTGCCCTGGAGTTACGAACCAGAGCAGTCCGGTGCCGACCACGCAGGTCGCATAGGTAACGAACAGGAACGGCTTCTTACGTCCCGAATCGTCGGCCACTGCGCCGATGATCGGCGACAGCAGGAGAACAAACAGATTGCCCAATGCGATCGCGGTTCCCCACAGGGCATCGCCCCTACCCACCGGGGCGATCAGCTTGGAAAAGATAACGCCGTAGGCGACCGTGACGATGATCGTGGTGTAGCTCGAATTGGCGAAATCGAACATCGCCCAGCTGACGATTTCGCGCGGGCGGACCGGAGGAACCTCTCGGGGGGTTGGCATCGGCGAATACTATCCCCGCTTGCCGCGCACCACTTCCCGCAGCGCGCGAATCTTCTCCATTCGCTCCTTGAGGCGGGCTTCGAAGCCTTCGCCCTTCGGCTGGTAGAAGCGGGTACCCTGGAGCGCTTCGGGGAGGCAGTCGAGGCCCCCCACTCCTTCTTCTGTTTCGGGGGCGTACACGTATCCCTTGCCGTAGCCCAAGCCCGCCATCAGGCGGGTGGGGGCGTTGCGGATCACCGGCGGCACCGGCTCGGCGGGGCGTTCCTCGATCGTCTTTCGGACCCGCCCCGTCGCGGCATAGACCGCGTTGCTCTTCGGCGCAAGGGCGAGGTAGAGGCAGGCTTGGGAAATCGCCAGCTCCCCCTCCGGGCTGCCGAGCCGATGGTAGGCATCGGCCGCGGCGAGCGTTTGAACCAGGGCGTTCGGATCGGCCAGGCCTACGTCTTCGCTCGCGAAGCGGATCATCCGCCGCACGAGGTAGAGCGGCTCCTCGCCGGCTGCGAGCATGCGCCCGAGCCAGTAGAGCGCGGCGTCCGGGTCGCTTTCGCGCAGCGACTTGTGCAGCGCCGAAATTAGGTTGAAGTGCTCTTCGCCCGACTTGTCGTAAAGCAGAACCTTCTTTTGCGCCACCCGGCGGACGGATTCCGCGCTGAGCGCCGGAAGGCCTTCCTCGACCGCGTCCGCGGCGGCGAGTTCCAGTAGATTCAATGCCTTGCGCGCATCGCCCGAAGCGAGTTGGGCGAGCGAGTCGAGCGCTTCGGGCGATGCGTCGAGCCCCAAGGCGCCCAATCCACGCTCCGGGTCGTCGAGCGCCCGGCGCAACAGACCGCTGAGCGCTTCGGCACCGATCGGTTCGAGCACCACCACCCGCGAGCGGGAAAGGAGCGCGGCGTTGATCTCGAACGAGGGGTTTTCGGTAGTCGCCCCGACCAGCACGATGTCACCGCGCTCGACATAGGGGAGAAAGGCGTCCTGCTGCGCGCGGTTGAAGCGGTGGATCTCGTCGACGAACAGGAGGGTCCGCTTGCCCGTCCGGCGGCGATGCTCGGCCGCCTCGGCCATCACCTCCTTGACCTCTTTGATTCCGGAAGTCACCGCGGAAAACGGCACGAACCGCGCGGCGGTGGCCGCCGCGATCACCCGCGCGAGCGTGGTCTTGCCGCAGCCCGGCGGCCCCCAAAACACCAGGGACGGTACCCGATCCGAAGCGATCGCCCGGCGAAGGAAGCCGTCCGGACCGACCACCGCCTCTTGGCCGACGATCTCGTCGAGGACGCGCGGACGCATCCGCTCCGGAAGCGGCGAGCCCGGGCCGGGCTCTGAGGACGCCGCCGATCGGTCGGGCGGCGAATCCTGGTCGTCGAAGAGGGTAGGCATCCGCTACGTCATGCCCCGAAGGCTCAGTTCGAGATCGTGAACCGCTCGGGCGCCTTGTCCTCGCCGAGGTCGTAGCGCACCGGAGCCGAGCTGTGTGAGGCCCCGGCGGAGGTCTTGCTCCAGGCCAACAGCGCGCGGTCGAACGTGGCGACGTCGGTGTTGAGCGCCTTGGCCAGCACCTGGTCGGTGTCCAGCCCGTCCCGGTAGGCCGCGATCATCCTTCGGATGCCCTGGACGCCGTAGCGATCCTCGATGAAATGAACCGCCCAGGCGGCGATGTCATACGCGGCGCCGCGCAGGTCGGGATCGCTCGGGGTCGAAAGCGGCACTTCGAGCAGGCGGAGAGAGAGGAGCACCCCTCTCGCTTCGAAGTCGGGCAGCGGGTTGATCTGATCCTGGACCGACTGGAGGTGCTGCGCCAATCCCTCTTGAAACCAGTGTGGCGCGAAATCCGAAGTCGCCGCGGCGAGCAGTGCATGGCCGATCTCGTGGCTCATCACCGTGATCACTTCCGGGTGGAGGGTCTGGACGTCGGCGAACGGCAGCCGGACCTTGCCGTCGAACAGGCCGATGAATTCGCCTCGCGAGTAGAGCCGGGTAAAGTCGGCGAAGGGGTAGAGGTTGATGTCCACCGGGCGTTCGAGCGCATTCGGAATCCAGCGGCCCAGGCGCTGGTACTCCTTTTCGAACACCTCGCCCAAGCGGGCGAAATAGGGGGATTCCAGGTTGCGCGGATAATGGATTTTGAAGTGGCTCGTACCGATCGAGCGGTAATCGCTCGCCAGCCGCTGGTCCATGCGGATGCGCGGGATCTCCGAACCGATCTCCGGAAACGGGCTCAAACGCTCGGCCTTCTGGATCGCCCGGACCGCCAGCTCGAATTGGTCGAGCTTCAAAAGCAGATGGCCGAGCCGATAGTAAAGCGCGGGATCTTGGCGATTTCTGGCGCCGCCGCTTTTGGCGAATGCCACGAGCAGCCCCGCCGCCTCGCTCGGGCGCCGGGTCCGAAGGAGCGCCTCGGCGCGCAATTGAACGGTGGCGGTCGGCAGGCTCTGCGGCCGGGCGGCGAGCGGCTCGGTGAGGTCGAGGAGCGCCTGCCACCGGTTCTTCCGCGCGAGACCGGAGACGGCGATGTCGAGGCGCCGCCGGAGCGCGGGCCGAGCCACCCCCGCGGGAGTCGCGAGCTGGCGCGAGAGGGGATCGAGCTGGTCCAACACCTCGCGTTCCTGCGCTTGGCTCCGCGTGACCGCATCCTCACGGATGGCCCCTTCGGGCACCAGATCGCCTCCGCCCGAAATCCGCAACTGGCCCCCCCCGCCGTTGATCAACAGCTCGCCACCGCTCACCGCGGCGGTGACCTCGGCCGGCAGAACCAACGGCAGCGAGCCGGGACCGGAATCGAGCGGGCGCGGCTCGGACGAGGCAGCCAGCTCCATCGAGCCGAGCAGGTTGCCCTTCCTGAGCAGGTAGACGTACAGCGGATCGCCGATCGCCGATTCGCGGTCGATCGGCGCGAGCTTCCACGCCGTGCGAAAACTCTCCAGGGCGTGCTCGGTGTCGCCCCGGGCAACGAACAGCCGGGCCTGATAGTAGTGCGCCGTCGCTTCTCGGCTGCCGCCGCCCGAGAGGCGTTCGACCAACAGTTGGGCGTGCTCCTCGTCCCCCATTTGGAGCAGCGCATCCAGCCGTTCGAGCGCCAGGGCGTCGCAATCGACCAGAGAGCTTGCGGCCTGGCGGTAGAGGAGGGACGCCCCGGCCGAGTCCCCTCGTTCGAGCGCGATCCGGGCGCGCAGAACGTCGGCGAGCGGCGTCGGGGCCGCGCGGTCGATCTCGCGCAGCGTCGCCTCCGCAGCATCGAGCCGACCCGCGCCGAGGTGCGCCTGCGCCAGATCCAGGGCGATTCGCACCCACTCGGGGCTGCCCGGGCGCCGTTGGTGAAGGAAGAGCTGCGCCGCGGTCGGATCGCCCGAGGTGGACAGCTCGTCGTGGAGCTCGGCGACGCGCTTCCAGGTGATGTCGGCTGGCTCCGGGGCGGGCTTTTCGGCTACGACCACCACCGGTGGCGCCTGCCCGGAATCGAGCAGCGCCCGCGCCGCCAAGAACGCCCCGACCGCAACGCCCAACGAACCGCAGGCGGCGAGCAGCAGCGCGGGAATCGTGCCCCGGCGCCAGGCGAGGAAACCGGTTCCTCCCAGGGCCAGAATCAGCACGACGAGCCCGACGAGCGGCGCCCGCGGGGAGGAGGGTCCGGGCTCGGCCCTGCCCGGCTCGGGCGATCCGGCGTCGTCTGGTCCGCCGACCGCGGCAAGGCGCGGCGCGAGGACCGGCTCCCCCGGATCGGCCCAGGTGGCGAGCTGGTTCAGTCGCCATTTTCCCGTCGCGTCCTGGGCCAGGCGGAGGATCAAGATCTGGTCGATTCCCGAAGGGTATTCGACGTGGAAGATCGCCTCTTCGGTCGCTTCCCCGGAGCTCTGCGCCGGAGCGGGAGTCGAAGCGAGAGGAGCCGGCGCGAGCGGCGTCGAGAGGTTCCAGACGGCCCCGGAAAGCGGCCCGACCGCCGCGCCGAGACGGGCCTCCAGCTCGTCCTTCGGCAGCTTCGCCAACGGCGAATCCGGCGCCACCTCGGCGGCCCAAGCGGCGGCCGTCGGCTCACCGTGGGCGAAGGCGCGAATCACCATAGCGGCGGCCGCCCGCTCCGCGGCCGAGATCGGCTTTGGGGCGCCGGAGCCTACGGCTGGAACGAGAAAGAGAGCGGCCGACAGGAAGATCAGGCCGATGCGACTCGCGGGGTTCGAGGATCGTGAGGGCATGGAAGAAGCTAGGAGCCGGACGATACCGGGGATCGCCAGGCGACCTCGACCCGGGCATCGTTGAAACAGGCGCCGCCGCCCAGATCGGTCAGGGAATCGGGGGCGAGGGCGTTGGCGGTCCGGCCATTGGCCGTGTGGCGCGCCCAGAGCCCCTTGGCGAGAGAGGCGACCCCCGGCCGCAGGTCGGCGTTCACGCGCAGCAGGCAGTGGACCTCGCCGAGATCGTTCCAGACCCGCACCGAAGCGCCCGGTTCGAGCCCCCGGGCCGCGGCGTCGTCCGGGTGCATCTCGACCGCGGCGGGCTCCTTGACCAACTGGCCGAGGCTGGTGCTGATCGTTTTGCTCGTCGCGGGAGACACCAGGGTGAGCGGAAATCCCGGATTCGAAGGGTTGTCGAGGAACGTGTAGAGACCGCCAGGGGCCTCGGCGTCGAGATCCGCGGGAAACAGGTGGATCTTTCGATCGGGGGTGCGCGGCAGCTCGTCCACCATCTGGATTGGCCCCATCCCGAACGGCGGAAACGCCACACCGTCTCGTTCGAGCGCTTCGCCGACGCCGTTGGCATTCCGCAGCAGGCGGGAGCGCAGATCGGCCGGGGTGACCGCGTCGCCCGACTTCGCGAGGCCCAGCCGATCGATCAGCTCGCCGAAAACCTCGTAGTTCGGGCGCGACTCGCCGACCCGATCGGCCACCGCCGGGGCGTCCTGGAGCAGCATGGCGCCGTAGCCGCGATTCAGCTCCGCATGTTCGAGGAAGCTCGTCGCGGGCAGGACGATGTCGGCCCAAAGCGCCGAGTCGGTCAGGAACGGATCGAACACGACGGTGAACAGATCCTCGCGGGCGAAACCGGCGAGCACCTTCTCCTGGTTCGGCAGGATCATCACCGGGTTGCAGTTGTAGACGAACAGCAGCTCGACTTTCGGCTCGGCGGTGAGCAGCGTTTCGCCGATCTTGTTCATGTTGATCAGCCGGGTCGTGGTCTCGGGCTCGGCGATCGTCCCCGCGCCGTCGACTTGGTCGCTCCAGATCCCCGAATTGCTCTGGAGATAGCCGCCGCCTCGGACCCCGAACTTGCCGCCGACGGCGGGCAGCGCCATCACCGCCGCGGTGGCCGAGCCGCCGTTCCTGTTCCTTTCGCTCCCCCAGCCGACGCGAACCACCGCCGGAGAGATCTCCGCATACCAGACGGCCAGCCTTTCGAGGTCCGCGGCCGGCACGCCGGAGACCTCCGCCGCGCGCTCGAAGGTCCAGGGCTCGGCGCGCTCTTCGAGCGCCTCCCAGCCGTCGGTTGCGGCAGCGAGAAAATCGAGGTCGGCGGCGCCCGCATGAAACAGGTGACGGTGGATCGAAAGCGCCACGGCGAGATCGGTGCCCGGCTTGACGGCGAGATGTAGATCGGCCTGCTTGGCAAGGGGTGTCCGGCGCGGGTCGATCACCACCAGCTTCGCCCCGGCCGCGCGGGCGTCGCGGATCGGCGGCACCAGATGGATTCCCGAAGCCGAAGGGTTGGTCCCCCAGACGATGATTAAGCGCGCGTGGCGAAAGTCGTGGGGCGCGACCCCGGCCATCCGGCCGTAGAGGGCGGTCGCCACGCGCCGCGTGGGGGCGGCGCAAACCGTGCGGGCCAGGCGCGAGGCGCCGAGCCGGCGAAACAGCCGGGCATCGACCGCATCTTGGGTAAGCAGGCCGTTCGAGCCGCCGTAGCAGAGCGGCAGGATCGCTTCGGCCGCCCCCTTGGCGCGGAGCCCCTCCATGCGTTGGACGATTTCATCCAGCGCCTGGTCCCAGGAGATTCGCTCGAAGTGCCCTTCGCCCTTGGCACCGACGCGGCGGAGTGGATGGGTCGCCCGGTCGGGGCCGTAGACCGCGTCGGGGAATCGGCGGACCTTGGCGCAGATGTACCCGGAAGTGAAGGGATTCACATGACTGCCGTCGATCTTCGTGACGCGGCCGTCTTCGACCCGAACCTCCAGGCTACAGGCGTCCGGGCAGTCGAACGGGCAGGCGGAGGCCACGGTCGAAAGGGCGGGGCTCGGTCGCGGCGCGGAAACCGGCTCGGTCATGGCATCACTCCTAGGTCCTTTCGCCTCATCCCTGGGTAGGGACGCGGCAGGTTCCCGAATCGTTTAGGCCGTCGCGGTCACCCCGGCTTCGATCGCCGCAACCACCGCGTCCGCGAACTGGGTGGTCGAGGCTTCGCCGCCGAGATCGCGGGTGCGGATCTTCTGGCGCACGATCACGTCGCGCAACCCGGCTCGAACGCGCGCCGCGGCTTCGTCCTTGCCCATGTGCCAGAGCATCAAGATCGCCGAGCGGGTCATCGCGAGCGGGTTCGCGAGATCCTTGCCCGCGATGTCCGGCGCGCTGCCGTGGACCGCTTCGAACACTCCCACCTCCAACCCGAGGTTGGCGCCCGGCACGACCCCCAGGCCCCCGACCAGGCCGGCACAGAGGTCGGAGACGATGTCGCCGTAGAGGTTCGGCAGCAGCAGGACGTCCTGATCTTCCGGACGCATCACCAGCTGCATGCACATGTTGTCGACGATCTTGTCGTTCGCTTCGATCTCCGGATAATCGACCGCCACCTTGCGGAAGCAAGAGAGGAACAGGCCGTCCGAAAGCTTCATGATGTTCGCCTTGTGGACCGCGGTGATCCGCTTGCGGCCATGGCGCCGGGCATACTCGAACGCGAATTTGGCGATCCGGGTGGAGGCGACGTCGGTGATGATCTTCAGGCTCTCGACCACGCCCGGCACCACGGTGTGCTCCAAGCCGGCGTAGAGATCCTCGGTGTTCTCGCGCACGACGATGATGTCGACGTTTTCGAACCGGCTCGGGATGCTTTCGAGCGATCGGGTCGGCCGCAGATTGGCGTAGAGGTCGAGCTTCTGGCGCAGCTGCACGTTGACCGACTGGAAGCCCTTGCCCACCTGGGTGGTGATCGGACCTTTGAGCGCCACCTTGGTGCGGCGGATCGATTCGAGCACCCGCTCGGGCAGGGCCTCGCCTTCCGACGCGACCGCCTCGGCACCCGCGGTTTGGAATTCGTATTCGAGATCGGCGCCCGCGGCATCAAGGATACGGAGGGTCGCTTTCGTGACCTCCGGCCCGATGCCGTCGCCGGGAAGTACGGTAATCGTCTGGCTCATAACGGAAAAGACCTGCCTCTCGGGGGGTTCGGGGCGGCGCGAAACCAGCGAATCGCCCGTCAGAGATTATCACGGCCCGGTTCCCCTCTCCGCGCCGCCCGCCCATGGCATGATTCCCACCTATGTCTGAGCCGAACGCCTCTCCCTCCCCTTCCAGTCTGGTGCTCTCTCCGGCGTTTTGGATCGCCGCGCTGGGGGTGGCGCTCCATGCCGTGACGATCGGCAGGTACGGCATCTTCCGCGACGAGCTGTATTACGTCGCTTGCGGCCGGCGGCTCGCCTGGGGGTATGTCGATCATCCGCCGGGGGTGGCGTTGGTCGCGCGGATCTCGGAGGCACTGTTCGGGGCGAGCCCGCAAGGGCTGCGCATCCTACCGATCCTAGCGGGAGGAATCGTCGTGTTCCTCGCCGGACGGATCGCCAAGGATCTGGGCGGCGGCCGGTTCGCCGAGGCGCTCGCGAGCCTGGCGACCCTGGTGGCGCCGGTCTACCTGTTCACCTTCCACTACCTGTCGATGAACGTCTTCGACGTTCTGATCTGGACGCTTTTGGGCTGGATTCTGCTCAAGCTCTTGCGCGGCGGCGATCCGCGGCTCTGGTTGGCTTTCGGCGCGATCGCGGGGCTGGGGCTCGAAAACAAGGTCAGCGTGGCGTTCCTCGGCGCCGGGGTGGTGGTGGGCCTGGTACTCACGCCCGAGCGGCGGCTGCTCGCCAACCGCTGGCCCTGGATCGGCGGCGCGCTCGCGGTGGCGTTGTTCCTCCCCCACCTCGCCTGGCAGGTGAAAAACGGCTGGCCGCTCTTGGAGTTCGCCGCAAACGCTTCGGCGCACAAGAACGTCCACTACTCGCCCTTGGCGTTTCTAGCCGAGCAGGTCAAGCAGATGCACCCGTTCACCTTCCCGCTCTGGCTCGGCGCGCTCGCCTGGTGCGCCTTTGCGCGGGAAGGCCGCCGCTTCCGATCGGTCGCTGTCGCCTACGTCGCGATCTTCGTCCTGCTGGTGGCCCAGGGAGGAAAACCCTACTATCTCGCGCCGATCTACCCGTTGCTGTTCGCGCTCGGCGCGTTCGCGTTCGCCGGCTGGCTCGCAAGCCGCAAGCTCTCCTGGCCGAAGCCGGTGGCGCTCGGGCTTCTCGCCGTGGGAGGGGCGCTCATCGCTCCTCTCACCCTGCCGATCCTGCCGATCGAGAGGTTCATCCGCTACCAAGCCGCGATCGGCCTGGCTCCGGGATCGTCCGAGAATCACAAGATGGGCCGACTGCCGCAGCATTTCGCGGACATGTTCGGATGGGAGGATCTCACCGCGACGGTCGCCCAGGTCTGGCAGCAGATTCCGGAGGCCGAACGGAGCCGCTGCGCGATCTTCGGCCAGAATTACGGTGAAGCGGGGGCAATCGAGGTGCTGGGCGACAAATACGGCCTGCCCGACGCGATCTCCGGTCACAACAACTACTACCTCTGGGGTCCTCGGGGTGCCGACGCCAGTTGCATCGTGGTGATCGGCGACGACACGGCGACGCTCGAAAAGCAATTTACGAGCGTCCGCCTCGGCGCGATTTTCGAATGCCGGAACTGCATGCCCTACGAAAGCGGCCTAAACATCCACGTCTGCCGCGGCTTCAAAGGCAACATCCAGGCTCTCTGGCCTCGACTCAAGCACTACGATTGACGGCGCCTGCGAGCGGTTTGGAGTGCGGCGCTAGAGGGCATAGGGCACGCTCACCCAGGCGAAGCGGTGAGGGGGAAAGTCCTTGGTGTTGCGGGTGACCAGGGCCAACGAGTGATAGCGGGCGAGAGCGGCCTGCAAGGCGTCCGGCATCTTCCAGCGGTGCTCGCGACGCAGCCGGGCCGCGAGATCGGCCACCGGAATGTCGATCGATAAGGTCGGAAACCGATCCAGCAGCGCTGTGACGCCCGGCAGCGCTTCGGTGTCAAACCCGGCGAGCACTTCGGCGCGGGTGATCACTGAAAGCATCGCACTGCGATGCGCCCCCGCGAGGTAGGCCGAAGCGGCGGCCACGCCGCGGAAGTGGTCGATCAGGATCACCGA
>JBBRUC010000144.1:0-15153 GCA_038248205.1 Thermoanaerobaculia bacterium
AACCGCAACAACCGGTTGAAGAAGTTGCTGGAGCTGCGCGCGCCCGACGTCATCGTGCGCAACGAAAAGCGCATGCTCCAGGAGGCCGTGGACGCTCTGTTCGACAACGGCCGTCGCGGCCGGGTGCTCAAGGGTTCGAACAACCGTCCCTTGAAGTCGCTGTCCGACACGCTCAAGGGCAAGCAGGGGCGCTTCCGGCAGAACCTGCTGGGCAAGCGCGTCGACTACTCCGGGCGTTCGGTGATCGTCGTCGGTCCGGAGCTGAAGCTGTCGCAGTGCGGTCTGCCGAAGAAGATGGCGCTCGAACTGTTCAAGCCGTTCATCTACAACCGGCTGGAAGAGAAGGGGCTGGTCGGCACGATCAAGGCGGCCAAAGAGATGGTGGAGGCGGAGGTCGACGAAGTCTGGGACGCACTCGAAGAGGTCATTCAAGACCATCCGGTGCTGCTCAACCGCGCGCCCACGCTTCACCGGCTCGGCATCCAGGCGTTTCAGCCGACGCTGATCGAGGGGAAGGCGATCAAGATCCACCCCCTCGTCTGCGCCGCGTTCAACGCCGACTTCGACGGCGACCAGATGGCGGTCCACGTGCCGCTCTCTCCGAAGGCGCAGATCGAAAGCCAGATCCTGATGATGTCGGCGAAGAACATTCTTTCGCCGGCGCACGGCCGGCCGTTGACGGTTCCTTCCCAGGACCTCGTTCTCGGCGGTTACTACTTGACGCTCGGCAAGCCGAACGCCAAGGGCGAGGGGCGAATCTTCCCCGATTTCGACACGGCTTTGCTCGCTCTCGAAGCGGGCGAGGTCGAGACGCTGTCGCGGGTCAAGGTCCGTTACTCCGGGCCGTACATCAACCTGGAGAAGGAGTACGACAACCAGAGCGTCGTTCACGCCGAACTCGAAACGATCGAGCGGCAGCTGATCGACACGACCATTGGTCGGATCATCCTCAACATGAACCTGCCGAAGGAGATCCCGTTCATCAACGGGGTGCTCAAGAAGCGGGGTCTGCAGGATCTGGTGAGCTACTGCTTCATCGCGCTCGGCAACGAGAAGACCGTCAACATGCTCGACGAGCTGAAGAACATCTGCTTCCTGTTCGCCACCAAGGCGGGCATCTCGTTCGGCGTCGACGACATGGTGGTGCCGAAGCGGAAGAAAGAACTGCTCGACCTCGCGCGGACCGAGGTGATCGAGATCGAGAAGCAGCGCACCAGCGGTGTCATTACCGCGGGTGAGCGGCACAACAAGATCATCGACATCTGGCACCGTACGACCGAGCGCGTTTCGGAAGAGATGTTTTCCGACATGAGGCAGGCCGAAGAGGAGTCGGGCGAGTTCAACCCGATCAACCTAATGGCCGATTCCGGCGCCCGAGGCTCGCGCGAGCAGGTCCGCCAACTGGCCGGCATGCGCGGTCTGATGTCCAAGCCTTCGGGCGAGGTCATCGAGACGCCGATCACCGCGAACTTCCGTGAGGGGCTCTCGGTGTTGCAGTACTTCATCTCGACCCACGGCGCCCGCAAGGGGTTGGCCGACACGGCGCTCAAGACGGCGGACTCAGGGTATCTGACTCGCCGACTGGTCGACGTAGCGCAGGACGTGATCATCAACGAAGTCGATTGCGGCACGATCGACGGCATCACGGTGACCGCGATCATGGAAGGCGGCGAAATCCTCGAAGCGTTGCGCGACCGCATCGTCGGTCGTACCTCGCAGGAAGACATCTACGATCCGATGGCTGGCGACCTGATCATCGAGACCGGCGTCGAGATCACAGAGACGCTGGCCAACGCCGCGCAGGCCGCGGGCATCGAACGGGTGAAAATCCGCTCCGTGCTCACCTGCGAGACGCGGCGTGGGGTCTGCGCCAAGTGCTATGGACGTAACCTTGCCTCCGGCAAGATGGTCGAGATCGGCGAAGCGGTCGGCGTCATCGCCGCGCAGTCGATCGGCGAGCCGGGAACCCAGCTCACGATGCGTACCTTCCACTACGGCGGTACGGCGTCGCGGGTCTCCGAGCAGTCGAAGCATGCGGCGAAGAACCCCGGTTGGGTCAAGTTCCTGAACGTCTCGACGGTCGAGTCGAAGCGGGGTGCCTTGATCGTCGTCAACCGGAACGGCAAGCTGCTGATCACCGACGAGAAGGGGCGCGAGCGCGAGCGGTACGCCCTCACCTACGGCTCTCAGCTGCTGATTCACGAGGGTGCCGAAGTACAGCCGGGGACCGAGCTGGTCACCTGGGATCCGTTCACCTACGCGATCCTGTCCGAGATCGGCGGCAAGATCGAGTTCCAGGACATCGTCGAAGGTGAAAACGTCCGGGAGGAGACCGATAAGGTCACCGGTCTGTCGCAAAGGATCATCGTCGAGGCGTCCGCGAACGAAAAGCGGATTCCCGCGGTGATCATCCGCCAAGGCGAGCGCGAAAAGCGCTACATGCTCCCCTCGGGCTCGCACCTGGTGGTCACCGAAGGACAGACGGTCTACCCGGGCGACACGCTGGTCAAGATTCCGCGTGCGACGACCAAGACAAAAGACATCACCGGCGGTCTGCCGCGCGTC
The DNA here is from genome assembly GCA_038248205.1 of Thermoanaerobaculia bacterium. Classification (GTDB taxonomy): domain Bacteria; phylum Acidobacteriota; class Thermoanaerobaculia; order Multivoradales; family UBA5704; genus DASYKS01. The sequence goes on from JBBRUC010000144.1 coordinate 2,566, forward strand.
GTCGAGCTGTTCGAAGCGCGCAGCCCGAAGGAGCCGGCGATCATCACCGAGATCGACGGTTCGGTGCGGCTGGGCGACGTCCACAAGGGAATGCGGAAAGTCATCGTCGAAAGCGACATGGGCGATACCCGCGAGTACCTGGTGCCGCGCTCGATCCACATCAACGTGCAGGAAGGCGAGCGGGTGGCTGCCGGCGATCCTCTGATCGACGGTCCGATCAATCCGCACGACGTTCTGCAGGTCTTGGGCGAGAAGGAACTACAGCGGTATCTGACCGACAAGATCCAGGAGGTCTACCGTTCGCAGAGCGTCGCGATCAACGACAAGCACATTGAGGTGATCGTTCGCCAGATGATGCGCTCGGTCAAGATCGAGGAGGTCGGCGATACGGAGTTCCTGATCGACGAGCAGGTGGATCGCTGGAAGTTCGGCGAAGAGAACGACCGAGTCATCGCAGCCGGCGGTCGCCCGGCGGTCGGTCGTCCGCTCCTCCTGGGCATCACGAAGGCCAGCTTGTCGACCGAGAGCTTCATTTCGGCCGCCAGCTTCCAGGAGACCACGCGAGTCCTCACCGAGGCGGCGATCAGCGGCAAGGTCGATTACCTGCGGGGGTTGAAGGAGAACGTCATCGTCGGACGGGTCATTCCGGCCGGTACCGGCATGGCGCACTACGCCAACTTCCACATGGAAGAGGAGCAGTTCGAGCACGAGCAGGAGGCCGAGGAGGAACTCTTCTTCGAGTTCGGAGACGAAGAGATCCGCACCCTGCCCCAGGAAGTGCTCGAAGTCGAGTAGTCGTTTCGGTTCGCTGCGAGAGAAACACGATGGCCGGCCCGAGAGGGCCGGCCGTTTTTTTTGGCGCCTGAGTTTGCAAGCCTATTGCGTCGTACGTACGCGCTCGGTACTCTGTGCGTACCTGGAGCTTGAAGGGGTGACCGATGATCAAAAAGCTGACGACGAGCGGCAACAGCCTGGCGCTGGTGTTGGATCGCCCCCTGCTGGAAGCGGCGGGCGTCGACGCCTCGACCCCGCTTGAAATCTCGACCAGCGGCGACGTCATCGTGATTTCGCCGGTGCGTAGCGCCGAGCGCAATGCCAAACTCAAGGCGGGAGTGGAGGCGATGCACCGGCGCTACGCGGGCGTCTTCGCGCGACTGGCCGAATGACCGCGGTTCCTGACCCTCGACGAAGTTTTGGCCTTGCCGCCACCTACCTGTTCAACCTCGCCAAGAATCATCCCTTCTTGGATGGAAACAAACGAGTAGCCCTGGGCCGCCGCCCTCGCTTTCTTTGGCTCAACGATTACGAAGTCGTCGCGGATCCCACAATGTTAGGAGATCTGGTGCTGGCCGTGGCGACCGGCGAATCGAGCAAGGCTGAGGTCGCGACGTTCTTCCGGCGGCATGCGGTTGCGATCGATCTCGGAGAGGCGGCCATTAGCGGAGGTTCAGCTTGAAGTTTTCGCCACGGTGTTGCGCCGCCTCCCCGAAGAACCTCTGAACTTAACGCGCGAGGTGTATTAGTAGATGCCGTGTCAGCAGGGGTGGCGTGCCTGGCGAACATGGAGCGACTGGAGTTCCGGTGTCTCCCTTCCAGACGACGGTCGAGGCGGGCGCGCCACGGAGGGATTTTACCTTCTGAGTTCTCCTTACCTCGCTGCGGCCCAAACGGGAAGAAAGCTACGACCTATGACGAGAAGCAAGGTGAAGACTATAACCGCACCGTAGACAAGCCACTTCAGCCGAACAGATGAAATTTCTTTGAGCAATACCAGCAGAACGTAAGAAGCGCCGCCACAGGCCAGAAACCCAATAAGTGGATACCAGAAGTGGTTCGAATGACGGAGAGGGTAGAGGAGACCATTGATGACTTCTGTCCAGTTCAGTACGGGAAATAACAGTATGGCGGTTCGGTTATCCCAGCGCCTCGGTATGTCCGTAAAGTACGTTGGAGCGCCAAGAAATAGTAACGGGCCAAGGTAACTAACGTAGATTAAGACCAAGCTTACGGTCTGGATGTGAGCTTGTTGGCTACGGGCGGCGGCCGCTTGGCTTTGTGCAGCGGTCGCGCGAGCAGGTGCTTCACGCTCCCAATCTTCGGCCTGCTGAATCTTCCGTCGTCTTTCCCGTTCAACTGCGCGCGCGGTGGCTTCTTCTTTCGCAATTCTTCGCTCGCGCTCCTCTGAATCGATTCGCGCCCACAGTCTCCCCCCTGGTTTAGACTTGCAAAGGGGGCAAACCTCGGCATTCCGTCTCAGGGTCTTGAATTTGCAGTGGGGACAGAAGTAATCGCCGAAGTCCCAATTGGCGATCTTTTCAAGCAGTTGTTGATTTTCGTCCTCAATCTGTTGGCAGGAGGGGCAGCCGTCCGCAAAGTCCGGATAGTACCCATGGGTGTGACAGTAGCTCATCTGCGTATCGTTCCCGGACCAGTGGCACAGCAGGCGGACATCCTAGCAGCCCGTGGGCTCCCCTGGTGTTCCGGGGGGACGGTGCAACGTTCACACCACCACGGTCTGTGCTTGCGGGCGGCGACTTGGTTCGGACGGCCAACCGGGTTTGAGAATCAACTTGCAGGTGTCGGGCACGTCCAAGCTTATGGGGATTGGGTCACTCCCATTCTGGATAGGGAGGGTCAATCATGGCTCGACGAGCAGAAAAGAAGGCGACGGAGGATCTCAGCGGGCTCGCGCGAGGTACTCTGTGCGCATGAAGCGCACAAATCTTGTGTTGGATGAGGCCCTTCTCGAAGAGGCAATCCGCTTTAGTGGGGAGCGCACTTACTCGCGCGTGGTCAACCGGGCACTCGGCGTTTTTGTTCGCCTTGCCCAGGCGGGGCGAATCCTTGAGCTCGCGGGGAAGGGTCTCTGGGAGGGGAACCTCGGCGAGATGCGCGGCGATCCGGCGCCAATTCTTCCGGTGTTGAAGCCTCGCCGTGTTGCTCGTTGACACTCAGACAGTAGCGACTACGGTCGTTGAATAGATCGGCCGAGATTGCGCCGCCGCGGAAACGGCACGATGTTGCTGACCCGGACGACCGGCCAGACGGGCGGTCAGAGGGCGGCGACCTCGGCGTCGGTGAGGAAGCGAATTCGCGGCACGTGTTCCTGAATGCGGGCGGCCACCGGGTCGCAGCCGCGCTCGATGAGCCCAGCGAGGATCCAGCGGCAGAGGGTCTGGCGCGTAGCGGTCATCGTTGTCGGTCAGGCTAGCACGCGGCCTCGTGGGCGGTTCGGATCGCGATAACATCCGCTCCTCCTGGAGAAACGATGAGAGCGATTTTCGCCCGCCTGCTCCGCGGCCTCGCCGCCCCGCGCTGGCCTTGGTTTGCCGCGCTGTTCTCAGCGCTGCTGATGCTGCCGTCACTCAACTTGGGCTTTCAGCTCGACGACTTTCCGCAGCGGTTGATCTGGCTTGGGGCAACCGAGATCCCGATTCATCCGTTGAACGCGTTCGCGTCGGTGGATGGCTCGGAAGTGACGAACGCCATGTTCCGAGATCGCGGGTTCACCCCGTGGTGGTCGGCGCCCGATCTTAAGTTCGCGTTCTGCCGGCCGCTCTCGGCGGCCACACATTGGCTGGATTTCCGGCTATGGCCTGAGATGCCGATGCTGATGCACCTACAGAGCCTGGCCTGGCTCGCGGGACTGGTGCTTGCCGGGGGCTTTGCCTATCGCCGGATCTTGGGGCGTGACGCGGGCTCACCCGCTTGGGTCGGTGGCCTCGCTGCGCTGCTGTTCGCGCTCGACAATTCGCATGCTCTACCCGCGGCTTGGCTGGCGAATCGGAACGCGCTGATTGGAGGCACGTTCGGTTTGCTCGCCCTGATCGCGCACGACCGGTGGCGCCGAGACAGTTGGCGGGCAGGGTCGATTCTGGCGCCGGTTCTTTTGGTGCTCGGCCTTCTCTCGGCCGAGATCGCGCTCGGTGCGGCGGCGTTCCTTCTGGCCTATGCGCTTACGATCGAAGAGGGGCCGCTCGCTCGCAGGATCGCCTCACTCGGCCCGGTTCTAATGGGGCTCGGCGCATGGACGGTGTTCTACAAGCTCGAAGGGTTCGGGGCTCGCGGGTCGGGCCTCTATGTCGATCCGGGTTCCGAACCGTTGCGCTATCTGGGGGCGCTACGCGATCACCTGCCCGCGCTCTGGATCGGCACCTGGACGGCGTTTCCGGCCGACCTGGTGAGCGCATTCGCCGGCAATGCGATGACGTTTGTTCTGATCGCGTCGGTGCTTGCGGTCGTCCTATGCCTCCTGTTCTGGCCGCTCCTAAAAATTGATCGGGTTGCCCGCTTCCTCGCCTTGGGGATGCTCCTCTCGCTGATTCCCTCGGCGGCCACCACCCCTTCGAACCGGCTCCTACTTTTCGCCAGCTTCGGTGCGCTCGGTTTGGTGGCGCATCTCGCCGGTCGAGGAACGTCGAGCCGCTGGGCGATGGCCGGGTTTGTCGCCTTGATGATCTTTCATCTGCCACTCGAAATCCTCGCCGCACCGTTTCATGCGACGTCGCCGCGCCAGATCGGCGATCCCGTCCTCGCCGCGGTGAACAGCTTCCCAACCCCGCCGGAGGTTGGGAGGCAAGATGTCTACGTGCTGAACCCGCCCGACTACCTGATGAACGTCAGCTACGTCCCCGCGATTCTGCACTATCAGAACCGGCCGCTACCGCACCGGGTTCGCGGACTGGCGGCAGGGCCGGTGGCGCTCACGGTGGAGCGCCCTACTGCCCGGACACTCGGTCTTTCGGCGCCCGAAGGTTTTCTCCGCGGTCCTCTCGGCCGCCTGTTCCGCGACGAGGTCCGGCCGGTTCGGGTTGGAGATCGGGTCGAGCTGCCGGGTGTGTCGGTCCACGTTCTCTCGGTGACCGAGGACGGTGCACCTTCCCGGGTCCAATTTGCTTTCGACCGACCGCTCGAAGATCCGTCGCTTCGCTTTGTGATCTGGCAGGGAAGGGGCTACGCGCCATTCCCTCTGCCGAAAGTAGGGGAGAGGGTTGAGATCCCAGTTCCGCGCGGGGCGTTCGAGCGGCTCATGAGGTGGCCGCGAGGTAGAGACGACCCCAGTCCATAACCACAAACTTCTCCGGGTGCTGGCTGTCGGGGCGTCTCCGGATTACCATGCTGTTTGTGGTCGTTGGTGCGCTGGAGACGCCCCGACCTCGGTGGACTCGGGCAAGTCCGTGGTCAGGTACTGGGGCGTCTCTACCCCTGCGGTGCGCCGATCGTGGCGACCAACTCGACCAGGGCCTCCTCCCGCGACCGTTTGCCGCGCAACCAGGGATCGCAGGCCGCGGCGATCGGCTCGCGCAGACCTTGCCAGCCGCGATCCCAGAGATGATTCGCATCGACATAGAGAACGTAGCCGGGCTCGCCGGCACGTTCCAGCTCTTCGCGGACGACTTCGCCCGTAGCGTAAAACAGTATGGCGTGCCAGAGCGTCTCGGGGATCGCCACCCCTTGCCGCGTCGCTTCGGCGGCAAGTGGATTTCTCAACCGATCGCCCCAGCCGTGAGAGGACTCGTGGAACAGTATCTCTAAGCCCGCGAGGCCGGTGAGACCAGGGTCCGTGCTCGCGATCGAAACCCGAGTCGTCGGGTTCGTGGTGGTGTAGGCGCCGACCGATCCGGCTTCGGGCAGCACCTCGACCGGCACCGGTGGCGGCCAGGTGGCACCGTAAAGCGCCGCGAGTCGGGACGCGATCGCCGGCCCGAAACGCTCGACAAGCGGCGTGATGTTGGCGACCCACTCCTCCGCCAGACGCTTGTGCTCCGGCCAGATCCGCGCGCGGTAGGCGGGTGCTGCGCGTTCGAGCGCGTCGAGAATCTCACCATCGATCATGCCGCGAAGAGCGGAGAGATCGGTTGCATCGCCGCGATCTGCGAGCGCGTTCTTGATCGTCACCATTCCCTGGTCGAACAGCAGGTCGCGCGGAACGACCTGTTGCTCATAGATTGCGAGCGCCTCTTCCCACGCGGTTTTCTCTTCGGCCGGAAGCGAGGCCGGATCGGGATCGCGCTTTAGCTTCCCTTGGAGAGAAAACGGCAGGCGTCGGGCCTCGCCGCGTAGATGGTGATGCAGGCTGACCCAGAAACCGGTGCGGAACTCGAACAGCGAAGCCGCGGCAGGAGCTGCGGCAGCGGAACCCGCGGTCGCGGTCGCCTGGGGGCTCGGCGAGCTCTGGGTGGCGCAGGCGGCGAGCGCCAGCACGAGGAGGGCAAATCCGGAGCGCCTCCTGTTCACTCGTCCTCGATCATCTGCTCGAACCGCTGCTTGTCTCCCGCCTTCATGTAGGCGTCGCGCGGGGTGATCTTCTTTTGCTGGACGAGCGCGAGGAGGGCGTCATCCATCCGCTGCATGCCTTGGGCTTTTCCGCCTTGGATGATCGTGGCGATCATCGGCGTGTTGCCTTCGCGGATGATGTTCGGCAGGCCGGTGGTTTTGAGCAGGATTTCGTTGACCGCAATCCGGCCGGTGCCGTCGGCGGTTTTGAGCAGCAGTTGCGAGACGACCGCGGCCAGCGATTCGGAGAGGGTGGTGCGCACCTGCGCCTGCTCGTCGGCGGGGAAGGCGTCGATCAGGCGGTCGATCGTGTTCGCGGCGCCGTTGGTGTGGAGTGTGCCAAAGACCAGGGAGCCCATCTCGGCGGCGGTGATCGCCAGAGCGATCGTTTCGAGATCGCGCATTTCGCCGACCAGAATCACGTCCGCATCTTGCCGGATCGCCGAGCGCAGGGCGGCGGCGAGGCTCTCGGTGTCGGCGCCCACCTCGCGCTGGGAGAAGAGACAGCGGCGGTTCTTGTGTACAAACTCGATCGGATCTTCGATCGTCACCACATGTTTGGGGTAGGTCGAGTTGATCTTGTCGATGATCGCGGCGAGCGTCGTCGATTTGCCCGAGCCGGTCGGTCCGGTGACCAGGACGAGCCCCTGGTGCAGATGGGCGAGACCTTCGATCGCGGGGGGCAGGTTCAATTTTTCGAGCGAGACGATCTCTTCCGGAATGATCCGGAACACCGCGGCGGCGCCGTTGCCTTGCCTCAGGAAGTTGCAACGGAAGCGGGCGATCCCTTCCAGGCCGTAGGCGAAATCGAGGTCGCCGGAGTCGGTGTAGCTCTGCCACTGGGCCTCGGTCGCGATCTCGCGCAACAGGGAGAGAAGCCCGAGGTGATCGAGCACCGCCCAGCCCTCGATCGGCTGGAGCGAGCCGTGAAGGCGCAGCCGCGGCTCAAGCCCCGCCGCGAGATGGAGGTCGGAGCCGCCGCTGTCGCGCAGCAGGTGGAACAGCTGGTGCAGGCGCGCCATCAGCGGGGTCCTTCCCCGGGCATCACGGGGGGCGGCGGCAGCATGAACTTCGCCGGATCTTCGGCGTGGCGAAGTCCTTCTTCCTTCGTGATCACTCCGGACTTCACCAGCTCGGCGAGCGAATAGTCGAGCAGGAACATCCCGTGGGTGCTGCCGGTTTGGAGCACGGACTTGAGCTGGAACGTCTTGTTCTCGCGGATCAGGTTGCCCACCGCCTTGGTCGCGATCAGGATTTCGAGAGCGGCCACCCGGCCGGTGCCGTCGGCCCGGGCGACCAGCCGTTGCGAGATCACCGAGCGCAGCGATTCCGAGAGCATGGTGCGAATCTGCTCTTGTTGGTTGGGCGGAAAGACCCCCAAGAGTCGATTGATCGTGCGGATCGCGCTCGACGTATGGAGGGTGGCGAGCACCAGGTGGCCGGTTTCGGCGGCCGTGATCGCGAGCGAAATCGTCTCCAGGTCGCGCAATTCGCCGATCGCGATCACGTCCGGATCTTCGCGCAGGGCGGCGCGTAGCGCCCGTGAAAACGACTCGGTGTGGACGCCCACCTGTCGCTGGTTGACCACGCAACGGAGCGACGGGTGAAGGATTTCGATCGGATCTTCAATCGTGATGATGTGGTCGCTGCGCGACCCATTGATCTGATGCACCAACGCGGCGAGCGTCGCCGACTTGCCGCAGCCGGCCGGGCCGGTGATCAGGACCAACCCCTGATGATAATCGGCGAGCTTGGCGAGCGAGGCCGGCAGACCGAGCGATTCGAGCGTCGGCGGTTGGCTCGGAATGGCACGGAAGACCGCATCCGTGCCGCGCGCCTGGCGATAGACGTTGGTGCGGAAACGCCCGAGCTTCGGCGCGTCGTACGCCAGATCGACCTGGCCCGTGCGTTCGAGGATCTCGGCCTCGGCGGGCGAGAGAATCTCGGCGATCGTGGCGGCGGCCATCGCCGGGTCGGTTGCCTGCCCCTCGGTTTCGACCATTCGGCCGTGGCGCCGGTAGCGAATCGGCGCGCCGCTGTGAAAGTGGATGTCGCTCGCCCCCTGGCGCAATCCAAATTCGAGGATGCGTTCGAGTCGCGGCACACCGCGCGCCTTCTCGGCTGCCGGCTGCGTCTCCTGAGGGACCGAGGGTGCCGCGGCCGGTGTAATGTTTGTAGCAGTCGTTGCCGGTCGGGCGCCCGCCGGTTCGAGCGACGGCAAAGGGGCCGGCGGCGCCAAGGGTAGGGCGACCGGCGTGGCGGCCACCGCGACCGGAGGAGGCGGAGGCTGGGCGGCCGGGGCGCTCACCGGTGCCTGAGGAGCGGCGCCCTGACGGCGTTGGACTTCCGCGCGTGCCGCCTCCAGTTGGACCAGTCGCTGCGGCGCCAGAACCCCGAGCGCCACCAGGGCCGCCCCGAGGTCGCCGCCTGCCGTCGCCTGGTGCGACCGGGCTGCCCGCAGTTGGTCTTCCGTCGCCAACTTGTAGTGGAGCGCGAGGCGCCCGAGGAGCGCATCGTCGACGCTTGAACTCATATCGAAGAGAAGGCTAGCAGGCTGCCGGACAACGCGCCAGACCGGCGCCCTCCCGTCCCCTGGGCGTTCGGTCCACGAGTCGGGCGATGGTGGTACCATTCGGACCAATGCACCAGGGAGACCGCGCCATGCGATGCTCGCTCCTCCGATTTGGTCCCGCCTTAGTCTTTGCCCTCCTGCCCCTCGGCGCCGTGGCTGATGACGTGTACTTAAAGAACGGCAAATCGTTTCGTGACGTGATCGCCACGGAAGAGGGCGATCAGGTTCGCCTGAAGATGCCTGGCGGCGAGCTGGCGATTTCCCGCGCCCAGGTGGTTCGGATCGAACGGGGCACTTCGCCCTACGGCGAGTACCTGGAGCGCAAAGCGGCCCTCGGCAAAGCTCCGAGCGCCGAAGCCTGGCTCGGCCTGGCTCTTTGGGCGCAGGGCCAGGGGCTCTCCTCGGGCGTTCGCGAGGCGGCGCTCCGGGCGGCGACGCTCGATCCCGGACTGCAAGGCCTGCCACCGGTGATGCGGCGCCTCGATTACGTTCTGGAGAGCGATCTCGGCCGCTGGGTTCCGTACGAAGAATCGATGCGTCGCAAGGGCCTGATTCACGACGGCAGCCGATGGATCACCGCGCAAGAATCCGCAGACCGCGAACGAGTTCGCTCTGAGGAGCGGAGCCGCAGGGCCGCAGCCCGCGAGGCCGAAGCGCGCGATCGGCTGACCCGGCAGCTCGAGCTTTCCTTGCTTACCGCGACGCTCGAAAAGCAGGCGGCGGCTCAGGCGCCTCCGCCCGCCCCGGTTGCCGTGCCGGTGTTCGCCTCCTATGCCTGGCCGATCCTCTACATCCCCTTGCCCCCTGTGCTGCCAGAGCCCCGGCCTCGGCCGCGCACCGATCCGGCCCCGACCCCTGTGCCGGGAGCCCTTCCTCCGTCCCGTCCAGGCAATTCGTTCACCCGCATTCCCGGCAGCTTGCTGCCGGATAGCGGCCGGTAGGGAAGCGGCGGCATCTTTCCTTTTCTCGTAGACTCTCCCTCGGCTCTTGAACGAGCCGCGAACGCAAGGGATTTCCATGCCATCTGACGATTCCGTCGCGCCCAAGGCGCTGGTGTCTCCCCGCGCCTCCGACGTGCTGGCGATTGAGGCGCACGATCTTCAAAAGACCTATTCCGGCGGGGTCGAAGCGCTCCGCGGGATTTCTTTCTCGGTGCGTCCGGGAGAGGTGTTCGGCCTGCTCGGTCCCAACGGGGCGGGAAAATCGACCGCGGTCAAGATCCTTACGACCCTGTCGGAACCGACCCGCGGCACCGGCAAAGTCTTTGGTTTCGACGTCGTTCGCGATGCCCGCGAGGTGCGCCGCCGGATCGGGTCCGTCGCCCAGGCCTCGGGGGTCGATTTTGCCGCCACCGGGCGCGAGAACTTGGAGCTGCAAGGGCGTCTGTTCCGCATTCCCGCTCCGGAGCTGAAAGCCAGGGTGGACGAGCTGCTCGACCTGTTCGCCCTCACCGACGCCGCGCATCGCCCCTCCCGGACCTACTCCGGGGGGATGAAGCGCCGCTTGGACGTCGCGATGGGGCTGGTCCATCGGCCGGAGGTGCTGTTCCTCGACGAGCCGACCACCGGGCTCGATCCGGAGAGCCGCGCGGTGCTCTGGCGCGAGGTGCGGCGCCTCGCCGAAGGTGGTCTCACCCTGCTGCTCACCACCCATTACCTCGAAGAGGCGGATCAGCTCGCCGACCGGCTGGCGATCGTCGACAAGGGGCGCATTGTGGCGGAAGGGACGCCGAACGAGCTCAAAGCGAAGCTCGCGGGCGACCGGATCTCGCTCCAGCTTGCCGCGCCGACGCGCCGGGCGGAAGCCGAAGCGTTGCTCGGCAGTCTCGCCGGAGTCACCGGCATCCTGGCCGATGCCGAGCGCGCCGAGCGGCTCTATGCCCATGTGGTCGAAGGCGCGCGCGATCTGCCCAGCGTGCTCGCCGCGCTCGAACATGCAGGGATCGGCGTCGCCGGAGTCGCCCTCTCCCGCCCGTCGCTCGACGACGTCTACTTGAAGGCCACCGGCCACGCCTACCAGGAGAGCTGATTCGATGGATTTCCTCCGCGACACCTGGATCCTCTTCCTGCGGCTGGTACGGGCGACGGTGCGCATGCCGGTTTTCATCATCCTGTCGATCGCCCAGCCGATCCTCTGGGTCGGCATGTTCGGTGCCCTGTTTCGCTCGGTGGTCCAGATCCCCGGCTTTGGCGCCACGTCCTACGTCCAGTTCTTGGCGCCCGGCATCGCGATCATGACCGCCCTGTTCGGGGCCGCTCACTCGGGCATGGGCATGCTGGTCGACATCGAGCGCGGCGTCCTCGATCGGCTTCTCACCACCCCCGCCTCCCGCGGCTCGATCATCGCCGCCCGCTTGCTCAACTCCGGCGTTCAGGTGTTCATCCAAGCCGGGCTGATCATCGGCGTCGCGATGCTCTTGGGCGCCCAGGCGAAAGGGGGCCTCGTCGGTATCCTGTTGGTGATGCTCTCGGCTTCGCTGCTGGGCGCCGCGGTGGCGGCTTTTTCAAACGCCGTGGCCCTGCTTGCGCAGCGGCAAGAGACGGTGATCGCGGTGATGAACTTCGTGGTCCTGCCCGCGGTCTTCACGTCGTCGATGTTGATGTCCAGCAATCTGATGCCCGGCTGGGTACAAAGCGTCGCCAACGTCAATCCGGTGAACTGGGCGATCGTCGCCGCGCGCGATGGTTTCGAAGGGACCGCGCCGCACGAGTTGGCGACGCGGCTCGCGCTGCTCGCCGCCTTCGCGCTGGTCTGCGGCCTGTTCGCGACCGGCTCGTTCGGCCGCTACCGGCGAGCGATGTAGGCTACCGTCTCCACCGATGATCGATCTCCGCCGCCCCACCCGCCATCCGTTCGCCAGCCGGAGCCTCGCCCTCGCCCTGGTGTTGCTCGGCCTTCTCGTCGGTGTCGGGAGCGTTGCGGAGGCGCAGGAGATCCCGGCTGCACCCACCCGTTGGGTGACCGATTCGGTCGGATTCCTCTCGCCCGAAACGAGATCGCAGCTCGACGCCCAGCTGGAAAGCTACGAGCGGAACACCGGCCACCAGATTCTGGTCTGGATCGGTTCGACGGTCGGCCAGGGTGCCGTCGAAGACTTCACGATCAAGACGTTCACCGCCTGGCGGGTTGGCCGCAAGGGGATCGACGACGGCCTGGTCCTGTTCGTTTTCGCCGACGATCGGAAGGTTCGAGTGGAGGTGGGGTACGGTCTCGAAGACCGGGTGCCCGACATCACCGCCAACCGGATCATTCAGGACCGAATCCTGCCCAAGATTCGCGCGGGCGATCGCGACGGAGCAATCGTCGATGGAGTCGCGGGGCTGACCGCGGCGATCGAAGGCGAAGCGGGTAGCGAAGCGCTGGCGCCGGATTCCTCGCCGGAGCAAGCCCAACCGCGGCCCCGTCCGGAAGCCAAGCCGGCGTCGCTCGGTGAGAAAATCTTGTACGGACTGATCGGAATCGCCATTCTGATCTTCGTCATCACCAACCCGGGGCTCGCGTTCTGGTTGCTGCTGCAAATCCTCTCCAGCGGGGGACGCGGCGGCGGGGGAGGCGGTGGGGGAGGCGGCTGGAGCGGCGGCGGGGGACGCGGCGGCGGTGGCGGAGCGACGGGTTCGTGGTGACCAAGGAGAAAGAAGGCTCCTCACCCGGCGAGGTCTGTACCGAGCGATCGACCAAGAGCGCGTCGAGCAAGCGATCGAAGCGGCCGAGGCGAAAACCTCGGGCGAGGTGCGGGTGGC
>JBBRUC010000145.1:0-15115 GCA_038248205.1 Thermoanaerobaculia bacterium
CCACTGGGGGCTATTCGCGATCGGGCTGTTTACCGCGGGTCTCACCGCGTTCTACATGGTGCGCGCGGTCGCGATGACCTTCTTCGGCAAGTTCCGCGGCACCCACGATCAGGAACACCACCTGCACGAATCGCCGTGGGTGATGACGGTGCCACTGCTCATCCTGGCGGTCGGCGCGGTCGGCTCCGGCTGGGTCGGCATTCCCGAGCTGCTCGGCGGCGGCAATGCGTTCCATCATTTCCTGTCGCCGGTCATTGCAAGCTTCCCTGAGCACGCGGCCGGGCATGCTGAAATGGCCCATTCGACCGAATGGCTGCTGCTGATCGCTTCGGTGGCCGCCGGTCTGATCGGCATCGGCTACGCGTTCAAGCTGTACGGCCGTGGCGGTGTTGGAGATCAAGCCGGCGGCGCGGCGTGGGCCAAGCGCTTCCCCGCGGTCTACCGTCTGCTCGACCACAAGTACTGGGTCGACGAGATCTACGACCGCCTGATCCTCAAGCCGCTCGGCGCGTTTTCCCGCTTCCTTTGGAAGGGCTTCGACGACACGATCGTCGACGGCTCGGTGCGCGCCCTCGCCTGGGCGACGGAGCTCTCCGCCGAGGGGGGTAGGCTCACGACCACGGGCAACGTCCGCCACTACGCGCTCTACTTCTTCCTCGGTGTTCTCGGCCTTTTCTGGTGGATCTTGCGCTCCTGATGACGACCTTTCTCGATCTCCTCCTCGGCGATACGCTGACCCGGCTGGTGTTCCTGCCGGCGGCAGCCTGCCTTCCACTCCTCCTGTTGCCCAAGGGCAACGCGAAGGTCGCGAAGTTCTACGCCCTGCTGATCTCGCTGCTCGAATTGGGCCTCGGCATCGCCTACGTCGCGGCGCGCTGGGTGCCCGGCGGCGGCTTCCCGCTGTTGCGCGACGTGGCGCAAGGCGCGGGCGTCGGCAGTCCTCCGGGCTTGCCGTGGATCGGCGCCTACGGCATTCGCTACGATCTCGCGATCGACGGCATCTCGATGCCGCTCGCGCTGCTCACCTGGCTGCTGTTGCCGATTGTCTTCCTGGTCTCGTGGAAAGGGATCGAGAAGCACTGGCGGTCGTTCACCGCGGCGTTCCTGTTGCTCACCACCGGCATCCTGGGCGCCCTGTTCGCCTACGATCTGTTCGTCTTCTACATGTTCTGGGAAGTGATGCTGATCCCGATGTACCTGATCATCGGCATCTGGGGCGGCGAACGCCGGGTCTACGCGGCGGTCAAATTCTTCCTGTTCACGATGGCGGGCAGCCTGTTGATGCTGGTGGCGATCCTCTGGCTCGCGTTCACCTACAAGAATCTCGCCGGGGTCTGGAGCTTCGCTTATCAGGATCTTCTGCGCCTGGAACTGCCGCTCAACACCCAGATTTGGCTGTTCGCGGCGTTCGCCCTCGCCTTCGCGATCAAGGTGCCGATGTTCCCGGTCCACACCTGGCTGCCCGACGCCCACGTCGAAGCGCCCACGGGCGGCTCGGTGATCCTCGCCGGCATCTTGCTCAAGCTCGGCACCTACGGCTTCCTCCGCTTCGCCCTGCCGCTCTTCCCGCAGGCGAGTGTTGAGGCACAGCCCTGGCTGGTGGGTCTGGCGCTGATCGGCATCCTCTACGGCGCGCTGGTCGCCTGGGTGCAGGTCGACATGAAGAAGCTGGTCGCCTACTCGTCGATCGCCCACCTCGGTTTCGTGATGCTCGGCCTGCTGGCGTTCGATCTCGTCGCCTGGCAGGGCGCCCTTCTCCAGATGGTGAACCACGGCATCTCGACGGGAGCGCTGTTCATGCTCGTCGGCATGCTCTACGACCGGCGCCACACGAAGAAGTTCGACGAGTTCGGCGGCCTCGCCGCGGTGATTCCGATCTTCTCGTTCTGGCTCGTCTTGTCGACCCTCGCCTCGGTCGGTCTGCCGGCGTTGAACGGCTTCGCGGGTGAGTTTCTGATCCTCCTCGGCTCGTACCGTACGCTCCCGTGGGCGACGGTGACGGCGACCTTCGGCGTCGTGCTCGCCGCGGTCTACCTGCTGAAGATGCTCTATCTCACGCTCTGGGGTCCGGTGACCAAGGACGAGAACAAGAACCTCAAGGATCTCTCCTGGCGCGAGATGCTCGCGCTTCTCCCCCTCGGGGTTCTGATGGTGTGGATCGGCATCGCGCCGGGGACGTTCCTCGCCCCGAGCCGGCCGGCGCTCGAATCGCTGCTCGCCGACTTCCACGATCGCGCGGCCGAGCCTCCTCCCGAAAGCCCGATGCTTCGCGCCCTTCCCGCCGTCCTGTCCACCCTGCCGATGACGATCGCTGAACCGAATCCGGACGCCCCGGCGCCCGCCACGACCCAGGACGGAGAGGGACGATGAACGCTCACGACCTCGCGAGCCTCACCCCCGAGATCATCTTGGCCGGCGGCGGCGTCCTGGTGCTGTTGCTCGAAGCGCTGCTCCCGAGCCTGCGGCGGGCCTTCACCGGCATCGCGCTCGTGGCGGTCACCGCGGCGGTCTGGGGATTCCAATTCGTCCCGTACGGCACGTCGTCGCTGGGCGCCCTCGATTGGAACGCACCGGTCCGCGCGTTCGCGTTCGCCGTGCTTCTCTCGACCGGTATCTGCCTGCTCGCCTCGCAGAGCTACCTGCGCCGCGAGGGAATCCTCTCGGGCGAATACCACGCCCTGCTGCTCTGGAGCGCCTCGGGTGCCCTGCTGCTCTTGCGCGCCACCGAGCTACTGACGATCTTCCTGGCGCTGGAGCTGCTGTCGATCTGCCTGTACGCACTCGCCGCCTACCATCGGCGGATCGCGATCGGCACCGAGGCGGCGATCAAATACTTCTTGATGGGAGCCTTCGTTTCGGCGTTCGTCCTGCTCGGCATCGCGCTCCTCTACGGCGAGACCGGCAGCACGCGGCTCGACCAGATCGCCGCCTCCTTCGCGCTGGCGGAGAGGTTCCCGATCATCCCCAGCCTCGGCATCCTGCTACTGCTCGCCGGCTTCGGCTTCAAGATGAGCCTGGTGCCCTTCCACGCTTGGTCGCCCGACACCTACCAGGGGGCACCGTCGCCGTTCGTGGCGTTCCTCTCGGTGGCGCCCAAGGTGGCGAGCGCGATGGTGTTCATTCGCCTGCTCCAGACCGCGGTCGCGAACCCGGAGACGATCGCCCGTTGGTCCGGCATCGTGGCGTTCCTGTCGGTCGCCTCGATGATCGTCGGCAACCTGCTCGCCCTGGTGCAGCGCGACATCAAGCGGATGCTCGCCTACTCCGGCATCGCGCACATGGGCTACCTGCTGCTCGCTCTGGTGGTGCCGGGCGGCAATTCGATCGGCCCGGTGGCGGTCTATCTGATCTCTTACGTGCTGATGACCTCCGGTGCGTTCGCGGTGATCACCCTGCTCTACGCCCGCGCGGGCGAGCAGCACCAGATCTCGGAGCTGTCGGGCCTCGGCTTCCGCTACCCCGTCCTCGGCGCTGCGCTTGCGATCTTCATGCTGTCGCTCGGCGGCATCCCACCGACCTTCGGCTTCATCGGCAAGTACGTGGTGTTCATGAACGTCGTCTCGGACGGCCGCTGGGGTTTGGCGATCGTCGGTGTCCTCGCGAGCCTGGTGGGCGTCTTCTATTACCTACGGGTCGTCTATACGCTCTACATGAAGCCCGAATCGCGCCTCGCCTCTGAGCCCAGAGGGCTGCTGATCGACGGCTGGGGCCGCGCCGCGGCGATCCTCGCGGCGATCGGCATCTTGGTGCTTGGCGTCTGGCCGACCCGCCTTCTCGAATGGGTGCTCGGTTCGCCCTGGGCGCCCTGAGCCGGAACGCCTGGGGTGCCGATCCTAGGCCCTGAGCGCGAGGACGTCTCCCCGCTCACCCTCAATCGACTGTCGGTTTACCTCCGCGTCCTGCGTCAGGTGCAGGACGCCGGCATCGCCCGCATCTCCTCGCAAGAGCTGGCCCGCCGCTACCACCTCTCCGCCGCCCAGATCCGCAAGGACCTGGCCCAATTCGGAGAGTTCGGTATTCGCGGCGTTGGCTACGACGTGGATCTCCTCTGCCAGCGGCTGAACGACCTATTGGGGCTCAACCGCGACCACTCGATCGTCGTGGTCGGCATGGGCAACTTGGGGTCCGCACTCGCCCGCTACTTAGGCTTCAACTCCGGAGCTTTCCGGGTCGTCGCAGGAGTGGACAACGATCCCGAAAAGCTCGGCCGGAAAGTCGGCGAAGTCACCGTCGAAGCCGCCGAAGAGCTGCCGCGCATCGTCCGCGAGGCGAAGACCGAAATCGGAGTCCTGACGGTACCCCCCGGAGCCGCCCAAGCGAACTACGAAGCGCTCGCCGACGCAGGAGTGCGAGGCGTCTTAAACTTCGCCCCCGAGCGGGTGCAAGGGCGGCCGGGGGTGCCGGTCAAGAACGTCGACCTGCGGATTCACCTGGAGGAGCTGGCGTTCTTTTTGCGGGAGGGGTGACGGGGGCGGGAGCGCCCGGCGAGTTCGCCAGTCCGCCAGCCCGCGAGGGAATGAATTCCCTCGCTACGATACGTCGTCCCTGCCGGGACGAGATGTTGGGTTCCGTGACGCCCGGGACCGTATTCGCCGAGGCCCAGATGCAGGATCGGGCGTTGCACCAGGAACGTCCCGCCAGGGACGTCGTATCGTAGCGAGCGGTTTCAACCGCTCGCTGGGCTGGGTCGCTGTAGTTTAGCCATCGGGCTAGTTCCCGAGCCTCGGCAAAGAAAAGGCTTGCTCCATGGCCACGACGCCGAACATCGAGTCCATCCAAGAAGCAGCGCTTCCGTTACAGCCCGCTGCTCGCGTAGCGCTTACCCACGCCCTGGTCGAGAGCTTGACCGCTCTTTCCGAGGCTCAGGTCGCCGAGCTTTGGCTCGAAGAGGACGCGACGCGGATCAAGTAAGCGGGCGCGACGAGACGTGAGCAATTCGAGCATTCAGGGTGGCGGCGACACTGGAGGAGCTGGCGTTCTTCTGCGGGAGGGGTGCCGGGGGGTAGGCACAAAATGGAAGGGGGCGGGCCGCAAGTCACCAGGCAACGCGGCGCAAGCCGGGCACAACCTCGAAGTGGCCATCCCGAGTCGCCAGAGTCAAGCCATATCGAATGGCACTCGCTGCGATCCAGAGATCGTTCTCGGGTATCGGATTGCCTGAGTTCTTAAGCGCCGCGTGGATCTCGGCGTAACGGCGTCCAGTTTAATGATCGATCACGGGCCGTGAGCAGACGGCGGCGAATGCTTCAACCCGCGCCGCGTTCTCCTTCAACCGAGCGGAGTTGAACGCACCGTATAGCAGCTCGCCCAGAACCGTAGGGGTGAGGAACACCTCCGGGGCCTCGGCAATTCGTGCCTGGACCTCCACCTCGCCCGCGAAGGCTGCAATGACGATATTGGTGTCGAGGAGGTACCTACCATTCATTCAGGTCGATCCGCTCGCACCCTTCTTCTATCGCCGCTGACATCTCGCGCACCGATTCGGGATCCATTGCTCCGAAGAAGCGGACCAGGTCGCGGCCTGGAGTTCCCTTCAATGGCTCGGAAGTTAGAGAATGAATCATTTCCGCCGCACGTCGCTGCTGCTCCGGTGTCAGCCGATCGAGGTCCTCCAGGATCTTATCTCGGACGGTTGCTAGGACCATGGGCGAATTGAACTCCTTCAAAAGAGCTTCGATTGTACAACGGCCGGCTCGCTCGGTGTCGATCGCTCCGAGGAGCTGGCGTTCTCTTGCGGGAGGGGGTGAGGGAACTGTAGTTTAGCCATCGGGCTAGTTCCCGAGCCCCGCAAGGTATAGGCTTGCTCCATGACCACGACACCGAACATCGAGTCCATCCAAGAAGCAGCGCTTCAGTTACAGCCCGGCGCTCGCGTTGCGCTTACCCATGCCCTGGTCGAAAGCTTGACCGCTCTTTCCGAGGCTCAAGTCGCCGAGCTGTGGCTCGAAGAGGCGGAGCGTCGAGACGCTGAGATGGAGTCAGGCCGAGTCGTTGGAATTCCTGGGGAGGAAGTATTTCGTCGCCTCTACGCCCGCTACCGCAAGTGATGCGCCCCTATGTGTTCCACCCTCTCGCCGACGCGGAGCTTGATGAGGCGGTGGGGTACTACGAAGCACTTCAGCCGGGCAAAGGCCTTGAGCTCGCGCAGCAAATTGAGTCGGTCATCGACCAGATTCGAAGATTTCCTGACTCCGCGCCCCTCACTCGCGGCACTGTCCGTTCAATAGTTGTTCAGCCTTTTTCGCGCTGGAGTTACACCCTGCACTACAGGGTCAAGGCGGAGGGGCTCCGCATCTTGGCTGTTGCGCATCAGAACCGCCAGCCGTTCTACTGGTTCGGACGGCGTTGAGTTTTTCCTTCCATGACATTTCCTCGCCGATTCGAGATCCAGAACTCCAGAGAACCGCGTGAATAAGGGCCGAACAGATCGGATTCAGCTGAAAGCCGAACACCCGCTCTCCCAGCCCTGGAGTACGTGGCGCCATATTCGTAGTATTGTTCAGATCTGTCCAAAACACCTTAGGTAGCAAATGGAGGACCTTTATGGCAGCACGCAACAAAACGTCCTCGCGAACAGATGTCGAGCCGGTCCTTGAGGCCAAGAGATCAACGACGGAGAGCCCGCTTGTCTTCATTAGTCATGACAGTCGAGACGCTGACCTGGCCGAGGCCTTTGGCAACCTTCTGACTGATGCCAGTGGAGGTATTCTGAAGTCATTCCGTTCGTCTGACCGCAAGGGTACAGACGGAATCGAGTATGGGCAGGAGTGGTATCGAGCAATCATGCAGAAGCTCGACGATGCCACCGATAGAGATGTCGCATAGCGGCCCGTTCATGCGCGAGGTGATGGGCGGGCCAGACGATGACGAGGCGATGATGGTACTTCATCACATCGTTCGGAGCATCGACCGGTACATTCTTCGGATACCGAAAAGGGCAGGCAAGGGCGAGGCGCAACTGCTGGAAAATGGCGAGTGAAAAGACTTATGAGGTACCTAACAACTAACATCCCGAGAACACCGTGGTCCGTTTATGTCCTGCCTGTCGTACTTGCCTTCTCAGGCGCGTGTGACTCTCCCGCTCGGCAGGAGTTGCCACAGAATGGCCAGTCCGCGACACCTGGCACGATCTCTGTCGAGAGCAACTCTCCGTACTACGCGAAGTTGGCGGCAATCGATTTTGGCTCAAGCGTGGTTCCACTAGCAACCGTCGACTCCTTCCGAATTCGAACTGAGTCGCTTGAGCGCATTTGCCCAGACTTGCCTGACCACATCGGGGATATGCTCGTCGCAGGTCAGCATGAGCTCAAAGAGGGCGGCAAGACGGTGAGTCTTTTCCGATTGACCGACGACGTAGTGGTCATGCTCACCGAAGCCAAGAAATCGGGCGGTATCCCAGCTATGAAGTCGTGCGCTGAGCCGATCGCCCTCATGGTCTCTGTGCGACTCGCCCAACAATGACCAAGCGAGTAGCTCTTCGATCCAGATCCGAACGTCACTAACTCGCCATTGGCATGACGGCTGGTGATAGGTCGGGCTTACAGCCCTTCAGGGGTGTGGTGGTTCCTTCCTGTCCTGGGGCGTTGCCCCAGGCTGTCATAGGATCGCGCCTTTGGCGCTGGCGATCTCGAAGAGTAAGTGAGTTGCCACTACGAGGCCACCCGCTCGGTTCCTACCGTTCAAGGAGTTATTCGCCACGACCACGCTCGCAGAAAAGGTAGCTCGACAGGCACTGGATCTCGAAGAGAACGATCGCGCAGCGATTGCGGCGCGCCTACTTGCGAGTTTGGAGCAGGAGGACCCTGACGAGATCGCCGCATTCGCAAGCAACCTCGAGCGCCGAGGAATGGAGATGAAGTCCGGGGCCGTCGAAGGAGTCGCTTGGGAGGTCCTCGAAGCGAGGCTCGCCGCCATGGGTCGCAGTGAGTCTTAGAGCAATCCGCTTTCACCCTGAGGCGGCCCGCGAGGCGACTGAAGCGACTGAGCGGTACGGTGAACAGAGCCGGAGCGCTCAGGAGAGATTCCTAGTTGACCTACGCCACGCGGTACATCAGGTCCGAATTGCGCCGACACGATGGCCACCGTTCCTCGCTGGAACTTTCCACTGCCCGGGAGAGAGACGCCCCCGGCGGCCCCCGGCCGGCCCACCGGGCCGGACACCTGGGTTTGCCGGTGCCGCCTCCTCGCGGTCGATGCCGGCGCGCAAACCGGAGACCGGCGGGGGGAGAGGGCTCCGTTGGCGCGGACTTTGACGAGGCCTTGCTCCGAGGAGCTGGCGTTCTTTTGCGGGAGGAAGCGACGCGGATCGAGTAAGCGGGCGCGACGAGACCTGAGCTGGATCGGGCCTTCAGCCCTCCAGGGTGTTGTGGTTCCTTCCGGTCCTGGGGCGTTGCCCCAGGCTGTCATGAGATCGCGCCTTTGGCGCTGGCGATCTCGAAGAGTAAGCGGCGGGAGACCGGCGGTCCGACCAGAACCATCAGGCGGCGCTACGGCGGCGAGGGATTGCATGGAGATCCTTCTCCGTACCCCCGAGCCTAGCCAGCCGTCGCGTACTCCTACGACGCTACCTCCTCCCCCAGCTCGCCCACCGCCTGCGCGAGCCCCTCGAAGATCCGCGCCAGATCGCTCGGGAGCCCGGCCGGCGCGGGCGGCGCCGCTTCGCCAACCTTCCCGGCCGCAACCGCCCGGAGGAACGTACCGATCTCCGCCAGGGGTGACGGCAAGCCGCAGAGCGTCGCCACGGCTTCCGCCGCCTGCGGGTCGAGATCCGACCGAGACGCCCGCGACGCATAGACCGCCTGCGCCAGAGCGAGCAGCGGCTCGGCCAGTTGCGCCAGAGGGGCGCCATCCCCTCCCCCGCCCCGTCGCTGCCTCAGCTCTTCCAGCTTGGCATCGCGCTTGGCCGCCCACCCGGCCGCCGCCGCGGCATCCCCCCGCGCCTCGGCGACCTTGGCGAGGTTGTCGTAGACCTTCCAGACCTGCGGGTGGTCGAGCGGCTCGAAGGTCTCTAGAGCTTCGTGGGATTTCTTCTCCGCCGAGTCGAAGTCCCCGAGCATCCAATGTAGCTTGCCTAACTGGTGATGAGACGTCGCCGCGCCGATCTGATCGTTCCTTTCCAGATCAACCGCCAAGCTCTCCTCGATCGACGCCAGCGCCCGGCGCAGCCAGGCCGTCCGGCTTTCGGAATCCGCGGCCTGCTCGGCGCGCGTCTGGTAGAGAATGCCAACGTTCTGGGCGTTGACCCCCAGGTGATACCGGTCGCCGAGCTTGAGGGCCAGCTCGCGAGCGCGGCCGTACCAGGCCTCCGCCGCGTCGAGCTGCCCGCGTTCCGCCTCCGCCGAGGCGAGCAGATCGCAGGTTTGCATCTCGCCCTCGGTATCTCCCGCCTGCTGGAACAGCGCCATCGCCTGCTCGTAGACCTCGGCCGCCCGCGCCAAATTCCCCCGCTCACGGTGCAAGGCCGCCTGGTGCTGGAGGAAGGTGCCCTGGAGCTCCAGGTTGCCGAGGCGCCGCGCCAGGGCGAGACCTTCTTCATAGCGGGCCTCCGCCTTGGCCCAGCGCTGCTGCGCGCCCAGGATCTCGGCACATCGGCCGAGGCTAGCGGCCACGTTCCGGTCCCTACCCAGTTGTCGGTCGATCGCCAGCCCCCGCTCCGCCGCCGCCAAGGCCTCGTCGAGCCGGCTGAGCGCCCGATAGGCGTTCGCCAGATCACCCAGTGCGGTGGCCAGGTTGGCCTGGGCGGTCTCGCCCGGCACCTTTTCCAGGATCTCGATCGCCTGGAGGCTCGGCTCGACCGCCAAGTCGGGTCGGCGGGCGTTCACGAAGATCTGTCCCAGGTAGCCATGGCTGGTGGCGCAGCGCCTCCTTCCGCTGCTCGTCTCCGGAGCGCGACGCGAAGCTCGCCCCCTCGAACGCGCGGCCCAGCGCCTGCACCACGCGCTCGACCGTGGCGGTCTGCTCGAAGCTCACGAACACCGCCCGCTCGAAACGGCCGGTGCGCAGCCACCAGTAGGCCGCCTCGCGCGCGAGCGCGGTCTTCCCCATGCCGCCGCCGCCGGTCAGGAGCAGAGCCGGATGGCGCTCGAACGCCCGCTCCAATTCGAGCAGGTCCTTCGCGCGGCCGTGAAAGCGGTAGATCGGCTTGGGCGGGAAGCCGGACATCCGCTCCTCCGGCCGCACCTTGGCCGCCGCCGTCTTCCGGAGCTTGGCCTTCTTCGCCAGCACCGGATCGACGCCCACCTGGTAGAGCTGGGGCACGAACCAGTCGACCAGATCGACCGTCGCCGCTCCGGGTCCCAGGTGCAGCCAGCGTTGCGGTTTCGCGAGCAGCGCCGCGCGCGACTCGGAGAGCGCCTGGCCCACCGAGAGGCCGCTCGCCAGCTCGCGGTAGAAGCGCTCGACCAGGATGCGCGACGCCTCGATGTGGACCGAGTGGCTGAACGCGATCACGCTGCCCACCCCGCTTTCGAGCAGGGCCGGCGCCAGCGAGCCGAACACCGGCTGGTCCGAGAGGTCGGACGTGCGGCAGGCTTCGAGGATCACCAGCGGGACGTCGAGCCGGGCCAGGAGGTCGCCCAACGAGCGACCCGGCACGAGGTGCATCGACCGGTCGTCCTTCTCGAAACAGAGCGCCCCCACTCCGGACTCGGGCAGGTAGGTGCCGTGGCCGTCGAAGTGAACGATGTGAAAAGGCTTCCTCTCCCTGCGCGCCGAGGAGATCATCTGTTCGAGCCGCGCGAGCGTCGGCGGCTGGCAGAATTCGAGCTCGACCGCCCCGGCCGGCAGGAGGTCGAGGCCGTCGAGCAGTGGGGCCATGCTGTTGCGCGGGTCGATGACCCCCGCCCCCGATGGGCGCGCGACGATCAGCAGCAGACGCAGGGGAAGCTCGAAGCGAAGCGAGGCGCCCGGCTTGGCGCCGACCAGCTGGCGGCGGATCGAGACCCCCTGAAACGCCAGCGGACCGCGCCGGTCGCGCATCAACTCCCAAGGCTGCTGAAGGACCGGGCTCTGGTCCGACCCCAGGGTGAGCAGGACTTCCTTACCCGCCTTTACTGCCTCGAGCAGGTTGCGGTAGACGTGGGTCCCCTCGGTGCCGCCGAAGCAGGCGTCGAAGAGCTGGCGTCCCCACGCCTCGATCCGCGCCTCGATGCCCTGAGCTTGCACCCGAGTCCCCGCGCCGACGAACCCGAAGTATTTCTCCAGGTACCAACGCAGATCCACCGCGTCTGCCGGCCGGAGCGGCAGATCAAGATCGAAAGGCTCCGACTCCTGGCCGCCCTCCTCGACCCACCGCGCCCGGTAGCCCGAATCCTGCCGCTGCACCACGAGGCGAATCGAGTGCGTCTCCATCGTGCTTTACTCCTTTTGCGGAGGCTTCAGGATATCGCAAGTACGCGGCCACAACCGAGTCTTGGCCGCGTGTTGAATCGAGCGTTCGCGGCGCCGACGCACGGGCCGCGGGCCGAATCTCCCGGTGGACCGCGAAATCCGCCAGCCAGCGCGAAAATCTTCTGGCGGCGCGCCGGCTCCGCGAATGTGATGCCAAAATTTCCTGGCCTTACCTCCAACTTTCCCAGCTCCAGCTCCGCCAGCAAATCGGAGCGGAGGCCAGCGGATTTCTGGCTCGGCCAGGAAATCTCACGAAGAAAATCGAGTCTCCGAGAGCACGGCCAGCAAATTCCGCACAGAATTCGCGGATTCGAAGCGCCGCCAGAAGATTTTGGGCGCCACCAGGGAATTGCGAGCCGGAGCCAGCGAATTTCCACTCGAACCCGAGGATTGGGAGGCCGGCCAGCAAATTCTAGCCGCGGCCAGGAAGTCTGGAGCCGAGCCAGCAGATTTCCTGGTTCGCCGAGGCCGCCTGGCCCTCCCCGGCGCCGTTACGTCCTCGCTCCCCTCGCCTACCCGATTCCGCCTTGAGGACGGATGAAGGGCATCGACGGATTACTCAATACGCTGAGTAATTTTACTCAACGGCCTGAGTAAAACAACCGCGCCCCCTTCGGGGCCGATCCCAAGCCGTCCTTCCGAGCGGGAGATGCAACCTTCCGCCCCTCCCTCCGTAAGGTCATTTGCACCCTATTTCGGAGCGGAGGCGCCGGTGCCGACAGAACCCCTTTCTCAGCCCCTGAAGCCCGTCGATCTGATCCTCCTACTGGCTCTTTCCGCAGGCGATCGGCACGGGTATGCCCTTTCCCAGGAGGTCGAGCGGCGGACGGACGGTGCCGTTCGGCTGGAGGCGGGCAATCTGTACCGGACGCTGCGGCGGCTGGTCGGCGAGGGACTGATCGACGAGGCGGGCCGGCGGCCGTTGGGCGAGGAGGAGGACGAGCGGCGGAACTACTTCCGCATCACGCCGCTCGGTCTTCGGGCGGCGCAGGCGGAGGTGAGGCGGCTTCGCGCTCTGCTCGCCTGTCCTGCGGTGAAAGCCCTCGGGCAGCGGGCGGAGCCTTCGTGAGCGCCGCTCCCGTTCGTTCCGGGTCGGAGCGGATCTACGCCCTCCTTCTGCACCTCTATCCGGCCGCGTTTCGGCGCGAGGCGGGGCTCGACCTTCGCGAGTTCTTCCGCGATCAGCTCCGCGAGGCTCGGCGGCGGCCGTTCGGCGTCTTTCGCCTTTGGTTGCGCGCGCTCCTCGACCTTCTCACCTCAGCGTTCCTCGAACATGGTTCCGCGATTCGGGCGCCCTTTCGGGCACCGGCGCCACTTCCCCACTCTCGCCCAGGAGAACCGCCCATGAAGATCTTCCTTCTGGAGTTCAAGTACGCGCTCCGGCTGCTCAAGCAGGCTCCGATGTTCACCCTCGTGGCAGGGCTCGTGATCGCGCTCGGCATCGGTGCCGTGACGACGATCTTCAGCGCCGCCAACGGCCTCGCGTTTCGCCCGCTGCCGGGGGCCACGGCGCCCGACCAGCTGGTGGAGATCCACCGGGCCGACAAGAACGGCGAGGGCTCGCACTCGGCGTCTTATCCCTACTACCGGAACCTTCGCGACCGGTCGCAATCGCTTTCGGGCCTGGCGGCTTGGGCGATGTTCGCGCTCACCGTCCGCAGTCACGACGCCGAGGGGATTCGGGCGCTCGGCAACATCGTCTCCGGCAACTATTTCGACGTACTCGGGGTGCAGGCCTCGGCGGGCCGGTTTTTCCTGCCGGAGGAAGATCGCGTCCCCGGCGCCCGGCCGGTGGTGGTGCTCAGCCACTCGTTCTGGAGCCGAACCTACGGCGGCGACCCCGGCGTCGTCGGACGATCGATTTCGCTCAACGGCCACCCGTTCACTGTCGTGGGTGTTGCGCCGCGCGGATTCCATGGCACCTTTGCCGCGCTTTCGACCGACGTTTGGGTACCGCTGATGATGCAGGGACAGGTGCGCGGAACCGCCGACTTACTCTCCTCGGCCGGCACCACCTGGCTGGAGTTGGTGGGCCGCAGGCGCCCCGGCGCGAGCCTCGACCAGGTGCGGGCGGAGCTGTCGGCCGCGACGGCGGCGTTCGCGGGCAAAGACGAGCCGGCCGACCTCGGCCGCTATCCAAGGGTCGCTCTCAATCCTCTCGGCGCGCTACCGGCCGAGGCGAACGGGCCGTTCTTGGGATTCCTTGCGCTGTTGCTCGGCGCCTCCGGCCTGGTTCTCGCGATCGCCAGCGTCAACGTGACCGGCATGCTGCTCGCCCGGGCCACGGCGCGGCGCCGCGAAATCCTCGTCCGCCTCTCGCTCGGTGCGTCCCGCGCGCGGATCGTGCGGCAGCTACTGATCGAAAGCACCACGCTCTTCGTGCTCGGCTCGGCCGGCGGAATTCTGCTGGCCGAGTGGGGCACGCGGGCGCTTGAACGGATTCCCATTCCGATCGATGTGCCCATCTCGCTCGAATTGACGCCCGATCTACGCGTACTCTCCTTCGCCGTTGCAACCGCACTCCTCTTCGGCATCCTGTTCGGCCTGGTCCCGGCGCTCGAAGGCTCACGGCTCGATCTTGCATCCCCTCTCCGGGCCGAATCCCCAGGTGCCGGAAGGAAGCGGTCGCGGATGCGCAATGCGTTGGTCGTCGGCCAGATCTCCCTTTCGCTCCTGTTGCTCGTCGCGGCCGGACTCTTCCTTCGTGCGCTCGATCGCGGCCGGCAGGTCGATCCCGGCTTCGATGTCGCGCGGGTCGCGACGGCTTCGTTCGATACCCGAACCTATGGCTATTCCGAAGAACGGGGCCGACAGTTTTATGCCGATCTCAAGACGCGCCTTGCCGCAGTTCCCGGCGTCGAGGCGGTGTCGTATACCCGTGTGCTGCCGCTTTCGGGGAACCGGACCGGCCAAAGCTTTCGCGTCGACGGAGGCGCGAACCTTCCGGCCCTCGAAGGGGACGACGAGATCTCGATCAGCTTCGCGCAGGTCGATACGGACTATTTCCGCGTTCTGCGACTCCCCTTGCTCGCCGGGCGGAGCTTCGAGGCGACCGACGGAGCGAAGGCGGCGGGAGTCGCGGTGGTCAACGAGGCGTTCGTCCATCGTTACTTCCCCGACGGCACGGCACTCGGCCGGACGATCCATGAAGGCGACAAGCCGGTCACCATCGTCGGCGTGGCGCGCGACGCCAAGTTCGCTTCCCTCGCCGAAGCATCCGAACCGTTCATTTACCGGCCGCTGGCCCAAGATTTCAGTCCGGAACAGAACCTGATGGTCCGGTTCGCGGCCGATCCGTCGGCGGTTTCGTCGATCTCGGCGAAGATCCGCGACGAAGTCCGCGCGCTCGATGGCGGACTGCCGCGTGCCGAGGTGACCCCCCTCGCGGTCATCACAAGCCTCGCGCTGTTGCCGCAACGGGTGGCCGCGATCGTCACCGGGCTGCTCGGACTGGTGGGATTGCTGCTCGCCGCGGTCGGGCTCTACGGCGTGATCGCCTACTCCGTGAGCCAGCGCGGACGAGAGATCGGCGTTCGCATGGCGCTCGGGGCCTCCGCCCGGAACGTCGTCTCGATGGTGCTCAGGGAGGGCGTCCGGTTCATCGCCCTCGGTCTCGCGATTGGGATCGCGCTCGCGCTCGCCGCCACCTGGATGATGAAGCCGTTCCTGTTCGGCGTGAGCGCGACGGACGCCGGAACCTATCTCGCGGTCTCGGCAATCCTCGGCG
>JBBRUC010000146.1:0-15041 GCA_038248205.1 Thermoanaerobaculia bacterium
CCGCCCCAAAATCACCGCTCCCTCCCGAGGGAAGAGCGATCCTGCAGTGGGGAAGAGCATTCCCGCGGGAGGGAAGAGCGATCCCGCGGGAGGGAAGAGCGATCCCGCAGGAGGGAAGAGCGATCCCGCGGGAGGGAAGAGCGATCCCGCGGGAGGGAAGAGCAATCCCGCAGGAGGGAAGAGCAATCCCGCGGGAGGGAAGAGCTATCCCGCAGGAGGGAAGAGCTATCCCGCAGGAGGGAAGAGCTATCCCGTGGGAGGAACGGCGATTCTGGTCGAAACTCAGTGATTCCGCAGGAGGGAAGCAGGCATTTCAGGTCGAGCTGCCCCTTGAGGCACACCGCGCCTCGAAGTAAGGCCGCGGCCCGGGGTTCGACACACCTAAGTCATCGTGTATCCTCTGTATCCTAATCACTCCGCCTACTAACTGGCTCGGAGGGCACGGCATGAGCGATCGCTATCTCCCGGTTCCCCTAAATAGGATGCGCCGTGTCGGCACTCTCGCCAAACTCATCAGAGGGATGCCGGTCCAAGATCCTCGTTACGCGCTATTTTTGGGTGCAGGTGCTTCGAAAAGTTCAGGAATCCCAACAGCTGAAAACTTGATTAGACAATGGCAGCGCCGGATTTTCCTGGACGAAAAGGGGCTAAGTACTTGGCGACCTAGTCATCAGCCTGCTTTCGAGGAATGGAAGAATCATCACTTTCAAGACTGGAGACGCGAGTGGGAGGGAACCTACGGTCGGCATCCTGGCACCTACTCATTCCTCTTCGAGTATGCCTACCCCGATACGG
Source organism: Thermoanaerobaculia bacterium (assembly GCA_038248205.1). Taxonomy (GTDB): domain Bacteria; phylum Acidobacteriota; class Thermoanaerobaculia; order Multivoradales; family UBA5704; genus DASYKS01. Next base: position 796 of record JBBRUC010000146.1, read on the forward strand.
AGGCCAGGCAAGGCTTCATTGAAAAGATTTGTTCAGGAGCAGAGCCTGGCCCAGGATATATTTATCTTGCTTCACTGGCGCTGGCGGGAATCTTTCAAACGTTCCTGACAACAAACTTCGATGAACTCATACATGATACTCTCTTTCGATACGGTGGCCTCAAGCCCATGGTTTCAGCATTCGATTCCCAGGTCTCAAGTGTACGCCTGCAGAGCCCGCGCCCAAAGATAATAAAATTGCACGGAGATTTTCTTTACGCCAACCTTAAAACTGTAGGATCTGAGGTGTCTCGCCTCGACCGAAATATGGAAGAGAAGTTCGAGAGAACTGGGGAAAACTACGGGTTGATCGTTGTTGGTTACGGTGGCCAGGATCAGTCCATAATGGCACCGATCCGAGCCATGCTCCACCGCCAAGATAGACTCAAGCACGGTTTACACTGGTGTGTCTATCGCGATAAGAAGGATAAGGAGAGGAAGGACGCCACAAGTGTTGACATACCCGAAGAACTCTATCGGATGTCAGAGTCTTATCCCGACAAGGCTCATCTTTACGATGTCGGAAGCTTCGATGAAGTGATGGAAACTCTATATGTCGCAAGCTGTTGCTCACCGCCCCCCGATTTAGCTCATCCAGAGGAGCGAGCCCTCTATTCGCGCCTTCGAGACGGAATCGAAAACGCTGATCAAACATGGAGACTTACGCCGCATTTTTCAGACCTGCTTTCCCAGTTTCACAAAGCGCTGGCTCGGCCCCAAGCAGAATCTCTTACCTTCCTGGACCAATCCGACGAAAAGCATCGAGACGCGGGAAGAGAGTTTAAGCGCAAGAATTTTCCGGGCGCGCTTAGGCTCTTTGAGGCCGCGATTGAAAGGGCGACCCAAGCGTTGGAAACTGCCAGCGCCAGCCAAAAGGTCCGCGCTTTGCGGCGGTTGAGTGGTTCTAAAACAGGGGCTGCGGAGACAATCTTCAAAGCTGCCGGCGCCGGGAGACCGAGCGATCTCGACACAGCGCCGCGAGACCTTTTCCTGAATCTGGTAGACGGATCCATAAACGATGCGCGCCGAGGCCTTGGTGAAGACCTTAAATTGGGATCCCCAGAAGATACCCGCGGTCACCGTCTCAATCTTTGGTATAATGGTTTAGTGGGTTTTGCGTATCGGATCTTCTCAGGATTAGATCTGTCCGAAGGCGAAAAATTCGAAGCCCTACAATGGCTCGAATCTCTTTCTGGCAATGACATGTTTGGCAGTGAGTTCATGGCCCTACTTGAGGAAGAACTTGGTGGAAGCGAACTCTTAACAATGCTCCAGGACTTCTCCTCGCGAGAAGACTGACTTGAAGACCAAGAAACAGCCGTTGACTCTCAGGGCGCTAGGGAACCCGAGTAGGTCAGTTGGTCCGCAAGTCACGAGAAATCGGCGAAGTATCAAAGCGGGGGCGCTACTCGCTAAGCTCGCGCAGTAACTCAGTAAGTAGGCGATAGAAGTTCGCAACCGATCCGACGTGCACTCGTTCGCCTGGCGCATGCGCGCCTTCGATCAGAGGTCCGAAGGAAATGGCATCGACACCAGGAATACGGCTTCCAATTACTCCGCATTCGAGACCTGCATGAATGGCCCGATTATCCGCATGCGCGCCAAAGAGGCGCTTGTAGGCCTCGTTCGCTTTTAGCAGTAAGGATGATTTCAGATTTGGCTGCCAACCTTGATAGCCGCTGTCGACTTCCACACAGCCACCTGCGAGACGGAATAGCGCCGAAATCTGCTCCGACACGACCTTCAGTTCCAACTTGGACGATGACCGCGAAAGGCTCGCGATTATGACCTCACCGTCGGAGGTCGAGATTGTCGCTAGATTGCTGGATGTCTCAACCAGGTGAGGCATTGTGCGGCTCATTCCGAGAACTCCATTTGGACAGGCAAGCAGAGTATCAATAATCCGATCGGCATCGATACTTTGCCAGATTCCTTGAACTGGCATTGCGGCTGAATCTACGCACCGGACGCAAAGACTCGCCTCTCGACCGCCAAGCTCTTCGAAGAACGGGGCCGCGGCTCCAGATACTAGTTCTTGGATACTGATACGCGAGCCTTCAGAAACCCATAGTGTTGCACGAGCCTCTCTAGGAATAGCGTTCCGACTACTCCCTCCGTGGATGGCTGTTACGTTGAAGTCAATAGAGCTTCGACGAATCGTCTCAAGTATTGAGGCTAAAATCTTGATGGCGTTGCCAGGATTGTCAAGGATCGAGAGCCCTGAGTGGCCACCCTGGAGACCCGAAACTTCAACATCCAGAGCCCGACCTCGAGAAACCTTCTGAGAGAATTGGGGTCGAAAGCACCCAATCGTTTCGCTCGCTCCTGCACAACCAACATAGAACGCTGAGTCCTCGGAATCGAGGTTGAGCAGAATTCGACCCTGGAGAAGTGTGCCGTTAAGCTGGAGGGCTCCCTTGAGACCTAGCTCTTCTTCTACGGTGAGCAGAACTTCAAGCGGGCCGTGAACTGCGGCCGGATCGTCTGCGACAGCAAGAGCCGCGGCGACACCTATGCCATTGTCGGCACCGAGGGTTGTTTCTACAGCCCTCACCCAGTCGTTAGCGATCTGAACCTCGATCTCGTCTTCGAAGAAGTCAAAATCGCTTCCAGGAGATCGCTCACAGACCATATCCAGATGAGCCTGAAGAATTACGACAGGGGATCGTTCTTTGCCAGCGCTCGCCGGTATCTTAACAATTAGGTTCCCATAATGATCACGTTGAGAAGAGAATCCTCGCAGGTTCGCCCAGTCTTCTACTAGTAGGCGCATCCTCTCTTCGTGACGTGAGGGGTGCGGCACCTTTAGAATTCGTTCGAAGTGAAACCATAGGAGGTGTGGCTCAAGTTCACTAAGGTTAGCCAATGGACACCTCTCAACTAAGATTGTTGACTACAATCATTTTTGCTCGCTTGGAGGACCTCGGCTTCCGCGATCGCCCCCTCCCCCCTACTCCCCCGCCCCCAACAGCTCCAAATCCCCCGCAGGCACCATGGCGCGGAAGGCCGGGACGTCCTTGGCGAAGACCTCGTCCACTTCGGCGAAAATCGGCGCGGCCTTTTCTTCCTCCTCTTCTAGGGCGCGGAGCAGCGTGGCGTTCGGTGCGTCCCAGGAACTCCCGAGGCGGGAGAGCAGGTCGTCGAGTTCTGAGGTCAGGTCATCGCTTTTGGGCCGGCCCACGATGTCGTCGGACCTCCAGAGTTTCCGCTCGACCGCGTCGAGCTTCTGGCGAAGATCCCGCGCCGCTTTCTCCAGGGCTTTGAGTTCGGCCGATTTCTCGGTCGTGCCTTCCTTCCTCTGCCGTTCGTCGTCCCGCCGCTTGACGCGATCCAGGATCGCCTTGATGTCGGCCTTGGTCCGGGCTATCCGCTCGGCAGCGGAAGAGACCCGCTCCTTGAGATCTCCGGCGCGGTGTATCGCGGAAGCGTTTGCTTCGCGGTCCGCGGGGGAGAGGGGGAACCGGGGATCGGCGAGCACGCGCACCTGGCCTTCGTCGGCCTGGTCCTTGTAGGTGACCTTCACCGTGTAGGTGCCGGGGACCACTTGCGGTCCACCCGAACGGAACGGTGAGGGCGGTTTGCGGGTCGGCGGGCCTTTGAACGGATCGCCGCGGAGATCCCAAGAGATTCGATTGATGCCCTGGGTAACGCTCTGTTCGAACGAGCGAACGCGTTCTCCAGCGGAATTCCGGACCTCGATCCGCACCTTCGGCTTCTTGTCCTCTTCCGGGTTGGGCGCGTTCGGCCCGTCGGGTTTTTGCCCTTCCGGGGCGGACGCCCCGGCTTTACGTTTTTCTTCCTTCCGGCCGCGTTCGATCGCCTCGTCCGGATAGGGCAGGTCGGGTCCGTTCGCAACCAGCGTCAAGACGGCACCATAGGGTGCGTTCTTGCCTTTGAAATCGTTGCCGCCTGGGAATCGCGGTCCGGTCGAGCGCGAGGCCCAATACTGTTGGGCGTCGGGAATTGGGAACAGGTGGAGCGGCTCGGCGAGCTTCGCCGCGGTGAGTTCGCGCAGCGGTTCAAGGTCGTCCACGATGTAGATGCCGCGGCCGTGCGTCCCGACGACCAGATCGCGTTCGCGCGGCTGGATCGCGAGATCCATCACCGAAACGGTGGGGATTCCATGGCGGAAGGGGTACCACATACCGCCGCCGTCGAGCGAGAACCACAGCCCGAATTCGGTACCCAAAAAGAGCAGGTTGGGGGCCACCGGATCCTGGGTGATCGCGAGCGCGTAACCCCGGAGGTTCGGCGTCACCAGGCTCTTCCAGCTCTTGCCGTAGTCGTCCGTTCGATAAGCGTAGGTCGCGTAATTCGCCCGCCGATGGTCGTCGAACACCACGAACGCCGTGGCCGGGTCGTAGGTCGAGGCGTAGATGTGCGGAATCCAGGTGTTCGCCGGTACCCCGGGGACGTTTCCTTCAACGCTCGTCCAATCTTGGCCGCCGTTTCGGGTGATCTGCAGGCGCCCGTCGTCGGTGCCGACCCAGAGCACACCCTTCGTCTTCGGGCTCGGCTCGATCGCCACGATCGTCGTGAAGTTCTCGGCGCCCGTCACGTCCTGGGTGACGCCGCCGGTCTCCTTCGGCTGCCATTCCGCTCGGTTGGTCGTCAGATCGGGGCTGATCACCGTCCAGGTTTCGCCCCGATCGGTCGACTTATGGACGAACTGGCTGCCGTAGTAGATCGTCTCCGGATCGAACGGATCGAGGCCGAGCGCCGCATTCCAGTTGAAGCGCAGCTCCGGAGAGTTCTTGGCTGCCGCCGGCCGGATCGACTTGCGCACACCGGTGTTCAAATCCCAGCGAACGAGACCGCCCCCCTGGCTCATCGCATAGCCCTGCGACGAGTCGCGCGGGTCGGCGGCGGTGTCGAAGCCGTCGCCGAAGTTCACCTCTTGCCAGTGCAGGTTGCGGATGTCGCCGACCTCCCAGACCGAGGAAGGACCGCGCCACGAGCCGTTGTCTTGGAGGCCGCCATAGACGTGGTAGGGCACGTCGTCGTCGACCCGGACGTGGTAGAGCTGGGAAAGAGGCAGGCCGCCCGCGAACGACCAGGTCTCGCCGTGGTCGAAGCTGGTGAAAACTCCGCCGTCGTTACCGTTGATCAGGTGGTCCGGACGGTTCGGATCGATCCACAGTGCGTGATGGTCGGGATGAGCCGATCCGGACCCCGCCAGGGTCTTCCAGGTCTTGCCCGCGTCGGTCGAGACGTCGAGCGTCACCTCCAGCCGGTAGAGCCGGTTCGGGTCGGCGGGATCGACCCGAATATCGGCGAAATAGAACGGCCGTTCGTTGATGTCGGGCTCCGTGTTGACCGTGTCCCAGGTCACCCCGCCGTCGTCCGAACGGAGCAGCGCCGGGCGCTTGGCCTCTACCAGGGCATAGACGATTTTCGGATTCGAGCGGGCGATTCCGAGGCCGATCCGGCCGAGTTCGCCCTTGGGCAGGCCATCGTCCTCGGTCAGCCGCTTCCAGCTTTCGCCGCCGTCGTGGCTCACGAACAGGCCGGACCCCGGACCGCCGGAGCGGAATTTGTACGGCCAGCGGCGGTAGTCCCACATCGCGGCGAACAGCTTGTTCGGATTGCTCGGGTCCATCACGAGATCCGCGCAGCCGGTGCGCTCATCGACGTAGAGCACCCGCCGCCAAGTGGCGCCGCCGTCGGTCGTCTTGTAGACGCCCCGTTCGGGGTTTTCGCCCCACATTCGCCCAAGCGCGGCGACGTATACAACCTGGGAGTTGCGGGGATCGATCGCGATCCGGTGGATGCGCTCGGTCTTCTCCAGCCCCAGCCGCTTCCAGGTTTTGCCGCCGTCGAGGGTTTTGAAGATCCCTTCGCCGATCGATACGCTGTTGCGCGGGTTCCCTTCGCCGGAGCCGACCCAGACCACCGAGGGGTTGGTAGGATCGATCGCGACCGCGCCGATCGAGGCGACCGGCTGATCGTCGAACATCGGCTGCCAGGTAAGCCCGGCGCTCTCGGATTTCCACACGCCGCCCGAAGCGGAGCCGACCCAGATCGCCCCTGTCGGGCTCGGGTCCGCGTCGATCGAGGTGATTCGGCCGCTCATCGCTGCCGGTCCGATCGACCGGGCTTGCATTCCCGCGAGCAGGGCGGGGTCGATCGCGCCGCCGCCGGGCGCGGGCGCGATCGCGCCGAGCGCGGGGATCGAAAGCAGCAGGGCGAGCGCGAAGGAGCGAACGATCGTGCGGCGCATAGACGGCCTCCCGAGGTGGTTTGGCCAAGCGTAGCGGCCGCTTGCCCCTCGCGCAACCTTTCGCGCCGAGGGGCGTATCATCCAAAGCAGCACCCCGAGCCGGACGGAAAGTTTTCGGCCGCGTCCGGTAAGCTTGTCCGCCTACCGAGCCGCTTACAGGAGAAAACGAGAATGCTTCGTAAATCGCTGATAACCGTTGCAGTCGCCGCGCTGTTCGCCGTATCCGTCTCCGCGCAGACCGTCGACGAGCTGATCGAAAAGAACATCGCTGCGCGCGGCGGGCGCGAGAAGCTCAAAGCGGTGGAAAGTATCCGCGTCACCGGCAAAATGATGGTCGGTCCGGGAATCGAAGCGCCTTTCGTGCGCGAATCGGCCCGTCCGAACAAGCTGCGCATGGAGTTCACGATCCAAGGGATGACCGCGGTCCAAACCTTCGACGGAACGAGCGCCTGGGCGCTGATGCCGTTTCTCGGTAAGAAAGAGGCCGAGGCAATGTCGGCCGACGAGTTGAAGGATGTCGAAGATCAGGCCGACATTGATGGGCCGCTCGTCGACTATAAAGAAAAAGGACATACGGTAGAGCTGATCGGCAAAGAGGACATCGAAGGCACGCCGGCCTACAAACTCAAGGTGACCAAGAAGAACGGCGGCACCGACTTCGTCTACCTGGACGCAGACAGCTTTCTTGAAATCAAAGGCGAGTCGAAGCGAACCGTTCGAGGCCAGGATGTCGAGATCGAGACTTCGCTCGGTGACTACAAAGAGGTCGAGGGAGTGCTCTACCCCTACTCGATCCAGCAGACGCCAAAGGGAGCGCAGGGCGGAGGCAACTTCGCCATAACGATCGAGAAGATCGAGGTCAATCCGACCCTCCCGGCCGACAGCTTCGGCAAGCCGGCGAGCCTGCCGGCCGCGCCGGAAGCCAAAGACCCGAAGTAACCGATTCGAACCCCGGGGCTCGTGCCGAGAAGTCGGCGCGAGCCCTTTCGCTTTGCGGCACCGTCTGCACCAGTCGGCGCTCTACGTTTTTCGTCCCGTCGGAAGGGGAACATCATGCCTTCGTTACGTTCGTTGACTCGGAGCCGCACTGCGGCTCTCACACTGACCAGCCTCCTCGCGGTCGGTACCCTCCTCGGCAACCGGGCGGCCGCCGCGCAGGAGATCGACTCCTACACCTTTGGCGGGCTCTCGGCCCGTGCGATCGGAACGGCTGCCACGGGGGGACGCATCGCGGCGATCGACGCGGTCGCGACCGACCCGATCACGATCTACGTCGGCTCGGCGGGAGGTGGCGTCTGGAAGTCGACCGATGGCGGCATCTCCTACAAGCCAATCTTCGACGATTACATCCAGTCGATCGGCGCGATCCGCGTCGATCCGTCAAACCCGAAGACGATCTGGGTCGGCACCGGCGAGCCATGGACCCGCAACACCACCTCGATCGGCGACGGCGTCTACAAATCGACCGACGGCGGCGACAACTGGCAAAAGATGGGGCTCGGCGACAGCGAGCGCATCGCGCGCATCCAGGTGAATCCGAAGGATTCCGATACGGTCTGGGTTTGCGCCACCGGCCATCTATGGAACGCCAACGAAGAGCGCGGGGTCTTTAAGACCACCGACGGCGGCAAGACCTGGAAGAAGACCCTCTACGCCAACCCCGACACCGGCTGCTCGGACATCACGGTCGACCCGCAAGATCCGCGCATCCTCTATGCCGGCATGTGGTCCTTCCGCCGTACCGCCTGGTCGTTCAGCTCGGGCGGAGAGGGCAGCGGTCTCTACAAATCGACCGACGGCGGTGACACGTGGAAACCGGTGACCAACGGCCTGCCCGCCGGGCTGAAAGGGCGGGTCGCCGTAGCGGTCGCGCCGTCGCGGCCGAGCGTGGTCTACGCGCTGGTCGAGGCGGAGGTCACCGCGCTCTACCGCTCGGACGACTCCGGAGCCTCGTGGTCCGAGGTGAACACCGCGTTCAACCTGCAGGTGCGGCCATTCTACTTCGCCCGCCTGGTGGTCGATCCGACCGATTTCAACACGATCTACACGCCGGGTATGTCGCTCACGGTTTCGGAAGATGGCGGCAAGACTTTCAGCAGTGGCGGTTTCGGCGGCGGACCGCATTCGGATCATCATGCGCTGTGGATCGATCCGCGCAATCCGAAGCAGCTGATCCTGGGCACCGACGGCGGCGTCTACATCTCGTACGACCAGGCCAACCACTGGCGCTTCGTGGGGGCGCTTCCGGTCTCGCAGTTCTACCATGTCACCTTCGACATGGAGCGGCCGTACAACGTTTACGGCGGTCTCCAGGACAACGGTTCCTGGATGGGGCCGTCCGAGGCGGTGGGCGGAATCCGCAACAAACATTGGCAGAACATCGGGGGCGGCGACGGCTTTTGGGCGATGCGCGACAGCGCCGATCCCGAGTATGTCTATTCCGAGTCCCAGGGCGGCGCGATCACGCGGATCAACGTCAAGACCGGCGAGGCGCGCGACGTCAAGCCCTATCCCGGCGCGGGCGATCCGGACTATCGGTTCAACTGGGATACGCCGATCGCCCAGTCGCCCACTCGGCCGGGCGTGCTCTACCTGGGCGGGCAGTTCCTGTTCCAAAGCCTCGACCATGGCGAAACCTGGACGAAGATCTCGCCTGACTTGACCACCAACGACCCGGCCAAGCAGAGGCAGCGCCAGTCGGGCGGTCTGTCGATCGACAATTCGAGCGCCGAAAACCACACGACGATCTTCACCATCGCCGAGTCGCCGAAAGATCCGAAACAGATCTGGGTGGGCACCGACGACGGCAACGTCCAGCTGACCCGCGACGGCGGCAAGACTTGGAACAACCTGGTGAAAAACATCCCCGGGTTACCCAAGAACGCCTGGGTGACGACGATCGAGCCGAGCCCGTTTGAGGCGGGGACGGCGTTTGCGACGTTCGACAACCATACGGCGGGGGACATGAAGACCTACGTCTACGAGACGACCGACTTCGGCCAGACCTGGAAGTCGCTCGGCTCCGACGACCTCGCCGGATATGCCCACGTCGTGCGCCAGGATCTGGTCAACCCGGACCTGCTGTTCGTCGGCACGGAACTCGGTCTCTACCTCTCGGTCGATCGCGGAGCCCATTGGGCGCGGTTCACCGGCAATCTTCCCCAGGTCTCGGTGCGCGACATCGCGATCCATCCTCGCGATGGGGACCTGATCCTCGCCACCCACGGCCGGGGCGTCTATATCGTCGACGACATCACGCCGATCCGTGAGCTGACACCCGCGATTTTGAATTCCGAGGTGGCCTTCCTGCCCGCGCCAACCGCGGTACAGAAGATCGAGGCGGGAATCCAGGACTTCGCCGGTGACGACGAGTTTTCGGGCGAGAATCCGGACGATTCCGCGCAGATCGTCTACTACCTCAAGAAGCGGCACATCGTTGGCGATTTGAAGATCGAGGTCTTCGATGCGGCGGGCAAGTTGCTTGCCACTCTGCCCGCGGGCAAGCGCAAGGGGATCAATCGCGTCCCCTGGTCGATGCGGCTACCGGGGCCCAAGCTTCCGGCCGGCACCTCCGTGGTGATCGCGGGGGGCAATTCGTTCCAGGGGCCGCGCGTACCTCCGGGAACCTACACCGTCAAGCTCACCAAAGGGGGCGAGACCCTCACCCAAGAGCTCAAGGTCGTTTCCGATCCCCGATCCAAGCACACGGCGAAGGATCGGGCGGCACAGTACGCCGCCGCGATCGAAGCCTACGACTCGCTCGCGACGCTTACCTACGTGGCGGAGACCCTCGGCTCCATCCGCGAACAGGCGGATGCGAAGGCGGCGGAGTCCAAAGCGGGCGACCCGGCGAAGAAACCTCTCGAAGCGCTGTCCAAGAAGATCTGGGAGCTATACAAGACGCTGGTCGCCACGGGCCCCGGTGGCTGGCTCTCGGGAGAGGAGCAGCTACGAGAGAAGTTGACCGCCGCCTACGGTGGAATCAACGGCTACGACGGTCGTCCGACCCAGGCACAGCTCAACTCCAAGGCGAAGCTGGAAAAGCAGCTCGCCGACGCGGGCGCGAAGCTCGAAGCGATTCGCACCCAGGACGTGCCGGCGGTCAATCGCCTTCTGGAGAAAGCCAAGCGCGATCCGATCAAGGTCGAAACGCGGCAGGAGTGGGAAGAGAAGCAGAAGAAGTAGCCGGGCGGCAAAAGCCCGAAAGATTTGCCGGGCAGGGCCGGGGCCGGAGCGCAGGACGAAGCGCTCCGGCCCTTGGCCTTTCTGGGATGCCTTTCTACGATCAACGGGCTCTCAGCCCGGACGGTAGATCGGCCGGCTGGCCGCGAGGTAGTTGGCCAACTCGCGGACCAGTTCGATCGTGGCACTCTCGGTCTCGGCGGCGCGCCGCAGCATCAACAGGGCCGCCATCGTTCCCCGTTCGAGATCGCGCGCCCGGTAGGGGAGGAAGATCTCCCCAAGAAGTTCGCGCATCTCCAGCCAGCGCCCTTGCGCCAAGTAGATCTGAACGAGGTCGACCATCACCCCCGCGGCATCCTGGCCCAGGCCCGCGGCGAGAAGGTGCTCGCGCACCGCCAGAAGCGCCGCCTCCCCTTCGGCCAGACCGCCGATCGCGAGCGCCGCCCGCGCCTCGATCCAGCGTACGCGGAGAACTTCGTCGTCTTTCCCGAGCCGTTCGTAGAGGGAGCGGGCGCGCCAAAGATGACCGAGCGACTCCCGGGCGCGATCGTCGCGAAGCAACAGGGCGCCGAGCCAATGCAGGCACCCCGCCATGCGCAGGGGCTCGCGCGTTGGATCGACCAAGCCCACCGCCTCGGCCAGGGCCTCGATCGCCAGATCGAGCCGCCCGGCCCGGAGGGCCATCGGCCCTACCTCGGCGAGCGTGGCGGCGAGGCAGTCGCGCTCGCCGAGCTTGCGGTAGATCGCCGCGGATTCGAGGCCGAGCGCGGCCGCCGCCGCCACCTGACCGCGCGAGAACTCGAAACGGGCTTCGTATCTGGAGATCTCGGCGCAATCCCAAGGGTCCTCCGAGCCTAGACCCAAGAGCGAATGCGCCATGCGAAACGCTCGCTGCGCCTCGTCGCGATGTCCCGCTTCGCGCTCGACATCGCCCCGATGAGCCCAGGCGCGGGCCTCCAGGTCGCGGACGATCGATGCCCCCCAGGTCGCGGGTTCGAGGCGCTCGGCGATCGCGAGCGCAAGTTCGGCGAGGTCGCGTGGCTCGACCGACCCTTCTCCCGTGGGCCGACGCGGGCTTGGAAGATGCGCCGCGGCCCGTCGGGCAAGGAGTTCCTCACAGAGCGAAGGAATGGCGAAACGGCAATCCCCTTCCGCGAGCGCCAGGCGTTGCGAGGGCGGCGCGGCGAGCAATTCGGCAAGCAGTTCCGGGGTCTTCCGGCGCGCCGCGGCGAGCGCCGGCCGCCGCTCGCGCGCGACCCGCACCGCACGGTCCATCGCGGCTCGGTACTCGGTCGGTAGCGGCTCCTTTTGCGGCTCGGGCGGCGGCGATAGCGGGGCGCGCCAAAGATCGCCGGCCAGAGAGCGGCAGGCGGCGCAGCCGCTGATCAGATGGCGGACGACCCCGCGCCGCTCCGCCGCGGGCAGGTCACCCCGCAGAAAGCGCTCCAGAAGGGAAGGATCGGGGTGACTCGTTGTCATGAACTAGAACCTCTGGAGGCCCAAACCGGCCCCCGATGCCGAACCGATGCTTGCTATTTGAAGGCCACTCGGAACTCCGAAAGGAGAAAAAGGGGGGTCATCAAAAGCATGTCGGCGAAAAATTTTCTCGTTGCAGACAACTCTAGGCCCTGCATCTTGTCTTTGTCAAGCAACAAGTTGCGGTCGCAAGCTACTGCGGGCCAGGATGTAAGTTATTGAAAGAACTGAGCTTACGGTTGCCAACGGCAGCGGCAAGCGCTATCGTTCTCGGCATGCCAATCTTTCATGGTTTGGGGAGATCCTTGCGTTGGCTGAGAGATCGCCAAGGCAAGCGGCAGTACCAAGTGGCGGACCTGGCCGGGGTCACCAAGGCGATGCTTTCCGCCTACGAAACGGGCAAACAGAAGCCCTCGCTGGATACGCTCGAAAAGATCCTCGAGGCGCTAGGCAGCGACCTCGCCGATCTCCACAGCGCGCTCCAGATCGTCAATGAGCGCCCTCCGACCGGGCGGCGGGCGGAGCCGCTCAGTCCGAGCGGTTGGGCCTCCGCTTGGCGGGGAGGATTGTCGGTGGGCGGAGAGGCCGGAACGCAGGTCGACGTCTATCGAACGCTCGGAATCGACCGTCCGCTTCCCCAGGAAGAGGAGCAGGCGCTCGGCGAGATGCTCGCCGGCTTCCATCGCCTGCTGCGCTTCCTGCATCGCGCGGGGTCGCTCGCCCAAGCCCCGGACGAAGAGCGCATCGACGTCCTTTCGGACTGATCGGCGCTCGCCGGGGCCGGCCGGGGCCTACAGCGGTAGGAAGGCGTAGCGGAGAACCAGCAGGAGCGCGAGGCCCCAGAGCGCCGGGTGTACCTGCCGCGCCCTGCCCGCCGCTGCTTTGACCAGCGGATAGATCACGAAGCCCGCCGCGAGCCCGTGGGAGATGTTGAACGAGAGCGGCATCAACAGCAGGGTGAAAAACGCCGGGGCCGCTTCGGTCGGATCGCTCCAGTCGATCTCGCGCACCGCGCCCATCATCAGAATCCCCACCAGGATGAGCGCCGCCGCGGTGATCGGGTAGCGGCCGTCGACCCCCTTGCCCACCACTTCGACGAGCGGCGAGAACACCAGCGAGCCGAGCAGCAGCGCGCCGGTCACGACGCTCGCAAATCCGGTCCGCGCTCCGGCGGCGACCCCCGCGCCGCTTTCGATGTAGGAGGTGACCGCCGAGGTGCCGACCAGCGACCCGGTCACCATGCCGACCGCGTCCGCCGTGAGCGCCCGGTCGAGCCGCGGCAGCTCGCCCGACGGACCGGCGAGCTTCGCCTGGTGACCGATCGCGAGCAGCGTGCCCAGGGTGTCGAACAGAGCGAAGAACAGGGTGGTGAGCAGGAGCGGCAGGTAGCGCCAAGAGAACGCGCCCGCGAGGTCGATCTCCAGCCCTGGCAGATCGAAATGGGGAATCCGGGCGATCTCGTGCGGCAACTCCACCGCGCCGGAGACGAGCGCCGCGACGATTCCCGCCGAGAGGCCCCAGAAGATCGCGGTCTTCACCCCGCGGGCGAACAGAACCAGCGTCACCGCCAGCCCAAACAGCGTCAGCAGCGCCGGCCGCGATGAGAGCGGCGCCAAACCCACCAGAGTGTTCGGGTCGGCGCGGATCAAGCCTCCCTGTTGCAGGCCGATGAACGCGATGAACAGGCCGATCCCCACGGTCCCCGCATGAGTGAGCACCCGCGGCACCGCGCGCACCAGGAGCGCCCGGGCACCGACCACGGTGAGCAGAATGAACAGCAGCCCGGTCCAGAACACGATCCCGAGGGCGGTCTGCCAGGGCACTCCCGCGCCGAGGCAGATGCCGTAGGCGAAAAACGCGTTCAGCCCCATGCCGGGCGCCAAGGCCACGGGGTAATTCGCGAGCAGGCCCATCAAGAGAGTCGCGATCCCGGCGCTGATCGCGGTGGCGGCGATCGCTCCGGGCAGCGGCATGCCGGTCGCCTGCAGGATGACCGGATTGACGAACAGGATGTAGGCCATCGTGAGGAACGTCGCGAGCCCGCCGAGCGCTTCGCGCCCCGGGGTCGAGCCGGCGGCCCGGATGCCGAAAAACCGTTCGAGAAGATCCTGCGCCATGTCGTTTCGCTCCTTGCCTCACTCCTCGTCGGGCGCGGGTTCTTCGTCCGCCAGGAACTTGTCCTCGAACCTGTCGCCGCGCCGGCCGGCGCGGTTGGCTCGGCCGCCGCCGTAGCCGTCGACCTTCCCTGTTTGCGGCCCGCGGGGAAGCGCCGGATCGCGCCGGAACACGTCGACCTGTGGATTCACGAAGATGAGACTCGAAAACGTACC
>JBBRUC010000147.1:0-14982 GCA_038248205.1 Thermoanaerobaculia bacterium
ACCGTGTACGCGAAAAATATCGGCTGCGGACAGACGAGGAGCTCTTCGTCTTCTCAATGGGTGGCGGCGGAGAGGTGGAGGGCAGCGGCGATCGGCTCGCTTTCATCGAGACGGCCAGCGCCATGGTCGGGCAGCTGCGCAAGCTGGTCTCCAAGCCACGCTTTGTCTTTGTCCGCGGCCCGTTGTTTCCGGCGCAGATCGCGCTGCCCGGAATCTTCGAGGAGGTGCCCGATGAGCCGGACCTGCCCTCGCTATTCGCGCTCGCAAAAGGAGCGGTGGTCAGACCCGGCTACAACGTGACCTGGGAGTGCATCGCCGCGGGCACGCCTTTCATCTCGCTCCGTGGCACCACGTACAGTGAGCCGGTCCAGGCCCGCCTCGATGCGCTGACCGAGCGTGGAATCGAGACCTCGCCGGACCCCAGCCGACTGGTGGACCCAACCGCCCGCGCGCGCTTCTCCACCGTGTGCGCCGAGGTGCTGGGACGCTTTAGTGGCTCGCCGCGCGAGCTGTTCCTCGCCTACACGGATCTGCCTCTGATGCCAGTGGAGCAGGCCGTACCGCCGCCCTCATCGCCGCGGAGAGGCTTGGCCGCCGGGCAGTTGGACCGTCTGACGCGTGCGATTCGTGAAGCGGGCGCGCCCGTACCACTGCGTATTCGACTCGACGACGTGACGCGGCTCGACGGCGAGGTGCGCTGGCTGATGTCCCTGTGCCTTGAGCTTGGGGCGAAGCTCTCGCTCGAGGTCGTGCCCTACCACAATACCGTCACCGGGGTCGAGCTCGATGACCTCGAGCCGGACGGCGATGTCGATGTCGGACAGCACGGTTATGCGCACCTCCCGGAGTATTGCGACGGAGTCGAAATCCGCGGCGAGTTCATCCAATGTCCCGCGGAAGGCAAGGCCAGCGAGCAGCTCCGGATCGGCGCGCGGCTGTTGGAGAGCGCCTTTGGCAGGCGGTTCCGCGGGGGCTATTCCGCCCCCTACGACATACTGCCACCCTGGCTTGCCGCAGCCTGGCGTGCGTTTGGGGGCCGCTACTTGTCATGGATCTGGAATCGCCCGGATGGAGACGGGCCGCCTTGCGTCAGGCTAGGGGTCGATCTCTGGGATTGGAAGGTGGGCAAGCCGTACGGGGCGGAGCATCTGGTCGAGCGGATTCTCTCGACCACGGCACGCGACGCCGGCATTGGCCTTGTGTTCCATCCCCAGTGCCTCCGCGACGGAGGGCACAGACAGATGACGACCGACTTGCTGTGCTGCTTGGTGGAGGCGGGCTGCGTACCAGCCCGGATCGACCCGCAACCGGAGCATTAGGCCCCGGCCTGCCATCCCCGGCGGAGTAGATATGGCGCATCCCGCCGCGCTTGGGCGATCCCGGGGCAACCGGCGAGTTGCATCGCCACTCGCAATTCCTCCAGCAGGAGGTTTGCCGCGGCGACCACTCCCGGCTCCCCGCCAGCCGCGAGGGCCCACATAACCGGCCTGCCGAGGAAGACGCCGTCCGCGCCTAAGGCGAGCGCCTTCAATACGTCCGTTCCCCTGCGGAAGCCACTGTCTACAAACAGGGGGACGCGGCCTGCAACGGCCTCGGCGATCTCCGGCAGGACGCTGATCGTTGAAGCGGTGGTGTCGAGCTGCCGGCCGCCGTGGTTGGAAACCATGATCGCGGACAGTTGTAGATCTAAGGCGGGGGCCACGTCGAGGGGGCTCATTAGCCCCTTGGCAATAATTGGCAGCGCCGTGACCCCGCGCAACCAAGCGATGTCCCGCCAAGTCAGGGACGGATCGAGCTCGGCGCCGGCAACCGAGTGGATGGGATTGTTGAAGTCGATCCGGTCGCTGCGCCCGAAATTCGCCGCTGTGACCTCGTCGGGCAAGCGGAAGCCAATGCGGATGTTGCGGTCCCTCTTGCCGGGCACCGGGCATCCGAGGCTCACCACGATCGCCTTGAAACCCGCTCGCTCGGCGCGCTCCACCAACTGCCTGGTCAACTGGCGATTTCGGAAGATGTAGGTCTGCATCCAGAGATTGTCGTTGCCGGATCGTTCGGCGACCTCTTCGAGCGCGATACTGGACATGACGCTGACGATCATCGGGATGTCGAGCGTCTTCGCGGCACGCGCGGTCGCGACCTCCCCCTCCGGGTGGACCAGCCGGTGAAAAGCCGTTGGGCTGAACCCGATCGGGAAACGGAACGACCAGCCTAGTACGTCCATTGCCAGCTTCGGCTCGGATACGTCCCGTAGGCACAGGGGTTGCATCGCAAGGCCGTCCAAGTCCCGCCGGTTAGCTTGAGATGTGATCTCGTCGCCGGTGCCACTGTCGATGTAGGTGAAAACCTCGGACGGGATCGAAGCGCGCGCCAGGGTACGGTAATCCTCGAGCACCACGGGCGTAATGCAGCCACCGCTGGATTCTGATTCGCAGCATTCCATTGCTAGCTCCTCTTGTATGCTTCTCCCCGGCCAGGCAGTGCTCGATCGAGCCAAGCTTAGGCGCAATGTAGCATACTGCGGGGGGGCGAAAGGATATGGATAGCGGCGCAGCAGTGACGGGCTTTTCGCCGTACGAAATCGGGTGAAGTTCTCAGATGCATAGAATTTTTCAGTACGCGCTGAAGCGGATATGGGATCTCCAGGACGCTCTTTTTGTTAAGCGCTTTGGCTTCGAATTCGGATCCGCGATCAGCGCAGATGAGCTGGTAACCGAGTTTGCGCAGTCGCATTTGCATGCGAACGGCTATCAAGGAGTCAAGTATCGAAAATTGAAGATCTTGCTGAAGGCGGCCAGGAGAACCAGAATTCGCTTCGAAAATTTCATCGACATCGGGTGTGGAACCGGAAAAGCCTGCTGCATTGCGGCCGCAGAGGCTGGATTCGATAGAATCATAGGGATCGAATTCTCCCCGCCGCTGCTGGAGATTGCCGAGCGCAACCGCTTATTGCTGGGGGATCCGAGACTCCAGTTCCATTGCATGGACGCGTTGTCCTACAGGTTCCCGCGGCAAACCAGCCTTGTTTTTGTCTTCAACGCCTTCGACAACACGATACTCAAGGGCTTGATCGCCGGCAATCTCGAATACTTCCGCCATTACAAATCCGTCATCGCATACGCATACGCAACCGATTCGTGCAGGGAAACGCTGTCGAACCTGGGATTTCGGGAGATCTTCAGGCACCCGACGTACCGGCTATCGATGTACGCCCTGTCATGAGCCGACGTCATTGCTCCCATTCGATATCAATTTCCGCGAGAGCCTCTTGTACCGTATCCCATGCGATGGCGGGCGTCTCTCCCACGGCGATGACATAGCCCTGGCGGGATTTCGCTGAAGTGAGCGCGTCTATGCGCTGGCCGCGATTGAGCCGGCAGTCTACGCGAACCACTCCCGGAACCATTGCCGCGCGCTCTAGGTTGCGCACTTCTCGAACCGTCTTGTGCTGGTGGGCGAGAAATCCTATTGCAGCGGCATCCGCCTTCTTCGCCGTTGGGCTGGGGGGCAAGCCGAGAACATACGCACAGGTTTCCCGGATCACGTCCACACCGCAAGCGAGTTCCACCATCTCCCAGATTTGACCGCCGCCCAGGCGCAATTGAGTTTCTATGATTACCGGGTTTCCGGTGCCGGTTATCCGCAATTCGGTGTGCGCGACGCCTACGCGATGGCCAATCAAGCTCAGGATCTGTATAACCAGATCCTCGATGCGCTGCCTGGCGATCTGCGGGATCGGAGCCGGCAGGCGATGCCCTATTTCGATGAAATGCGGAGCGCCGGTGGTGTACTTTTCGGTGATCGCAACGATGCGATGCACTCCATCGCGGGTCAGGCTTTCAACACTGTATTCGGGGCCATCGACGTAAGCCTCGGCGATCAGCACGCTATGCCCGGTCATTTTCGCCCATTCGAATGCCGACGGAATCTGCGATTCACAGTCGATTTTGCTCACGCCGATGCTGCCCGATCCGGATGCGGGTTTGAGCACGATCGGTCCGGCGGTTGCCCTGAGAAAGCGTTCCACGTCGGCTGCGGTGTCGCACCTTTGGAAGGCAACAGTGGAAACGCCGTGATCGTTCAGTAATTTTCGTACTGCCAACTTGTCTCTGGTAGTGGCAACCGCCTGCAGTGAGTTTCCGGGGATTCGGAGGGTTTCGGCCACATGCGCAGCAGACAGCAGCCCCGCGTCCAAAAACGACACTACGGCGTCGAACGGCTGGTGCTCATGGATCGCTCTCGCCAGGAGCACCGCTTCTCGCGGCGACTCGATGTCGAATACGCAGGCTCGACCGGCGCTCGCAATCTGCTTTCCGGATATGAGGCGCGGTACTTGGAACAGCGTCACCTGCGCATCCAGCGCCGCCTTCATCACTGAGCTGTCCTGAGCACCAATGACGAGTAAGTGTTTGGTCACGAAACCTCCCTGAGGACCCGAGATTGAAGGTTTAGCTTTCGGCGGTTACCGATCGTTCACGCGGACGGCGATTTATCTGCGCTCGCGGCCCGCAGGCCAAGGATGAGATTGTTCACTCTCGGCGCGACGATGCACTCGCACCTGACGCATCCAATGCTGAGCCAACGTGCAAGACGCTCTTGTCCCCGGCCCGCTACGATTATCAAAGGATTCGGCCGGCTGAAGAGGAGGCGCGCGACGGCCGCAAACCACGATCGCCGCCTGCTGCCGATGGGCTTGACGAGCATGCGCTGCGAAGAAAAGGCTTCGGTCTCGGGCAACTGCGATTCAGTCAAATAGATTTTCAGCCGCGCCTGCGGAAACAGGTCCGGCAGGAATTGCATGTCTTCGCTCCATCTCCCAAATGCAGTCGGCACGAAGAGGGTCACCGATTTTGCAGATTGATGCCGGCTTAGCCAGGGACCAAGCCTCTGCACCAGGCTCGTTACCAGGTCCTTCTTGAGATAGCAGGACAACGGTTCGATGTCTGCAGTTGGCGGGGCAAGGAGTTCATGCAAGGTCTCCGCGTACTCGGAGAGCGGTGCCGCAGACAGCTGGGCGGATTTCTCCACCCGCGGCCTGAAGACGCCGATCTTGAACTGAGATCCGAAGATGGACACCAAATGCAGCTTTTGCGGCATGACCTCACTTATATCGACCCCACTAGTCGCAGAGTCATGGGTCAGTCCGGTACACGGTCTGCGATGGCCTCGAGTGGGCCCACGCGAGCTGGTAGTCTGGGGTCCAGGTCGAGGGCACGGAGACGGGCGGCAGGCCAGGTCATCCTTCGCTGTTGCCGAAGGCGCCCCAGCTGGGCTTCGTAGTGTTCGCGGAAGCGACCCTCCAAGTAAGCCTCATAGGCCGCCTTCCAGTGTCGTGAGTACCGATGCGTCTTCCAATAGTTGGTGTACGCGGCGGCGTTCAAGATCTTCTTCTCGAACTGCCGAAGGCTCCGCAATGAGTAGTGGTAAAGCCAAAGCGACGTGTACTGGACGCTCGGATGACTGCTTTCCCCAAAGTGGTTGCCGTTGTCCGACCGGACGAAAGGCTCGGCGGAGTAGAAGACCTTCGCGAAGTCCTTGTACATATCGCCGAAGAACTCGTAGCTCGTCACGGAGAAGTTGTTTAATGATCGCACTGGAAAGTTGTCTTCGTCAACGGCGGCGACGGCATCGTAGTTAAGCGCAAACTTGAATCTGCCGTATTGCCTCAGATCGAGCTTCTCAAACTCCGCGATTATAGCGTCACGATCCCAGCTATTTTGCAAGCCGATGAACTCATCGCCATCGATCGGAACGAGAATGTCGCATTCATCTTTGTGTTCGTGCATCAGGGACGTGATGAGTTGCCCCTTCGACGGCCCTTCGACGCTGGCCTTGACTGATTCCGACCAGACGTGGGGCCGATAATGCCGAAGTATAGACTCCGTTCCGTCGGTCGACTCGTTGTCGAGGACATAGACATTACCCGAGCCGAATAGGTCGAGCGTATGTCGAAGCCAATCTTCGACAATGTCGACCTCGTCTTTGATCATCGCGAAGCACTTGATGAGCCTTTGCAGAACTCCCCCCATTCGAGCGCGACTGATCCTAAGTGTTAGCGGCGGCCAGAAACGGCGTGATTCTGGCTGTCAGGCCTCGGCTGAAGCGAGAGGGCAATCGCTACTGACGTCAACGCGACAGGCCGACGCCCGCCTGCGGCGCGCGGATGATGCTGAAAGGCCAACCCCCGCCGTTTCTGATCGCCGGAATCCCGCCCTTTCAAACCGCCGCCGACATCCTAAGGGATTCTACTCCTCGAGGGAAACCTCTCCTCACGGTTTTCCAGCCTCCTCCCTCCTGGCGAGTCGGGGGAACAACCGGAGACATAGGTTACATCAGACCGGGAACGTGGGTAACAGGTAGATGAGCGGTTAGCAGTGAGCCGAGCGGGGAGGCGGCTCCGAAGGGAGCCCGGAGGAGCCTCCGCCCCGCCGAGTCGGGATTTCCCATAGACCGACCAAATGCCTTCCTCGACTTCTTCCAAACCCACTCGCTCGCCAACCAGAGCCTCGCTGAGGAAACAACTGCCGATTACTTTACCGTCCAGCGTGCTCAAGGCGGCAAACAACGTAGTGGTCCCATGACGCTTGTAATCGTGAGTCATCGTCCCGCAGCGGCCTTTCTTGAGGGGGCCAGGCAGCCGTGCTACGGCCCCCGAGCGAACCTCTCCAGCTGCTGCCTCTCCTCGGGCGAAAGCACAATATCCGGTGCGACTCGCATCCTCCCATAGCGGCCCGTGGTTTAAGTGTCCCGAACGGCGATTCCTCACCCGTAAGCCCTTTAGATTCAGTGCGCGAACTTGGCCCAAACGACTTCTACCACGGGCTGACAGGAAGATACGAGCGAAACACCCTTAAGGTTTGACAAATTCGACGCACTAAACTAGTGGAGTATACTGCCACAATGCGAGACTTGAAAGCCGCCAACGACTTGCTTGGCGATGACTTATTCAGGAGCTGCGTGACACTCGACCATCTGCTGCAAGCCAACGGATACTTATTCTTCCGCGGTGTTCTTGATCCTACGGTCATCCAGGCAGTGCGGGCCGAATACTTGATCGCCCTCCAAGAGGCAGGCGTCATCGATCCGGAGTCGGTGGAACCGTCCTGGAACGGCGCGGGAACTCGCCGCGTCGTAGCCGCCCTGGAGGGCCTCAAGGCCCGGGACCCTTGGAGAATTCTATGTGCTGATCCCACGCTCGCGCGAATTCTCCGCGTGATCATGGGTGGAGAATATACTTGGCTGCCGCTTATCACCTATCGAGTCTCGCCCCCGCTTGAGCGTCCGGCGCTTTGTCGCGACGCGATGCGTCGGTTCGTACGTGTGCACCAGGACGGCTATAACAACCCTAGCCTGACGTTCGTCATTTTCTGGCTGCCACTGATGCTCATCGACGAGGACGTGGGCGGGCTAGCAATTGCGGAGGGGTTCCACAAAGCGGTCCTCCCCCACGATACCTCAGGGCCGACGAAGTTCGGGATCACGAAAGGGGTGATACCGGACGAGGCGTGGGCGACAACGACTTTTCGACCGGGAGACATGGTCGTTATGGACGCATTGACGCCGCACACCGGCATTACGAATCACTCCGATCGCTTCCGACTGTCGATGGACTTTCGTCTATCGCCGCAGTGCCGCCGCCCCGTATTTGGTAGGCTCCTCGCGATCGACAGCAACGAGCTCTCGATTCGTACGGACGAAGGCGAAACGATCGACTTGAAAATCAACGACTCAACAGCCTTTCCCTATCGGCGCGGCAGCGCGCTTGACAACGGTGGGCGAATCCCACGCGCGGAGGTCGCGGACTACCTAACCGTAGGCCAACGAATCCTCGCCACCCACGAGGCGGGCCATGCACAACTAGTCCGAGGATTCGACGCCGGGCCCCGCGGGTAGGGGCTCCAGGCAGGCCATGCTTCTCGTGGCACGGTTCTTCAAAGCGAACGACCTCCGGTGAGCGATGCCTTCTGGCTGTTCGGCTTGTACCGGCACCATTGGAATTACGCCCAAGCTGACGGAATCCAGCCTCGCCCCACGGGGCTCACAGGCTTCAGGCCGACAGCTGCTTTACGATCTTGTTCCAGGTGTCGGCATAGGTGCCCGCCTCGAACGAGGCTCCTTCCGAGGCTGGCACAACAGGTTACTTAGAGGAACTCCGCGAGCGCCTTTCTCGACGCTCGCGGCGGGACGGGAGGGTGTGGACGGTACTTACGCCGTCTTCGGGGCTTCTGCCGCCGTCCGGGCGGTGGTGACCGCCTGGTTGGCTTCGTTGCGGACCTTGAGGGCGGTCTTCTTCCGGGAGCGCATTTGGGGCCGGACACCGAACTGAATCAACCGTTCGTTGTCGAAACCGTAGTGCGCTTGAAAAATCGCGGCCAACTCGCGCCGGATTCTCCGGCCCACGTCGGTCAGCTCACGGCGACGTGCTGTTGCATCGCGCAACTGACCGCGCAACATTTCCTCGTTGTCGTCGAACTGTTTGGCGCGGAAAAGCAGGTCCGTCAAGGCCGTGTGCTTGTCCTTGCTTTGGGGCAGTTCGTCCAGAACCGACGTGAGGTTCGCGACCAACTGCTCCATACGGCGGATGTTTTCGGCAAACGATGTGGGCATAGGCACCTCCAGGAAGCAACGGCCGACCGTCAGGGTCGAGCCGGTTCAAAAACCGCTGAACACAGGCAAACGGGTTAAGGGAATGCCCTTTTGAAGTGGTGGGAAGGGCATTCCCGCAAGTCGGGAAGCGCCCTCCTTCGGCAAGGAAAGCCCTCCCGAGCGGCGGGGAAGGACTCTCCCAGGGGTGAGGAAGGCCATCCAGGGTGGAAGGAAGGCCCTTCCTCGGAGCGGGGAATGGCCTTCCTCGGAGCAGGGAAGGACATTCCTCGGAGCAGGGAAGGACATTCCTCGGAGCAGGGATTGGCCTTCCCGACGATGGAAAAAGCCTTCCCGTGGTTCGGGAAGGCCCTTCCCGCGACGAGTAATCCCCGACAATCAGGATTGATCGTGCTGAACCAGATGCAAGCGCGTGAAGCTATAATTCGCCGTCTCATGCAGCGAAGATTAGTCGGCGAATCGCACTCTGTCAAGCCCTTCGGGCAATGAATCGTTGACTCGAGTTAATTGACACTGCTGCGGACTTCAATCTTTGGCTGCGGAGGATCACCTACGAGGCGCGTGGCCGGATGATTGCGCTTGTTCGACGCTCAAATCCCGCCGGGGCTCAGGGGAACGACAGGTGCAGACTGTAGGCGCCGGCCGGGCTCGATTGCTCGATTGAGGTTAGACTTTCGACACCGTGGACCATCCGACCCGTAGTGCCGAGGCTTCGCGTCTCACCGATCAGGACGGCATCGAACTCGCCACCGAGCATTGGTGGACCCCCGGAGCCCCGGCCCGGATCGTGATCGTTCATGGCTACGCGGAGCACAAAGGGCGATACCGGGGGCTGGTGGACGATCTGACCGGCGCGGGCTATAGCTGCCATCTCTTGGACCTTCGAGGGCATGGCGCGTCGGGCGGTGTTCGGGGGCATGTTTCGCGATTCGAGGAGTACCGTACGGACCTGGATGGTTTTCTCGCCGAGATCCGCACCCTCGCGGCAACCTTCGATCCTACGGTTCCCCTGATCCTGCTCGGGCACAGCCTCGGCGGTCTGATCGCGCTCGACTACGTGGCCCATCACCCGCAAGCTTTTGCGGCGCTCGCCGTGAGCAGCCCTTTCCTCGCTCCGGCCTTCGCCATTCCTTTCCTCAAACGAACCTTCTTGCCGCTCGCCGCGGGGATCGCTCCGACCTTCGCCGTCGAGAGCGGCCTCGACCCTCGAGGATTGAGCCACGACCCACAGGTCGTCGCGGAGTACGAGGCCGACCCGAAAGTCTTTTCGACCGTCACGCTCGGTTGGTTCAGGGCCGTCGAAGCGGCGCAAAAAGAGGTGTTCGAAGCCGCAGGCTCGATCCGCCTCCCAATCCTGGTCCTTTTGGGCGAGGCCGATCCAATCGCCGACCCGAAGCGCTCGCGCGACTTTTTCGCGCGTTTGGGCAGCGCGAACCGCCGCCTGGTGACCTATCCCGGGCTCTTCCACGAGGTGTTCA
Organism: Thermoanaerobaculia bacterium; assembly: GCA_038248205.1. Lineage (GTDB taxonomy): Bacteria > Acidobacteriota > Thermoanaerobaculia > Multivoradales > UBA5704 > DASYKS01. The sequence continues at coordinate 10,080 of JBBRUC010000147.1, forward strand.
ACGAGCTGGAACGCGCCCAGGTGGTGGGCGATCTGCTCGCCTGGCTCAAAGGTCTCCAGCCCGAGGCCGCGAGCTAGCCGGAACCTCCGCCACCGATCGAGACGCTCAGCTGAAAGCGCGGCGGTCCCCAGCTTTCGACCAGGCCGATGCGCCGCGAGAGATCTTCCTCCGCCGCTCGCCCCAAGTCGAGGACGACCTTGTGGCGGAAGTCGAACAGCGCGGGCCAGTCGAGCCGGTCGCGCGAAGGGGAGAGCGAGACGACGAAGAGCCCGCGGCGGCTCAGCCGGTCAACCTGCTGCGAGCGCTCGAAGAGGAAGCCCGGCAAGCGCAGAAGATCCGCCACCAGAGGCCCCTTCCAGAGCGAGCCCCGGCCCTCGGTCTCGCCCTGTCCCGCCGGCTCCACGGGACCCAAGGGGTTGGTCGATTCGACGAGCAGCACCTGCTCCGCGGAAACGCTGAGCGCCGCATCCACCGGTTCGTTGTTCGAATAGCCGCCGTCCACGAGCGCCACCGGGTTCTCCTGGTCTTTCAACTTCACAAGATGGGCCGGAAAGATCGGAAACGGCGAACCGGAGGCGAAAATGACTGCTTCTACCTGCTCCTCCGTCTGCTCCTCCTGCGCCTGGCAAACCGGGGGCCGGGCACTCACCCCCCACCCTTGGGGCCGGATTCGGTAGGTGTACCAGGAGGCGCCGCTCGCCGGTTTGCGCGAGATCGGCGGGCAGGTCTCTCCGGCGACCACGAGAAAATAGCGGGTGCCGTCGCGTTCGAGGACGTTGGCCGGAACGATCAGGTGAGCGGTCAGGCGGTGGACATCGCCGCCGGGATTCTTCTGGGCATACTCGCGGTGAAATCTGTTCTCCGCGGTGCTTAAAAACTCGCGCGCGTGTGCGTTGCCGTAAAGCGCCGGGGCGACCACGAAGTTCCACCAGAGAAAGGCGGTGATCGTGAGCGCCGCCATCCGCAGGAACCGGCGCGAGAGCAATGCGCTGTTGGGATGGTAGGAGACGAGGAACTGAAGGCCGCCAAAGATCCAGCGAAGGCCCCGCACGTTCCGCCCGAGACACCCGGCGATAAGAACCGAGATTCCGAGCACGGACGTGACGGCGAGCAGCCAGCCCCAGAAAGGTCCGGTCAGCTCGAGCGGCGAGAGAAGATCCCGCTGCCAGTGCATCACCAGCAACAGCACCCCGTAAACGGCGGCGACCAGGGCGAGGCTCAAGGAGAATCCGGCGCGAAAACCGTCGGCCTCTTCGATCCGATAGTGCCGCGATGCCGCGGTCCACAGAATGCCCGCCGCAAGCAGGGAGAGAATCCCGAGACAGATCAGCGCCGAGCCGCCGGGGAGAGCCCCTCCGAGCAAGGTGAAGGGCCGATCGACCCATCGGTTGCCTTCCTTGTCCGCCGCCCAGATCGGCAGGAGGGGGAGTACCACCAGGACCAACCCCACGAGGAGCGGCGGCGTGGGCGGCAGAAGGCGCCGGGTGGACCTTCGCGGCGCCTGCCGAAACACCAGGCATTGGTCGGCGAAGATGGCGACCGAAGCGCACACGAAGTAGAACATGCCCTCGATCTCGGGGATGTGCTCCTGCGAATGTTGGCCGTTGACCCACCGGATGAGGATCGGGGTGAGCAAAAGGAGCGGCAGGAGCGCGATCAACAAACGCGGGCGCCAGGAGTCCTCGGTAGCGACCGGGGCGACCGGAATGGGGGCGCGCAGGATGAGCGTGGCGACGAAGAGCAGGAGCGCGAAGACGAAAAAGATCGCCACGATGCTCAGGTAGCGCGGCAGGTCGGCCCAACCGAAGATGTCGGTGCTGTCGAGGATCTCCAGATCCTCGTTCTGCCACAGCACGTCGGAAAGGTTCCAGGGTCCGTTTTCCGCCAGTCGCGCCACGAAGTAGCCGAGGAGCGCTCCGCCGCTGGTGCCGATCACAAAATCCACGTCGAGCGGCGCGGCTCCCGGGCGCGGCTCGGCCGACGTGTTGGCGTTTTTCAACGAGCCTTGCGAATAGAGCGAATCCACCAGATGCGATTGGTAGACGGCCTTCACGCCGCCGCCCGGCAGCACCAGGGCGAGCCGCGCCCGGCCCGACGTCTTCTGGTGTTGCCGGAGCAGGCCCAACGTCTCGCCGACCGTGAAGCCGTAGGTGCGGACGCCGAAGTGGGGCTCGGCTTGGAGCAGCGGCCGAAAAGCGTCGGGCACGGAGTCGCCTTCCAGCAGCTCTCTCAGCTCCACGGGGAGAGCGACTTCGGCGCGCGGATACGCATTGCCGGCGAAAATCGAATCGGCGGCCCGCGCGGTGATCACCAGGTGATCGCGAAAAGGCGTTGCGTCAGCAGGCGCGGCAGGTTCTTCAGGACTGGCGGGAACCGCGTCCGCCATGATCTCTACCCAGGGTTTCCCAGGGAGGTCCGGTTCTTCGAGCATCCCGTCGAGCGTGAAGCGGGTATGTTCGAAGAACGCCGTCCAGAACCGTTCCGTCACCTTTTTCGCCCCCTCCGCGTCGAAGGGCGGCGACGCCGCGGCGAGCTTGGCGGCGAACCAGGCGGCGGTGGCGGAAACCGGCCGCAGGAACCCGCCGGTCGAGAGGTGCGAGGGGAGAGCAATCCGAAACCGCGGTCCGCGCGCAAGCTCGGCGCAGCGCCGACGGTCGCCTTCCGCCAGGGTATCGGCCGCTCCGGCCTCCTCCGCGCTGGCGCACCAGAGCTGCCAGCGAAAGCTCTCGAGATCCCTCTCGGGCTCGCCGCTGTCCGCCCAGGCTTCCTCAGGGAGGTTGCGGGATCGCAGGCGCTCGATCGAGGGAGCGAGCAGGCGGTCCGAAGGCTCGCTCTCCGGCGGCGGCGCGAACAGCTCGACGCCGTCCCGATGCAGGAGGTAGAGACTCAGATCGGGAACCACCGCGACGTCGATCAGCCCTTGGCCCAGCCAGTCGAGGATCTGATAGTCGTTGCCGATCGCGATGTTTACCTGAAGCCGCCGCCGGCCGTCGCAGCGGTCCAGAGGCTGGTACAGATCGCTCAGACGCCCCCGGGCGGCATCGCGTACGGCTTCGAGGCTGAACCCGCCGCCACCCAGAGCCTGCGGCACGCCGACGTTGACCACCTGGGGCAGCAGGTCGTCGCAATCCCGTTCCGGCTGGAGCGACCCGCGGGCGCTCCCCGGAACGAAGAGCAGCAGGCCGAGGAGGGGAAACGCCCTGGCGCATAGTCGAGGCATGGGTCACTCCGGGTCCGAGCGCTCCATCGGGAGCGGCGCGAAACGGAACCGCTCCCCCGGCAGCGGTACGGTCCAATACCTGGAAGACGGGCTGCAGACCTCGCCGAGCGGCGGTCCGGGAGGCACCTCCCGAGCGGCCAAGCTCTTCTCGACGATACCGAGGTACCGGTTGGCCCGCCGGTCGGTCAGAGGAGGGACGAAGCGAACCGGCTTCTGCCGGAAGAAGTCTTCGTAATGGGCGACCAGAACATGGCGCGGACGCAATTTCTCCAGCAGCCAGCCGGGCGCGTCGCGCACCCGATCGTACGAGGCCATGCAGAGGACCGCGAGATCGAACGGATGGCGATCCTCCGGTTCGAATTCCGGCGGCATGCCCTGGCCCGCGGGACTCGCGGCATCCTGGTAGTAGATCCGGAATTCGACCGTCTTCAAATCGCTCGCCATCAGGTCGATGACGAAGGCGAAGGTGGTGCCTTCCTTAAGACGGCGGATCGGGAGTTTCGCCCACGGCGTCGCGAGCGGCTCGGCCACTTGGCCGCTCCGCCAGTGGTAGCGCAGGACTTGGGGCGCGTGCTCGGAGCGGATCGCGAGAAACCGGATCGGCGCCTGCCGGCCCTCGGCGTCGGTCAGCCAGGTCCACTCCCCTGGCCGGCTCTCGAACGAAACGACTCGATCCCCGAATTTAAACGGTGCGAGCAGGTTCGCCCCGGTCTGGTTGACGTAGATCTTGGCTCCGCGAGCGTACGTGGTGGCGACGAAAGGAAGATCGCCCAAATGGTCGTAGTGGGAGTGCCCGGCGAGGATCGCCCCGACCCGAGAGACCGGCACACCGGCCAGACCCTCGCCAATCGCGTCCTCGCGCGGAGAGATCCGGCCGAGGAGGACGCGGGGAAGGCTGTAGTTCGAGAAGAACGGACCGGTCAAGACAGCGGCGCCGCGCCACTCGATCGCGAGCCCTCCCGCACCGAGATAGCGAATCGCCGCCTCTTCCGGTGGAGGCGGAGACGCGTCGCGCACACAGGCAGGAGGGTTCGAAAGGTCAAACGGCCGCCCGCCAAAGTTGGCGGCCCCCCGAACGAAATGTCCGCAGCCGGAAAGACCGATCAGCGACAAGAGCGCGAGCAGAGCGCAGAACTCGAACCGTCGTCCGAAGGGACCATAGAGATTGCCAGAGAGGCGGCTGGGAGAAGGCATCGGCGTGAGTTGAGCAGCGTTGTCGCCCGGGGGGTCAACCGCAGGACAGTACCTTTGGACGGCCCCAGAGCGTTGGGTTCCTGAGTACATCTTCTTACAGGCGTTGGGGGAGGGCTGAACGTTTCAGCTGGCCGGAGCTTGTTGTATTCTGCCCCTATGCCCGCGCGCGCCGTCCAGATCTCCGTGGATTCCGACCTGCTCGATCAAATCGATGCGGACTCCGAAGTGCGTGAAAACGGGAGGTCGGCTTTCATCCGCTCGGCCGTGCAGCTCTACCTCAAGGCCAAGGAAAGGCGAGCTATCGAGGCGCGGCTGGCCCAGGCCTACACCGGCCAGGCCGGAAGCTTGCTCGACGAGGTCGAAGTGCTCATGGGTCGGCAAGCATGGCCGACCGACTGAGCCGCGGAGAGATCTGGCTCCTGGTTTGTGCCACCAGAACCGCGCCGCTGTGGTGCCGTCGCTCGCTTCGTTGACCACTACAATCGTGTC
>JBBRUC010000148.1:0-14917 GCA_038248205.1 Thermoanaerobaculia bacterium
CGTAATCTCCCGCCACTTCGACGTTGTGGGTGAAACCCGGAATCGCGATCTGCGAGAGTGCCACCGGCGAGAAGGTGGTCACCGTGCCCGCGGCCTGGGCCGTCCGGCCGCCGTTGCTCGCGATGACCGTGCAGGAGCCGTTCGCACCGGCGAACACCCGGCCCGGTTCCGCGCCGAAGCTACAGATCGAAAGATCGCTCGAGGCATAGCCGGTCTCGCGCGAGGTCAAATCGATCGTGGTGCCGTCGAGCAGCGTTCCGGTGACGCGCAGCCGGATCGAGGCTTCGGTCAAGACCGTGTTGTAGATCAGCCGGAAGCTCGGCGGCACCACCGCGATCGAGGTCAGGCCGGCGGTGAGGTCGAAGCTGTTCGGATCGAGCGGATCGGTGCCGAGTCGCACCTCCAAACCGTCGGAGAAGCCGTCGCCGTCGGTGTCGAAGAGGAGAGGATTGGTGCCGTAGCCGCCCTCTTCGCCATCGCGGAGGGTGTCGCCGTCGGTGTCGGGGTTGCGCAGGTCGGTGCCGAGTTGGAATTCCTCGAGGTTGGTGAGGCCATCGTTGTCGAGGTCGGCAAAGGCGTCGGCCGGGTTGTTGGGATCGAGACCGAGGGCGATCTCGAGGTCGTCCGGCAGGCCATCGCCGTCGGAATCGCCCGAGAGGACCACCCGAAGACGGATCACGCTCAGCGCTCCCTCGTTGGCGGCGCTCAGAAGCACCGTGCCGCTGGCCACGGCGGTCACCCTCCCGTCGGACGAGACAGTCGCGATCCGAGAATTGCTCACGGTGTAGTTGGTGCCGGCGGCAGCCGCCGTCACGTCGCGGGTCGAGCCATCCGGCAGGGTGGCCAAGGCGGCGAGCTGGGCCGTCGCACCGGCCGCGGAAAGCACTTCGACCGGTGCGGTGAGGGCGAGCGTTGCCGGCACCGGTGCGGGAGCGTCAAAGACGACGTCGTCGACCCGCAGCACACCGTTGGTCGGCAACACGAAGAAATTAGACTGCCCGGAACGGGTTGCGTTCCCATCCACGCAGGTGGCGCGGATTCGCAGCCGGCCCACGGTCGATGGCACGTTGGGGAGCACCCACGAGCCGTCTTCTTGGACGGCTGCAGCGCGATTGAGCGCGGAGACCATGCAGGTCTGATCGAGTTGCGCATCGACCGCGAGCGGCAGCAGAAGGAGTGCCCCCAGCCCCAAGGCCAGGGCTTGCAGCCTTGGCTGCAGTACCCATCTACTGCTGTCGGTTCGGGCTCGCGTCAAGTCTTTGGGCGGCATATCGTCTCACCCTCTCGTCAGAGTCTTCGGCCAGCGCTTCGAGAGTTGGGCGTGGAGTATTGGGATTCATTGCGACGTGGACGCGAGTGTCCGCCCATGGGTCGTGAGCGAGCGTTTCGAGGGTCGCCGGTGGGGTGTGGGGATTTCCCGCGACGACCAAGCGGACCCGCTTTTCCGGGTCGCGAGCGAGCCGCACCAGAATTTCGGCCGGCGTGCTGCGGTTGTAAGCCACCGCCGACCGGACGCTGGCTTCGCTCCGCTCGGCGAGAGCCGAGAGCCGCTCGGGCGGAGTCGTGGGGTTCTGCGCCAAGTTCCATGCCACGTCGACGCCACCTTCGGACGACAGGCCGGTGAGCGCACCCGGCGGCAAACTCGGGTTGCCGGCGAGCGCCGCCGCGACCGTCGAGGCATTTCGTCCGGGAGCGAACAGCAGACGCCGGAGCCGGCTGACCCGCAATTCCCGCCACTCCGGGCGAGGCGACGAGGCGATCCTCGACAGAACCTCCGGCGGCGTATGGGGGTTGGCGGCGAGCGCCGCCACGATCGCGGCATCTCGCTGCGCCGCCTCGTTGTCGAAGATCTCCGCGAGCCGGACGGCCGGCGTCGCGCTCGACTCCGCCTTTCGCACGAGGATCTCCTGGTGTACCGCCGGCACGAGCCAGGCCACGAGACCGGCCAAGATCACCAGCGCCGTGAGACCCTTGGCGAGCGCTTGGCGAGAGCGAGGTCCGGAGCTCGCGAGCCCACCGAGGGTGACCAGCGCCCAAGTCGCCGCGAAGACCACGCCGGAGAGCAGTGCCGCGAGCAGGGGGACGCCATAGACGGCGACCACCGCCGTCGAGGAGGGATCGACGATCAGCCACCGGACGAGGGCGGCCAGCCACAGAGGGAACGAGGAGAGGCCGATCGTCGTAGCGGCCTCCATGGCGCCCAGGAAGAGCTGCCTGGGTCGGCGAAAATGGCGGGCGGCAAGCACGAGGAAGACGATCCCGACGATCGCCCCCAGGGTCGCAATGAGCAAGAAAGTCATCCGCTCCGTCCTCGGTTTCGCTCACACCCGTGCGCTCAGCAGCAGTTACAGGCCTGGGCCTGGGATGACAACCAGGCCGCGAAGCCGACCGTATTGACGGCGTTGAAATAGAGCAGCGCATTCACAATGCAGTTTGCCCTAGGGTCATAGATGGTGCCGTCCGGCAGTTCGATGGTTGGGCAGTCCGCGCGTCCGCAGGCTGCCAGGAGATTGGCCAAAAACTCCGCGTTGCAGGAGGAGAAGTTGTTCCCGCACTCGCTCCAGCAGTCGTCGTGCCGGTTACAGGCCGGCGTGAAGGATGCATTGGTACAACCGCCGTTCGGATCCTCCGGAACAGGGATGGGAAACGTCGGGGAGCCACAACCGTTGGCGGGGGGGATGGGCAAACCGGCAGAGACCCGATTCGGGCACTCGGCAGGCCATGTCAGCGGCATGGGGTGCTTCGGCACGACACGATGGACTACCGGCGTGCAGCACTCTGTTTGGGGATTGTAGATGCCCGGCGGCAAAGGGCTGCCGTTGAAGCCGCAGCAGGCCCTGCCCGCGGGTGGATCGCTGGTGTCGGTGACCTTAGCTGGAAAGCCCCCCGGCGGCGGCCCGAGATCCGAACCGCCGGGGGCCACCAGGCATATCTCCCGCCGGCAATCCCCCGGTATCGGCGGTGGTGGATCGCCGGGGTCCCAGATCGACACCGGACTGCCCTGCCAACAGATCCTACTGTTGCAGTCGCCGGTCGGACCCGGCGGCGGCGTCTGGCCGTTGTCTTGAACACAATGGTCCTTGACACATTTTCTACAGGTCGGGCAGTCGTGGGTTGTGCCGCTACCCGCGGGGTTACCCCCGCAGTGCCAGCCGGCCTTGCGCACGCCGCCTCCCGGGTTGGAAGTCACCACCGTGCCGTCGTCGCTCACCGTTGCGAGGCCGATCGTGACGAAGCGACCGAGGTCGTGGTCGAACGAATACATCTCGGTGACCGCACCCGGTGCCAGGCCGTCGAGATTCGGCAGGGTGAGCCGCGCCGGCGGCTCGAACAGCGCGCCGGCCGGTTGGATGGTGACGATGAAGCGCGGCTGCTGGCCGAAATTCGGGACCATCGGCACCCGGTCGGTATGCACCACCGTGACGTTGATCGTGCCGCTGCGGCTGCCGCCCGGGAAGGTCACCGACCCGGGCGCGATGTCGAGCGCGAAGCCAGGGAAGTCCGGCAGGATGATGGTGGCGCCGTGCGTTTCGTCGATCGACCGGCTCGAGCCGAACTCCAGCGGAAGCAGGTAGATCGGCATGTTGACCGTGTTGTCTCGACCTGGGACCGTGGTCAGCACGAACTCGAGATCCGGCCAGGTACCCGTGCGGGTGGTGGTCGAGCCGTCGACGATCATCTTGACCGTGCCCACGGGGGCCGGTGCGATGCGGAAGAGCCCCGCGGCGTCGGTCGTGGTGGTGATCGCCGTGTCCAAGAGCCGCAGCGTCACGCCGGGCACTGGTTGGTTCGTGTTGTCGAGCACTACGCCGCTGATCGAGGTCGCCGCGGGATCGCCCGCGATGCGCCCGGTGGCGGTGAAACTGGTGCGGATCGGGGGATCGGAGCCAACCACCGTGGCCTCGACCACGTTGTTGCCGATTCCCTCGTCCGGCCCGAGAGTGAGAGCCACGACGGCGCGCCCGAGGTGATCGGTCTCCACCACCGCCTCGCGCCCGCCGTCCGCCAAGCTGCCTCCACCCTCAACCACTTCGAAGCGGACCGCCGAGCCGGCCCGGCGATTCGAGCCGGCATCGACCACCGCCGCCGCGAGCGAGATCGGTAAGCGCTGGCCGGCGGCGCCGACCTGCTGATCTCCGGCATCGGCCACGATCAAAGCGGGTGCCGCCGTAAGGCCGGTGAGCGTGAAGACCGCCGGTCCGGCGAATCCGGCGACCGACGCCTCCACCCGCTGGTTGCCGGCTCCCGAGCGCATGCCGAGCGTGAACGGCACGGCGGCTCGCCCCGAGCCGTCGGTGGTCACCGCGACCTGGCGCAGCCCCCCCGAGAAAGTACCGTCGCTCGACGCGGCGAAGAGCACCGAGCGGCCGGTCACCGGCAAGCCTACGGCGTCCAAGACCTGGACGACCAACGGTTCCGGCAAGGTGCTACCGATCTCCGCGCTTTGGAAGTTACCGGACACGATCGTCACTCGCCGGCCCGCAGGGTTGTCGCGACGGACCGAGATCGCAACCTGCCGATGGTTGCCGGCCCCATCGATCGCCTCCGCGGTGAGAGTGTTCTCCCCGAGGGCGAGCGGCACGACCTGGGCCAGGAAGGTCTCGTTGGCCACCGTCGCCGGCACGCCGTTGACCGTCACTGTCGGGGGTGGCGCGTCGAGGGCGCCTTCGCCGTGGTCGCTCACCTGGCCAGCCACCGCGATTGCGGCCTCGAACACGACCGCACCGTCGGGTGGGCTGGCCACCGCGAGGCGCGGCGCGCTGACATCGCGCAGAACGGTGATGGTCGATGTTCCCGCGTGCCCGGCTGCATCGGTCGCGACTGCGGTAACCAGGTTCGGCCCGGCGATCAGGGGCACGCCCGAAGCCACGAAGCCGTCGCCAGTCACTTGGGCCGTGATGCCGTTGACCGTCACCCCCACGCCGGCTCCTTCGACCCTCCCCTCGACCGAGATTGTGCTCGCGGTCGTCGAGCTCAGATCGGCGGGAACGGTAATCGAAGCGCGAGGAACAGCGAAGCGGCTCACCGAGCGAACCTCGGTCCTCTCATTGCCCGCGGCGTCCACTGCGGTTATGTTGATGTCGCGACTCCCTCCCGTCAGGGCGACGTTCGTGGAGAAGGTTCCATCGAGCAGCGGCACCACGACGCCGTCGACGGACACCCGCGTGATGCCCGATCGGTCGAAGGCGGTCCCCGCGACGGTCACGGCATCGGCATTGGTCATGAAACTGTTCGTTGGCGCAGTGACCTGCAGCTGCGGCGGCGTGGTATCGAGAAACACGCTCACGCTCGCCTCGCCCGACTTGCCGGAACCGTCGGTCGCGCGGACGACGATCGTGTTGCTCTCTTCGGACAGCGGCGTGCCGGCGACGAAGCCCGGTCCGTTAAGAGCAGCCGCCAAGCCGTTGACGCTTACCAGTTGGACCACCCCGTCGTCCAGCACCAAACCCCGGACCTCGATCGGCTGGCGATTGAACAGCACCCCTGCGGCGGGCGAGACGATCACCACTTGTGGCGCCGCTACGTCGCCCTGTCCCTGGATCAGCAGCAAGGTGAGCGCCGCCGTACCGAGATTGCCGGCGCGATCCAGAATGCGCGCCTCCAAGCGATGCTCACTGGCGCCGCTGGCGGCGGTGGTGAGCCTTGGCAGCTGACACAGCGCGGACATCGCGCCGGCCGCACAAGTGGCTGTGACGTCCTCTCCCCTGAGGGAAAGTCGCAAGGTGCCCGGTTCGATCCCCGATCCGCCATCCGAATACTCGAGCCGTACCTTTGGCTGCGGCTGATCCTGCAGGATTGGCACGGACGGTTCGGTGAAGGCGATCGTAGGCGGCGTCTGGTCGACCCCGCCGCCCGCCTCGACCACCAGCACCAGCCGCGGTGCCCGTTCCGTCGCGAGTCCCTCGCGCGAGACGTAGTCGATCCGGCCCGAAAGCGCCTCGTTCGCCTTCTTGAGCAGCCAGCCCTGGTTCGCGGTGCCGGTGAGGTAGGCGGCCACGTCGGCCGTGACGTCGAAGCTCACCCGGCCGCGCGTCTCTTTGGTGTGCGGCACCGTCGCGGTCGCGGCGGCGAGGAAAGTGCCACCGTTCCACAGCGGGTTGCAGTCGGCGCGGTTGTCGGCCGGCTTGGTGTCGATCGCACAGTTCCAGGTGGCACCCGTTTCGGTCCATGCCGACGTCAGGCGATGGACCGAGATGTTCTGACTGCCGCCGGGCCAGGACTCTCCCGTCCCTTCGACGTCGAGCTCGAGGTGCGCCGAGACCAGCGTGCCGACACTTACCGCTAAGGCGATCGCGGCCTGGTCGAAGCGGACCAGCGCGCGGCTCCCCTGCGCCCAGCCGATGCGAAGCTGTCCGTCCGCGCCGCGGTTCTGGTTCGTCTGCTGCTGACGGAGCGTGGTGTCGGCGACCGCGGAGAGCGCGGTCGTCACTTGCGCCGCGAAAGCGCCGTTTGCGGCGGCAAGACCCAGGACGACGGAGAGTACCCGACACAAAGCGATTGCGCGGCCTGGAAAGCTTGAGATCACGAACCCTCCTGTCGAATCATCGCCCGAGATGAATCAGATCATGCCGGTACGGCGCTGCCGGCCCTTCCTATAGGACACGACCCGGCCAGAAAAAGTGTGAACAGCTTGGGGTCAAAATATCACAAAGTTACCTGGCCACTTATCGAGTACCCGCTCCGCTTCCGCTAGACTCGATCGATATGCGCCATCGCCGACTGGTTCTCTGTCTGATTCTCCTCCTCGTCCCGACGCTCGCCGCCGCGGTCCCCCCTCCCGTGCCCTCCCCCCGCTCGCTGGAGATCGCGGCGTACGCGAGGGATACCTATGGCGCGGCGTCGATCGCCACGCTCGGCGAGCTGGTGGCTTTCCGAACCGTCGCGACCGAGGGTTTGCCGAACGCCGAGAACCCCGAGTTTCGCAAGATGACCGTGTACCTGGGCGCCAAGGCCAAGGAGCTGGGGCTCGGTTTTGAGGATCACGGCGCGGTGGTCGTAATCAGCATCGGTAAGGCGGACGCCAAGCCGGAGGAACGGATCGGCCTGATCGTCCATGGCGACGTGCAGCCGGTCGATCCGAGCAAATGGGCGAAGGACCCATTCCACCTCGACTCCGAAACCGAGCCGGGCAAGCTGCTCGGGCGCGGCGCCGAAGACGACAAGGGGCCGATCGCCACCGCCCTTTTCGCGATGAAAGCGCTCTCCGATCAAGGGCTACCGCAAGACCGCCGGATCGACCTGGTCATCTCCTATACCGAAGAGTCCGACTGGGTACCGTTCCAGGCGTTCCTCGCCGGTTGGACCGCGCCGGCTATCAACGTCGGTCTCGACGCCGATTACCCCGTGGTGATCGCCGAGAAGGGCTGGTGTTCGATCGACCTGGGGATCGATCCGGTCCGCGAGGCGGCGACGAGCGGGCCCCGGCTCGCGAGCTTCTCCGGCGGGTTCTTCCTCTCGCAGGTACCCGAGGATGCCGAGGCGGTGATCTCCGCGGCAAGCCCCGAAATTCTCACCCGCCTGGCGGACGCGGCGCGCCGCAACGGCGACGTGCGCTTCACCTTCGAGCCCCGGCCGAACGGCGATCTCATAGTCCATGCTCGCGGCGTCTCGGCCCACTCCTCCACCCCCTGGGACGGCAAGAACGCGATCGCCCACCTCGCCGCGCTGCTCGGCAAAGAGAGTTGGCCGGACGGCCAGGCCGCGCGCATGGTCCGGCTGCTCAACGACCTGGTCGGCCTGAACTTTTACGCCGAGAAATTCGGCAACGTCGGCTACGAACACCCGTTCATGGGCAAGACCACCCTGTCGCTCGGGACGTTGAAGATCGAAGAGGGCCGGCTCACCGCGGGGCTCAACCTTCGCCGACCGGTCGGGCGATCGAAGAAAGAGGTCGAGACCTCGATCCTCGAAGCGGTCGAATCCTGGTCGAAGAAAACGCACATCCCGGTCGCCTTGAAATCCGACGTCAACGACCCCCACTACGTCGACGGGGCGCCGCACATCCCGGTGCTGCTCGGCGTCTTCGCCCACTTCACCGGGGAGAAAGACCCCAAGCCGATCTCGGTCGGCGGCGGCACCCACGCCCGCCTGCTGCCCAACGGCGTCAACTTCGGCCCCGGCATGCCGGGAGAGGTCTACACCGGCCACAGCGAACACGAATGGATCGGCCGCGACCGGATGCTGCTGAACTTGGAGATGTACAGCGCGATGCTGGCGGAGCTGGCGGGGAAGTAGGCTTCAGAATGTCCGATCCTCACTCCGATCCCGCCGGAGAATCCGGCGTCGCCGTCCAGAAGCGGAAGAAGACGGCCCGGCCGAAGCGTTACAAGGTGCTGCTGCACAACGACGACTTCACCAGCATGGAGTTCGTCGTCCACGTGTTGATCACTCATTTCCGCCGGGCGCCGGGAGAGGCCACGCAGATCATGCTCGAAGTTCATCATCAAGGGGTCGGTATTGCGGGGGTCTATTCCCGGGAAGTCGCCGAGACCAAGGTCGCCGAGGTAACCGCTGAGGCGCGCGCGGAGGGGATGCCGCTGCTGCTCACCTTGGAACCCGCGGAGGGGGACGCTTGAACCTCTCGCAGTCGCTGCAGATCAGCCTTTCCGTAGCGCTTTCCGAAGCCGCCCGGCTGGGACACGAGTACGCCGGGGTGGAGCATCTGCTCTATGCCTTTACGCTCGACCGCGGCACCGCCGACGTGCTGCGCCACGCGGGCGCCAACCTCGAGGCGCTCAAGCGCCGGCTCGCGACGTTCCTCGCCGAAGAACTCGACCGGTTTGACGACGAGGATCTGGAGCCCCGGCTCGGCCTCGGCGTCCGCCATGCGCTCGCGCGGGCGAGCGCCCAGGTGGCTGGATCCGGCCGCGACGAGGTCCGCGGCGCGGACGTCCTGGTCGCCCTGTTCGCCGAGCCCGATACGTTTGCCATCGAGCTGCTCGACGAGATGGGGGTGTCGCGCTTGGACGTCGTCTCGTTCCTATCGCACGGCGTCTCGCGGCTCTCGCCCGCCGGACCCGGTAGCACCGATCGGGGCGACCGCACCGCCGATTCGGCCGGCGGGGCGATCGGCGAGCGCGAAGGCGAAGGTGGCGACGAGGGAGGCGACGGATCGCCCGCGGGCGATCCCCTCCAGGCGTTCTGTCAGGATCTGACCGCGCTCGCGCGCAAGGGATCGATCGATCCGCTGATCGGCCGCGAGCGCGAGATCGAGCGGACGCTCCACATCCTCCAACGGCGGCGGAAGAACAATCCGATCTACGTCGGCGATCCCGGAGTGGGCAAGACCGCGCTGGTCGAAGGGTTGGCTCTACGGATCGCCAAGGGCGACGTGCCCGCGCGGTTTGCCGACACGCAGATCTTCCGTCTGGACCTCGGCGCGCTGCTCGCGGGCACCCGCTACCGCGGCGACTTCGAGAACCGCCTGAAGGCGGTGCTGGGTGCCCTCGCCGCCCTGTCGGCCCGGCCGGCGGCGCTCCCCGAAGAGGCTGAAAGCGCTCCCGTGTCGGCGACGCCGCCCACCGCGGACGGCGCCTCGGCGGTCCCAACCGGCGGCAACGCGCGCGATCGGCGGCCGATTCTGTTCATCGATGAGATCCACACCCTGATCGGCGCCGGCGCCGCCGGCCGCGGCTCAATGGACGCCTCGAACCTGCTCAAGCCCGCTCTCCAGGACGGCACCCTGCGCTGCATCGGCGCCACCACCTGGGAGGAATACCGTCAGAACTTTCAGCGCGACGCGGCGCTCGCCCGCCGGTTTCAGAAGGTGGAAGTCCTGGAACCTTCGGTCGACGAAACCGTGCGCATCCTCGAAGGGCTGCGCGAGCGCTACGAGTTGCACCACGGCATCACCTACACCAAGTCGTCCCTGCGCGCCGCGGCCGAACTGGCCGAGCGGCACCTGCTAGACAAACGCCTGCCCGACAAAGCGATCGATCTAATGGACGAGGCGGGAGCCGGGGTGTCGCTCGCGGGCGGCAAACGGGTCGGCGCGCCGGAGATCGAACGGATTCTCTCGACCATGGCGCAGATCCCGCCGAAGCGCGTCCACGGCAGCGACCGCGACCGCCTCCAGGGGCTCGAATCGGAGTTGAAGGGGGTGGTGTTCGGTCAAGACGCGGCGATCGAGCGCCTGGTGATGGCGATCAAGGTCTCGCGCGCGGGTCTCCGGGAGCCGCAAAAACCGGTCGGCGCCTTCCTGCTCACGGGACCTACGGGCGTCGGCAAGACCGAGATGGCCAAGCAGCTCGCCCAAACCCTCGGCATCTCGTTTCTCCGCTTCGACATGAGCGAGTACATGGAGCGCCACACGGTTTCGCGCCTGGTGGGCGCCCCCCCGGGTTACGTCGGTTACGACCGCGGCGGCCTGCTCACCGAAGCGGTGGCCAAGAGTCCCCACGCCGTCCTGCTGCTCGACGAGGTGGAAAAAGCGCACGAGGACGTGTTCAACCTTCTGCTCCAGGTGATGGACCACGGCACGCTTACCGACACCAACGGCAAGGCGACCGATTTCCGCCATGTCATTCTGCTGATGACCTCCAACGTCGGCGCGCGAGAGATGGCCCAGCGGACCCCCGGCTTCGGCGTCACGCCCGCCGCGATCGAAGGCGCTGCCGGATTCGCGGCGCTGCGCGAGGATTCGGCCGCCTCCCCCGCCCTGCGTGGCGACCCGGCGAGCGACCAGGCGGTCGAGCGCCTCTTCAGCCCGGAGTTCCGCAACCGGCTCGACGCCCGGCTCCGCTTCCAGCCGCTCGACCGGGGCGTGATGGAACGGATCGTCGACAAGATGGTGGGCACGTTGAGCCAGCAGCTCCAGGTCAAGAAGGTCACGCTCACCATCACTCCCGAAGCCCGCACCCTGCTCGCCCAGAAGGGCTACGACCCGGCGTTCGGTGCCCGGCCGCTGGGCCGAGTGATCGACGAGACGATCCGTCAGCCGCTCACCGAGCAACTCCTTTTCGGCAAGCTACAAAACGGCGGCAAGGCGGTCGCCGGGGTGGTGGATGGGGGGATCGTGGTGGAGGTTCGGGGCTAGAGAATGGTACCCTCCGAAGGCTTATGCACAATTTGCTATTTCGGAGGTTTGAACCATGAAACACACGGCGCCCTTCGCCTTCGCCGTCCTTCTCGGGGCCGCCGCCCTCGGACTGTGCCCCTCAGCTTTTGCCGCCATCCCCGCCGGTTTCGTCGATGAGTTGGTGACGGCCGCCACCGGACCGACCGCTCTCGCCTGGACACCCGACGGTCGGCTGCTGATCACTCGCCAGATCGGCGTATTGATCGTGCGAGAAGGGACGACGAACACCACCGCCGTGACGTTTCCGGCGAGTCAACTCTGCTCGAACTTCGAGCGCGGCCTCTTGGGCGTCGCGGTCGATCCGAACTTCGGCTCCGGCGCGGGGCAGAACCATTTCATCTACCTGTTCTATACCTTCCACAGCACGGCCGGCGCCTGCACCTCCGCCGGAACGGCAGTCAACCGGGTTTCGCGCTTCGTTTTGGCCGACAACAACACGGTAGACCTCGCGAGCGAAACGATCTTGGTCGACAACATGCCTTCGACCGCCGGCAACCATAACGCGGGCGACGTGCAGTTTGGCAAGGACGGTTATCTCTACATCACGATCGGCGACGGCGGTGCCGACTACGCGGGCGGCGGCAGCGGCGGCACCAACGACGCCGCGCGCGACGAGTTCACCCTGACCGGCAAAGTGCTGCGAATTGCCAAAGACGGTGGCATCCCGCCGGACAATCCGTTCCTAGGCGGGGGCACCGCGCGCTGTAACGTGACCGGCGGAACCACCGCCGGCACCAGGTGCCAAGAGACCTACTCGTGGGGCCACCGGAACCCGTTCCGCATCGCGTTCGATCCGAACGCCGCCGGCACCCGGTTCTTCATCAACGACGTCGGCCAGAACGTCCGCGAGGAGATCGATCTCGGCCAGGCGGGTGCGGATTTCGGCTGGAATTGCCGGGAAGGCACGCGGGTCAACAACACCGGCGGTCCGTGCAATCCAACACCTCCGAATATGGTGCCGCCGATCTTTGAATACTCCCATGGCGTGCAGGTGCCCGGCTCGACGAGTTCTACCAGCTGCAACTCGATCACCGGCGGCGCGTTCGTACCGAACGGCATTTGGCCAGCAGCCTACGACAACGTCTACCTCTTTTCCGATTACGTCTGCGGCTGGGTTTTCCAGCTAGCTGGAGCCAACGGCGGCGGCCCGTTCACCACAGCGAGCGACTTTGCCACCAACCTCGGCAACTCCTCCGCCGTGTCGCTTCACTTCGGCCCGTACCAAACCACCCAGGCGCTCTACTACACGACGTTCGCGGGTGGCGGCCAGGTGCGGCGGGTGCGCTACTCCCCCGCGGGCAACAACGCGCCGACCGCCAGCTTCCTCGCCAGCCCGAACGCCGGCCCGGCTCCTCTGTTGGTCAATTTCGACGGCTCGGCCTCGGCCGATCCGGACGCGGGCAACACGCTCACCTACTTCTGGACCTTCGGCGACGGCACGCCTCCGACCTCTACCGCGATCGCCACGACCTCGCACAGCTACGCGGCCAACGGCGTCTACACCGCGAGCCTTCGGGTGCGCGACAACAACTTCGCTTTCTCGGACGCGTTCACCCAGCAGATTCAAGTGGGCAACACGCCACCGGTCGCACAGATCGTCTCGCCCACCTCGGCCGATCGGTTCTTCGTCGGCCAGACGATCACGCTCAACGGCGCCGGGACGGACCCCGAGGACGGCTCGCTGCCGGCGGGATCGCTTTCCTGGGTCGTCCGTCTGCACCACAACGAGCACACCCACCCGCTGCTCGGGCCGGTCACCGGCAACAACGTAATGTTCGTCGCTCCGGCCCCGGAGGACGTGCCGGCGCTCGATACGAGCTTCGTCGAGATCGATCTCACGGTCACCGATTCCGGCGGCCTCACGGGCACCGCGCATCTCGATTTCCAACCCAACCGGGTGGCCACCACGTTTGCCACCAATCCGGCCGGCCTGCTCACGGTGGTCAATGGCGAGCCGCTCCTCGGTCCCACGACGATCAACCCCTGGCAGGCTTGGACGATGAACGTCGAGGCCCCCTCGCCGCAGACCTCCACGGGAACGAGCTACGGCTTCGCCAACTGGTCCGACGCGGGCGCCCAATCGCATGCGATCATGACGCTTGCCACCCCGACCACCTACACCGCGAGCTTCATCTCGCTCGGCCCGGCGTCGTTTGACTACTTCAGCGTCACCCCCTGCCGGCTGATCGACACGAGAAACGCCAACGGCCCGTACGGTGGACCGATCCTCTCGACCAACACCACGCGCTCGTTCGTCGCGACCGGCCAGTGCGGTGTCCCGACGGGAGCGCAGGCGATCGCAACGAATCTGACCGTGGTCCAGCCGGTCTGCGGCGGCAGCCTGAGCCTGGGACCCTCCGGAGCCCCAATTTCGAGCGTCTCGGCGATCAACTTCTCCGGCGGCCAAGTGCGCACGAACAACGCGGTCGTGACAATCGCGACCAACGGCGCCTTCGATGTCTTCGCCGCCCTGGAATGCGGCGCCACGCATCTGGTGCTCGACGTGCTCGGCTACTTTCAGTAGGAAATGATGGGAGGGGGCGAAACGGCAATCCGCTTCGCCCCCTCATTCGACCCAAGCCAACCCAGGCCTCCAACCTGGGCTAAGGGGAGACGGCCTTTCAGGCCTAAACCCTCTGGCCCGAGCGCGGGCGGCCCTCCGCGATCAACCCGCCGGTTCGGAGACCGCCGCCTCGGGCTTGGCCGTTTCTTTGGTGCTTCGGCCGCGGCGGCCGCGGTCCTCGGAGCGAACTCCGAAGATCTCTAGCTGCGGATTGGAAAAGCCCATATGGGCGCGGGCGAGGGCCGAGAGGCGGCGAATCGCTTGTTCGGCTTCCAGGTCGAGCTTGCGGCGGCGGACCACGACCTCTTTTTTCTTCCCTTCCAACCGCTGGAGATCGGCCTGGGTCTCCCGCAACTCCGCCACCGTCTGGCGGGCGACTTCGAAGGTTCCATCGGCACCGGGAAGCTGGTGAATCACCTCTTGGATGTTCTGGACCATGCTCTGCCACCGGTCCAAACGAGCCGCGTACGATTTTTCGCCCATCGGGATCTCCTTCGCGTCAAGACGCGACCGCTTTTCTGTCGTGAGACGATAACACGCCGGTTCCCCGGAACGCTACGGAGAAGCCCCGGATCGTTCCGCTGGCTCATAGGAAGGTTCCGGGGGCTACGCGGATCGCTCCCCTAGCTCTCCGGATGACTCCGCCAGCGGGCAGGAAGATTCCCCGTGTAGCGGGGAGTACTCCTCTCGATCTCAGGCATATTCCTCTAGACCTCCGGAATCTTCCGGAGATCTAGAGGAATGTTCCGCAGTAGCTCAGGAAGATTCCTGGAAACCGGGGGAGTTTTCCGCTAGAACTCAGGAAGATTCCGTAGAAGCCGCGGAGAATTCCTGGGCAGGGGCGGAATTTTCCGGAGAATCAGCGGATCGTTCCGCTAAACCTCGGGAGTGATCCGTAGCATCTCAGGATCATTCCCCCGGAGCCCAGGAAAGCTCCGGGCGACCTCCGGAGCGATCCTGGATGACCGAGGAGCGTTCCTGGATGACCGAGGAGCGTTCCTGGTGCTCAGCGGACTTCTCCGGCGCCTGGGCGGACCGATCCGCGGGCGGAGCGGAGCGCTGTTTTCGCGCCGCCCGGTAGTGGACGCCAGCGGGTCAGTCTCGCTCTCTTCGCGCCAACCAGCGGGCGAGATCCGCGGGGGTGTTGACGTTGGCGAACATCTCCTCCGGGGGACCGAACGGCACCAGATCCGCCTCGGACAGGGCGGTCACGGTCAGCTCGGGTTCCTCCGCGAGGTCGTAGAGGGCGTAGTGGGCCGCGGCGACGCGCCGGTCGA
>JBBRUC010000149.1:0-14909 GCA_038248205.1 Thermoanaerobaculia bacterium
ACCTCCGCCTTCACGACAAGCATGTTTTCAGGCCCTTTCGGGCTTCAATCGCCCAGCGAAACCAGACGAAACTGAAAACCCGGCGATCCGGTGCTCCGAAAACACCCTCGGTCGAAACCTTCATGCATAGTCCGGGTTAAGCGCCAGCTTAATGCTCTCCCGTGGTCAGCAGTCACTCACAACCACAATCGGTAAGCCCGCATCCGTGGTGTCTACGGAGTTTCGCGCCGATCGCTCCGCAAACGAATACAGGTTTTCGCCTCTTCTGGGCAGGAAAGGGATTGAGGCATGAAAGACCTCATGGCGCAGGTCGTGACGCAGGTGCGGATATACCCCCCCGATTGGATTCCTTATCGGCAATTGACGGCCGCCAACGGCATCGCGTTGTTCAAGGAGGTTTTGGCGTTTCGCGGTACGGGGGTAGCGGGGGATTCTGGCGACCTCGCCTTCGAAGGCGGCACCCTCAGCCTAGAAGGGCAACCGCCGATCCACATCAATCAAGTACAGATTAACGATAGGAGAATCATTGTGCAGGTGGCCGGCGACAGCGACGGAGCCAACGCTTCCTTCGCGATGATTGCAAAGATCTTCGACGGACTCCGTAGAGTAGATCTCGAAGAATCGCCTCAGATTGTCACGGATGACACCGCGTCCGTAGCGACCTTCAGCTTTGGGTGGGAAGACCTCATATCAGACAAGGTGGCTGCTTTCTCGAAGTTACTTCTAGAGCAGCCAGAATTCGAGGGCACCAGCCCGTTCATCAAGTCAATCTCTGTTCGGGTTCAGCTGGGCTTTCTTGAAAAAGAGGAGCACAAGTCAACCGGCATCAGCTTGTCAGACAAGGTTCTCACCCTGGAAACCCGCAAAGACACCCCGATTCGAGAGCGGAGGTTTTACACCACGCTGCCTTTCGCCTCACAGAAAGCTAGCGCCCTGCTCGGCAAGCTTGAAGCGTCCCTATCGAGACCCAAAAAGAAGTAGCCCGGACCCCTGGAGCCCCGGGCACCGAAAGGTGAGCGGCGCGCATCGCTCGGCGCAAACGCTTGACTTTCCCTGACCGCTCACGTACAATGTTTCATATGGCAAACGTCCTGAAGTCCTCGAAGCGCACCGCAGTCGTCGCCGCTCTGTGCGAAGGCAACTCGATCAATTCCACCGTCCGCATGACCGGTGTGGCGAAAACCACGATTCTCCGCCTGCTCGTTGACCTCGGCGATGCGTGCGCCAGCTACCAGGACAAGACGCTTCGGAACCTCAACTGTGAGCGCCTCCAGGTCGATGAAATCTGGGCTTTCTGCTACGCAAAGGCGAAGAACGTTCCCGCCGACAAGCGCGGCACGTTCGGCTTTGGCGACGTTTGGACGTTCGCCGCGATCGACGCGGATACGAAGCTCGTCCCCTCGTTCCTCGTTGGCTCGCGGGATGCAGGATGCGCCACCGAGCTGATGCAGGATCTCGCCGGCCGTCTCGCGGGTCGCGCCCAGATCACGACGGACGGGCACAACATGTACCCGATCGCGGTTGAAGACGCCTTCGGGGGCGACGTGGATTTTGCCCAGCTCGTCAAGTCCTACGCCAACGCGCCGACCGGTCCCGAGACGCGCTATTCGCCCGCCACTTGCACGGGATGCGAGAAGCGGCCGGTAGTCGGCAATCCGGACGAGCGCCACATCTCGACCTCCTACATCGAACGCCAGAACCTCACCATGCGGATGAGCATCCGCCGCTTCACCCGCCTGACGAACGCCTTCTCGAAGAAGGTCGAGAATCACGCGGCGCACGTCGCGATTCACTTCTTCTTCTACAACTTCTGCCGCCCTCACGCGAGCCTCGGCGGCAAAACGCCGGTGCAAGCCGCGGGCGTGGATTCCCGCCGCTGGTCGATCGCCGACCTCGTTGGGCTGCTCGAAAACCCAAAGGATTGAAACGCTACCACTACCGCTATCGGAGCTGGGAAGCCGCTATCTGGGTCCGATAGCCGCTATACGGTACGCCGCGACCGCATGGCGTCGGCACAAAGGGAGCCGGACCCGGCGGCCGGACTGTACTACCTTCCTCGCGGGCCAAGCGAAGAAACTCCCAACCCGGCCGCTTCGTAATGCCCAGGAGGAGGACTTTCCCAATGTGGACGTTCATCGCCTGGCTGATTCTCTTCGTGCTCTGCTGGCCGCTCGCGCTGCTGGCGCTTGTGCTCTATCCCCTCGTGTGGCTTCTGGCCCTGCCGCTTCGGCTGGTGGGGATCACGTTGAGCGCGGTATTCGAGCTGCTGCGGGCGATCCTCTTCCTGCCCGCCCGGGTGCTGGGGGCTCGGCGGGCGTAGAGCGTTTCCGTTGCAGAGCCCCTTACCGCCGCCCTTCCAACGCCTGGATCTCTCGCGCGGCGCTTTCGACCAGGGCGATCGTGGCACGCTCGGTGGCGAGGGCGTTTTGGAGCAGCAGGACGGCGGCCAAGGCTTCACGGCCGATGCCGAGGCCGAGGAACGTTTTGATCACCTCGTCGAGCAGCAGCCGCAGCTCCCCGGTGCGCCGTTGGCGTAGCAGCAGAGCCCCATAGTCCAGGGTGACCAAGGCGACGTGGAACGGCAGACCCAGGTCCGCGAAGCGGCGGCGGACGCCGCGGAAGAGATGCTCCGCGACCGACCAACGGTCAAGGCCTGCGGCAATCCGTCCTTCGACCCACAGCAGTTTCACTCGGTCGGTCGCGCCGGAGAGAGTCTCCAGATGAGGGCGTAGCGCGAGCAGCATCTCCGCGGCGAAGGGGAATCGGCCGAGGTCCACCACGCGGCCCATCAGATTGTGCAGGGCGAACAGCACGACTTGCGGATCGCCGTCGCGCGCGAGCAGCGGCAGCGCCTCTAGGAGCAACCGGACGGCCCGGGGGTTGTCACCCCGGTAGCCGGCGGTGCTCGCGAGCAGCAGAAGGGTTTTTCCTGCATCTGCGGCCGTGCTCTCGTCGGTTCGCAGGGCGAGGACTCGGGAGAGGAGGGTCTCGGCTTCGGCGAAGCGCCGGGAGTCCATCATCACCTGGGCCAGGATCTCCGTCATCCAAGCTTGGAGCCGGCGAGACCGGGTTCCTTCCCGCCAAGCCTTCAAAGCGCATCCCAGAGCCGACTCGGCCTCGGCGAAAGAGCCCAGCAGACGCCTCGCATTGCCGATTTCGGCCCAGATCTCGGCGCGCAGATCGCTGACGTTCCCTTGCGGCGCGGCGCCTCGCGTCAGCTTGGCCGCGCTCCGCTCGGCGAACAGGGCGGCGATGAGAGTGGTCTCCGGATCCTCGTGGCGCTGCTTTTTGGCGTGGGCGAGCCAGGCGCCCGCCTGCTCCCACCAAAGCTCGGGACCTTCCAGCTCGGCGGGTGCGGGCGGCGGCACGTCGCCCAACTCGGCGATCATCCAAACTTCCGACTGAGCGATTGCACGCGCGGCGCGCAGGCCGGTGGTCGCCTGCAGGGCCGCGCGGATTCCGCGCTCGACAGGGAACTCGAAACTCTCAAGTCTCGCCGGCTGGAAGTTGGTCTGGCGAAAGAGAGGAGCGCCTAAGACCGCGAGCTGCTGCGAGCAGTCGGCGCAACGCCGCAGCAGATGCCGAACCAACGGTTTGCTCTCTTCCGCGGGAAGCTTGCCGATCAGGAAGGCCTCCCACGTTTTCGGTGCGGGGCATTGCAGATCGCTCACCTAGGCCCCCTCCTAAAAGTTCCTCTCGAATAACTCTGATCCTCTCACAGGCCGGCCCGGAGGGGCCGAGGCAATTTGGACCCCGTCCCCCTAAACCTCGGAGGTCACAGGCTCGCGGTGGGTCCGACGGACGGGGCGGGCCCGCTCCCCTGCACCGGTGCCGGAACCGGTTTGCCATCCGGTCCGATATCCGTCCCTTGGCGCTGCCAAAGAGGCTTGGGAGCCGCCGCGGCGACCCAGTCGGCGAGGCGGCCTACGAGCTGCTCGAAGGTCACGCCCCACGACGACGAACTCCACGGAGCGTCGATCGGGCGGGCGGAGGCAGCGAGCGGCAGCGCGAGCAGCAGAACGGCGGACAGAGCGAGGCAACGACCGAGGGCACGAGACATGGTTTTTCCTCCGGAGCCGCGGGTCGAGCGGGTGTGCCGGGATGGCCCCCGCGCCCGCAGGGGCAACGCTCGGGCGTTGCCAGCTGTGCGAAGCATTGGAGTAATTCTGAGATCCAAAACTTGGAGGCCCTATCCTCTCATCTTTCGTCACCCCGGCCACTTCTGGATCGTCAGCCGGAAGGTCATGCCCGTAGGGCATTGGTAGGTTCTTTCGACCTCAGCGGGGACGGCAGAGCGCCGTCCTCGTCTTGCATCCGCCAGCCCAAAGAGCAAACCATCGTGGAGTGAACTCCCGTTGAGTCATACTAAACTGGAGGAGACTCCCGAATGGTCAGCTTTGAGCGCTCCCCGGCTGGTCGACGGCATCGAGATCCTCCCCTGGCGGGAGTTCCTGGCACGCCTATGGGGCGGCGATCTCTTGAGGTAAGTTCCCCCGCCCGAGGCCGCCGGTCGCCTCACGGCTCCATCAGCCCCGCATCTTTCCCTTCATTCCCATCGCCTTGCGCATGAACTTGCCCTGGACGCCCTTCATCATCTTTTTCATCATCTTGTGCTGCTTGATCAGACGGTTGATCTCCTGGACGGAGGTGCCCGAGCCTTTGGCGATGCGGATCTTCCGGCTGCCGTTGAGCACGTCCGGCCGGCGCCGCTCCTGCGGGGTCATCGAGTTGATCATCGCCTCGATCCGGACCAGGCCGCCCTCGTCGACCTTCGAGGCATCGAGATCGCGCAGCGGCCCCACCTTGGGCAGCATCTCCAACACCGAGGCGAGAGGCCCGAGCTTTCGCATCTGGCGCAGCTGGTCGCGCAGGTCTTCGAGCGAGAACTCTTGGGAGACCGCCCGCTCGGCCAGGCGCTTGGCCTCTTCGACGTCGATTCCCTTCTCGGCCTTCTCGATCAGCGACATCACGTCGCCCATGCCGATCATCCGGGAGGCCATCCGCTCGGGGTGGAACAGCTCGAGGTCGTCCACTTTCTCGCCCGTACCGACCATCCGGATCGGGACTTTGGCGACCGTGCGGATCGAGAGCGCCGCGCCGCCGCGCGAGTCGCCGTCGAGTTTGGTCAAGATCGCGCCGGTCAGCGGCACCACCGCGGCGAACTGCTCGGCGCTTTTCACCGCATCCTGGCCGGTCATCGAGTCGGCGACGAACAGCGCCTCGTCGGGCTTCAAGCGCGCGGCGAGTTGGGCGATCTCGGCCATCAGGGCGGTATCGACGTGCAGGCGCCCGGCGGTGTCGACGATCACCACGTCGTTGCCCCGGTCGCGGGCCACCTTGAGCGCCCGCTCGGCGAGGCGGATCACGTCCTCCCCCGGCTCGGGCGTCACCACCGGCACCCCGGCGATTTTGCCCACCTGTTGGAGTTGCTCGACCGCTGCCGCGCGCTGAAGGTCGCCCGCGACCAAAATCGGATGCCGCCCCTTGGCCACCAGGCGCTTGGCGAGCTTGCCCGCGGTGGTCGTCTTGCCGGAGCCTTGGAGGCCGCAGAGCAGGACGATCGAGGGGCGGCTGGTGAGCTGAAGCTCCTTCCCCTCCTCGCCGAGCAGTAGCGCCAGCTCGTCGCGGACGATCTTCACCACCTGTTGCGCCGGGCTGAGGCTCTCCATTACCTCCGCGCCGAGCGCCCGTTCTTTGATCCGCTCGACGAACGGCTTGACCACCCGAATATGGACGTCGGCTTCGAGCAGGGCGAGCCGGATCTGGCGAAGGGCGCCTTGCAGCACCTCCTCCGAAATCCGCCCCTCACCCCGAAGGTTGCGGAAGACCTCTTGCAGCTTGTTTTGCAGACCGTCAAACATTGCCATGCGAGAAACTCCTGGGAAGATCGCGCGTCGGGCACGCGGAGCCCGATATCGTACCAGCCGCCGCGACGGGAAGCTCCTCGGACGCCTAGATCGCCCCAGATCGCCAGGACCTCGTCCAAGTCGGAAGCGGTCCGGCCGGCCCAACGGGCCGGGAGAGCAAAGCCCAGGGCTGAGGCCGAAGGCCGATGCCCTGGGTTCAAAGACCCTACGGAAAGGCGGCCTGAAAGGCCGCGAGACTTTCGAGTTCGTTGCCGTACGCTGCGGATTGGAAGCGAGCGGCAGGGAGACGACCCGAATCGGGGGTGATCTGGCCCAGCTCGGAAGGGGAACGGCTCAGCTCCGGAGTCTGCTGGCACAGCTCAGGGTTGAGCTGGCCCGGCTCCGCAGAAAGCTGGGAAATTTCAGGGCTGAGCTGGTCCAGCCCAGGAGTGTGCTGGAATATTTCTGGAGCGAGCTGGGAAATTTCAGTGCTGAGCTGACCCGGCCCAGGAGCGTGCTGGGAAGTTTCTGGGGTGATCTGGACCAGCTCCGGAGTGAGCGGGCGTAGCTTCGGGGTGAGCGGGTTCGGCTCCGCGGCGGACTGGGAAATTTCCGGAGCGAGCTGGCCCAGCTCCAAAGCGTGCTGGCGCACCTTCGGGGTGAGCGGGTCCGGGTCCGGAGCGGGCTGGATCAGCTCGGCGGTGAGCTGGCGCATCTCGGGAGCGAGCTGAGAGATTTCCGGAGTGAACCGGCCCAGCTCGGGTCGCGGAAGCTTGATCTCTTGGAGGAGTGCGCTGGGCGGACTACCCCCCTAGCGCCGCATCAGCCGAAAAGCGATCTCCCGGCCGAGGCCGCGCGGATAGGCGAGGGTGATCCACAGCAGGGCGAGAGACTCCAAGAGCGCCGAAGCGGCGAGCGGTCCGGCGTCCTGCGGCTCGAAGCCAAGGTCCGCGGCGAGCTGGTGCGCGACCGACTTCGCGTCCCCGTCGTCTCCGGCATAGAGCATCGTTGCCGCCCCCTCGCCGTAGGCCGGATTTTCCATGTTGTTGGCGCCGGTCGTGTTGAAGACCTTCACCACCCGAGCGCCAGGCGCCCAGGCCGCCACCTGCTGGCCGCCGCTTCCGGCGGGAGGAACGTCAACTCCCGAGAGGTTCGGCAACAGGGGGTTCGTAGCATCCAGCACGACCTTGCCCGACAGGTCGCCCGCGCTGCGAATCGCCTCTTCGGTGGCCCCCCACGGCACCGCAAGGACCACCACATCGGCCAACGCCGCCATCTCGGCAGCCGTGCCCTTCCGGCCGCCGGTCTCTTCCACCAACGCCGCGAGCCGGGCATCCGACTCCGCCGATCCACCCCTCACCGCGAAGAACACTTCGTGCCCCGCCTTGGCCCAGCCCTTCCCGAGAGCGCCCCCGACGCTTCCTGCGCCGAGGATCGCGATTTTTCGTTTCGATGTCGTGGTCATTTTGTTCTCCTGGGCGGTCCGCCACTCTGGCGTCCGCGCCGGTTCTACCGGATCAAAATCAACCGGATAAAATCGCCGCCATGGAGATCTCCGCGCAGGTCCGCAACTCCCCGGGCGAACACCAGGTCGACGTTCGAACCGAAACCGCGTCTCGCTCGCTCGAAATTCCGGCCAAGCCCGGAGGCCAGGGCTCGCGACTGTTATTGCAACGCCTTGCCACCCTGTCTCCCGGCCCTGTACGATTCCCTTCGAATCCAAAGAATCCACGAAGAAAGGATCTCGTTTGCCAGCCGACGCTTCGTTCCGGCCCGAAAGCTTTACTCCGCAGGAGCTGGCCGCGGAACTCCGGTACCGCCAAGGAAAGGAGGAGAAGCGCTTCCTCACCCTCCTCGTTGGCTCCGGATTTTCCCGCTCGGCAGGCATCCCCACCGCCGCGGAGATCGTCGCCGAGCTGCGGAAGGACGACAAACCATCGCTTCGAAACGCGGGGCCGGTCCCTCCCGGCCTCAGCGAGTACGCATTTCTCATGGGCAAGCTCGGCTCGCCGAAGGACCGGGCCGAAAGGGTTCGCGGTTTCGTCGACAAAGCCAAAGACTCTTCCGGGCGGTTGCGAATCAATTGGGCGCATCTCCTTCTCGCGGCGCTCGCCGAAGCGGACCTGATTCATCGGATTCTCACGATCAATTTCGATCCGCTGATCGTTGAGGCCCTGTCGCTTGCCGGTTTGCCGATCCGAACTTTCGACTTGAACGCGGCGGGTCGATTTCAACCCGGCCTGCTCGACGCGGGCTCGGTGATCTACCTTCACGGCCAGATGCATAACCTTCTCCTTGCCAACGCTACCGGCGAACTCGAAAAGGTCAAAGACCTCTACCCTGCGGTCCTTCAGGAAGCGATCGGCGCGAGCCTGCTGCTGGTCGTCGGCTACAGCGGAGAATGCGACCCGGTCCTCGCGGCATTGCGAAGCCAAGTGGCGTTCCCCCAAGGCTTACGTTGGGCGCACTACTCGCCGAGCGGAACGCCCCCTAGCGCCGAGGTTCTCGAACTCTTTCGCGAGCATCCGGACGAATGCCAGCTCTCAACGGGCCTTGACGCCGACCGGTTCATGATGGAGCTGGTGCTCGAAGGGATGAAGATCGAACTTCCTCCGATCGTTCAGCGGCCGTTCGATGCCGCACTCGATCGAGTCAATCGGATTCTGGAGTTGCCTGCATCGAATGGCCCGGCCGGGGCAAACCCGGTGGAAGGCGCACGCAACCTGCTCGCCGAGGCAAAGCGCCAAGCCCAGGTCCGAGCGATCGCGACGAACGAGCCGGCGGCTACCGAAAGTGCACTTGAACAAGGCGCTCTTGAAATCGCCGTTGGTACGGCCTCTCTCGCAGCCGACCGGGAAGCCTTGGAGCAACTCGCGCTGCAGATTCCAGCCGATCCTACAAACCCGCTTTCGCGGGAGTTGGGAACCGGCTTCCTTCGCCTAGCAACGCGTTTAATCCTGGAGGGCAAGCTGACCAGCGCCGAGGAATTGATGAAAGAGGTCGAAGCTTACGGAGTGACCGCCAGCAATGCGGCCTGGCTGTCTTGCACTTGGGGAATTTGGGCGCAAGACAAAGCCAGCGAATCCCAAGGCGCAGAGGCCGACTCTTTTTTCGAATGGGCTGGAGAAAAATTCGCCGAGGCGCTACGGATCAAACCCGATATGCACGAGGCCCTCTCCAATTGGGGCCTCGCGCTAGTCAATCAGGCCAAGACCAAGACCGGTGAGCCCGCGGACCAGCTTTTCCAGATCGCCTCAGAAAAATTCGCCGAGGCTCTCCGAATCAAACCCGATAAGCACGAGGCGCTTTACAACCAAGCCTGGGTGGCTGCCCTTCGGGGAGATGTAGCCGGTTGCGTCGAGCACCTTGCCCGATGGGCAAAAGTGCATCCCAGACCGACCCGCGCCGAACTCGACGCCGACTCCGATTTCGATCAGGTCCGCTCGCATCCGGACGTCGTGGCCTTTCGTGGGAGCCTTCCCGAATAGAGCGGTCCGGGAGGTTGGGATCTCGCCGTTCCGAACCCAGCGATAGCGCTTCTCTCCCTCACAGCTCGCCTTCGATCGAATCGAGCTGCCGGTGGACCTCCTGCCAAAGCGCGCCCGTTGTACCGCCCAGAGGATCGGAAACCGCCTGACGGTCGATCTCGTTCGCGCGTTCGATCAGGGAGCGCAGATTCCGCTTCCAGGCCCCGGTCAAGCCGCGCTTCTCCCGCAAGGTGACGAGAAGTTCCGCCGTCGCCCCGGCAAAACGGTCCAGGCTGCTCCCGATCTCGCCTCCGGGATTCGTCACCTCGTACGCATCCCGTGCCCGGTCGGCCAGGCGTCCGGCAGTCGACAAGGCGTCGTCGATTCTGCGGAGCCGTTCTGGACTGATCGTTTCCACCAGATCCTCCTGGTGCAGAGGGGCCTCGGTCGCGATCGGTAGGTGAGCGGGAAGCGGCCCCTTCGAAGGGGCTACCGAAGTCGGTTCCGGATGGTGCTTGACCTCGGCCGAAAGCGGTTTCTGTTTCGGAGGGAACTCGCTCGTTGGTTGGGGAGGTTGAGACCCGACCTTCGGCTCTTCGAAGAACTGAAGGTCCGACGTTTCGGTGGGGGGTTTCTCTACCGAAACCGTCGAAGCGATCTCCTCCGTCTCGGGCTTACCGAAGAAGTCGTGACCGACCTCGAACCAGCCGATTCCCAGCACCAGAATCAAAGCCGCCCCGCCATAGAGGGCGATCCTGGAGTTGCTTCGCTTCGTCAAAGCGGTGTTCGACAGGGTAGCGGGGGGAGGCGGCGCGAAGCGGGGAACTGGTGGCGGCGGACTTCCGGCGGGTGGCGGCGGGGTGGGCGGATGGCTCCCGGCTCCGCCTTCCAGGAGATGGAACTGGACCCGCAGCAGTTCGGGCGGCGGCAGTTGGTTCGCCGGATCTTCGGGCAGCGGCACCTCCCAATAGGTGGGGCGTACGAAGTTGGCTCGCCCGAGGCCGAGGGCGTAGCGCCATTCCTGCTCGACGAACGGCGACCGCAGGGCGTTCCACGACCAGAAGAGCTGGAAGACGTCCGCTTCCGAGATCAGCTCTTCGAGCCGCCGGCTCCAGACCTCGCCGGCCCGCAGGTCGCGAACGTCCCGCAGGTAGCGGTCGCCGAGCGACCCGGCAAAGCGCTCCATGTCGGCCACCACCGCCTCATCCCGATGCGAATAGGAGGCGAAGATCCGCCGGAAAGGCAGAACCGAGGCCATCTCCGGGGATTCGACCGCTGCGGGAGCCACGGCGCGATCGACGCGGATCGCGAGCGGTACCTCCGCCAAGAGGATACGTCCGAGGTAGACGGAGAGCCGCCCACGAACCACCTGGCCGTCCAGCTCGGCTCCCGCGCGAAGACGGAACTCTTCGCGGTGGACCGTATCGATCCAGCGGAAGGAGCGAGTCGGCGGCTCCACCCGGAACCCAGGGATCACGGGCACAAACGTCATCTCCCCTTCGTCCGGCACCGCCCTGATCGAGTCCTGGCGGAGCATCTCGCAGGTCCGCGCCTGGTCACCGAGGACGCCGCGCGCCTGCCGGGCCACCTCTTCGAGTGGATCGGGAGATCCCTGCGGCGCCCCGACCGGCCGCTCGGAAAGATGGGCGAACGCGAGCAGCGGGTACCAGCGCTCCGGCTGCATCTCCTTCGGGCGGTAGACGGTGAACTGCACGTCGTCGTGCATCGCGAGCGGCTTGGCGCCGGGCGAAACCCCTTGCGGAACGGATTCGACTTGGGGAGCGGGGCCAGGAACCGCTCGCCGTCTCCCATGCCGGATAGCAACGACCAGCGCGATCAAAGCCAGGAAGAGAAGAACTACCAGGATTCCGCTCTGCACTTCGGGGTTACCTTTCCAAAAGTTACCTTGGGATCAAATCGACGGTCTTGCGAAACCGGACCTCATTGAATCACCTAGGGCAGCACGAGATTCTTGTCTAAGAAGACGTAGCGCCAATCGACGAGTTCCGCCTGGAAGGTTTCGGCGATTCGATGGAATTGCTCAGCGAGAAAAGTCGAATTGGCATCCTCCCCCACTTCGAGATCCTTAACGATCGTTTTGAATCGAGCCTCGAGAGCATGCGACCGAAAAGAAACTCTCTCCAACTCAGCGTGATGGCGAATTGCAGCGATCGCAGCTCCGAAAGCTGGTAGTACAACAACAATGAATCCCACAAGGAGCACGAAGGTTGGATCTTGTACATCGCTCCAAATGAGATGAGTGATACAGCCCGCCACGGCCAAGCCAAAGATCCCCAGGCCTAGAATGTGGAGACGCTCGTGGACACGGTTCGCCCGTTCCGCCGTATTCCTGTGATAGCGCGCCTGGGAGTCTCGGGCAAACCAGATAAGCAGGTCGCGACAGTTCGACAAGTAGCTGGGCTCGAAGGTCGTCGGCGCCATTCCGGTATATCGGACCATGGATCGGAAATACCAATTCGCCCAGTTCGTGCGCGGATCCCCCCGCTCCATGTGTGGAGGTACACGAAACGAGGGAGGAACTTGTGCGAGCGGCGCAGCGAACTGCATCAACCGGAGCGCCTCTGCCAATGTGCGATAGTCCAGCCAACGCTCGTGCCATCGACGATGGCGGCCCCACCAAGTCAGAAGTAGAATCGCTGCGAGCAAGACCAGCTCGGCCCAAGCGTTGGGAATGCTGTGGTGGGCGACTCCGATGTACGCGGTCCAGACCACGGCAGCGCCCATAAGGTAGTTACCGACGGTTGAACTCCGAGACAGACCTGCATAGTAACGTGCAAGATTGTCGGCCCAGGCGAAATGCGCGCGAAAGCCCTTGTCAACGAAACCTTGCACGGACGGAGGCAACCGGCTCGACCATTCCTTCTTTGTCGACTTCTCGAAGTCTTCGACCACGGGCCTTGGCAGACGAGGTTTTCCACGAACGAGAGAATAAAGGAAATCGTACGCATCGCCGAGATTCAACCTCGGGCGAGTCTCCCGAAAATAGCCATTCAACGCAGCGGCCGCTCCATCGGACTGCGAAGAACTTTTCGCTTCGGGCATCTTCGGTAGTCCGAAAATCACCTGAAGGCGGCTCTCGAGCTGAGACAGATCCAGAATTTCGGGGGCATCCTCCTTACCGGTCAGCAACTCGATCCGATCGGGTTGCCGGGAATGGATCCATACTACGGGCAGAGCCAGGGCAAGAGCGGAGTGGACGATCTCGGCAGTGCCACCTTCGCCCTGCTCCTTCTGACCGTCCCAGATCGCGATCACCAAATCCGACTGGACCAGCATCGTCCGGCCCACTGACCGATAGGCCTTTTGACGCTCGCTCGGATTGCCGTCTAGCTGAAGCACCTGAAGCACACCGTCGCGATTCGTCGATTGAATGAGTTGGTCGAATTGCTCCTTCGATGCCACAAGCTTGAAGTCTTTCTTGTACTCATCGATCGTGAAGGGAAGCGGGCAACGAAGATCAAAACCCAGCTCCAGCGCCGCAAAGGCCGCAATCCGATCGGCGCCTTCGGCAAGCGGCGAGATCAGGCGCAATACCGGCGCCCCCTCCACGTAACCTTTGAGTTCCCCGGAAGCGAGGGAATGTGCGATTCGTGACACTTCGCTGAGCACCTTCCGAATGGCGCTTCGGAGCGGTTGGTTATCAGCAACGTCTCGATGCCCCGTCACCCCCACACGCACCGTGAGGGGAACCTTGGGCGGATGAGAGCCCGACTCTCCTTTGCGGCCCATTCTCTGCTCCTTTTAAGAGATGAGCGTACATTCTACAACGAATCCTTTTGCGCCTCGCATTAGGTCGCCTGCTTCATCCCCCCAGGAACGAGAAACTCTCCGCCGCCCGCGCCCTCCCCTCCTCGCCGTCGATCCTCTCGATCTCGGCCAAATACGCCTCTTCGAGGTTCGGCTCGGCGAGGTCTCCCGGGATCGGCTCTCCCGGCCGGGCGACGGCGCGGACTTCCAGGCCTTCCAAGCGGCGGAGGCGGGCGGTGACCCGGTAGCGGTGGCTGAAGGGGGCGAGTTCGGCGTCGGCGAGCAGGGAGGTGAAGACCCGGCCGCGGGCTTGGGCGAGGAGGTCTTCGGGAGTGCCGTCGAAGCGGAGGCGCCCCCGATGGATCAGCAGGATGCGCGAGGCTGCGGCTTCGATGTCGCTGGCGATGTGGGTCGAGAAAAGGACGATGCGATCCGCCGCCTGTTCGAGCAGGATCTGGCGAAACCGGCCGCGCGATTCGATGTCGAGCCCAGTCGTCGGCTCGTCGACGATCAGAATCGGCGGCGCGCCGAGGAGGCAGCGGGCGATCCCCACGCGCTGCCGCATGCCGCCCGAGAAATCGCGCACCTTGCGGGCCGCGTGCTCGGCGAGGCCGACCGCGGCGAGGAGTTTGCCGATCTCTGCCGCTTTTCCCGGGCTCGCCAGGCTCCAGCCTGGCGCCTTTGGGCTCGACGTATCCCGGCTCGGCCTTGCCGCTACAAGCGCCAGGCTGGAGCCTGGCGAGCCCGGGAGGCTTCCCTGCCGTAGACTCGGCCGCCTATGAGCGAACGACGCGCCAAGATCATGGCGACGCTCGGCCCCGTGAGTTCGGAGGAGTCGGTGCTCCGCCAGCTGCTGGAGGTCGGTGTCGATCTGATTCGACTCAATCTCTCCCACGGCACCCAAGACGAACATCGCGAGACGATCCGGTTGGTACGCCGGGTGGCGCTCGCGGTTCGCCGGCACGTGCCGATCGTGCTCGATTTGATGGGGCCGCGCTATCGGCTGGGGGTGATCCCCGGCGACCGGCGGACGCTTCAGGCGGGCGAAATCGTCCGCCTGGGCGATGCGGACGAAGGGGCGGATCTGCCGGTCGACGATCCGGCGTTTCTTGCCCACCTCGCCCCCGGCGAACGGGTGCTGATCGACGCCGGCTTGATCGAGCTGACGATCGAAGAGCGCGAGGGCTCGGTGCTTTCGGCACGGGTGAAAAACGGCGGGCCGATCCGCAGCCGCAAGGGGCTCAATCTTCCCGACTCCACCCTGCCGTTCGTGATCTCGGAAAAGGACGCGAGCGACATCGCGTTCGCGGTGGCCGAAGAGGCCGATTACCTCGCGGCGAGTTTCGTCGGCGAAGCGGCGCACATCGAGTCGATCCGCACTTTGGTGACCCAAGCCGGCGGCGCGATCCCGATCATCGCGAAGCTCGAACGGGCGGCGGCGCTCAAAGCGCTGGACGAAATCAGCGCCGCTTCGGACGGCGTGATGGTCGCCCGCGGCGATTTGGGGGTCGAGGTGCCGCTCGCGACCGTTCCGGTCTGGCAAAAGGAGATCGTCGCCGCCGCCCGCCGGGCGGGCAAGCCGTCGATCGTCGCCACCCAGATGCTCGAATCGATGATCGAACAGCCGCGGCCGACGCGCGCCGAGGCGACCGACGTGGCGAACGCGGTGTTCGACGGCGCCGACGCCCTGATGCTCTCGGGCGAGACGACGATCGGCCGCTATCCGGTCGAGGTGGTGCGCACAATGGCCGGCATCATCCTCGAAGCCGAGGCGTACGATCGGCGCCGCCGCCCGGCGCGTTCGTCGTTCCAGCCGCTCGGCCCGCAG
>JBBRUC010000150.1:0-14906 GCA_038248205.1 Thermoanaerobaculia bacterium
CTGCCGGCACGAATCTCGTCGCGGTAGCGTCCCGTCGCCCGGGCGCCCGGCGTACCGTAGAGGAACCCTCCGGCGGCCTGGCGCGGCTCGCCCTTCTCGGTCGTGGCGAGAACCTTCACGAGGTAGCTGTCGCCGGTACCGGGAGCGATCCGGGCGCCGTTCCAGCGGGCGGACCAGACTCCGTCGCCTGCCTCCGCGTCGGGCGCTGCGCCATCGTCGCGATACTGGACGGTGCCGAACGCCTTCCCGGCCGAATCGAAGACGTCTCCGGTGATCACCAGCGCACCGACCTTCCGGCCCGCGGTTTCGAGCGCAGCGAACAGCTCGACGGCTTTCGGTGCCTCGTAGCTCACCGCGGAGGTCCAAACGACGAGAGCGGGCGCCGCGCCGTCCGGGCCGCCGAGCGAGATGCGGGTGGGGGTCCGATCGGCGCGGATCGGGTCGGCTTCGCCCGCCGCGAGCGCGCGGGAACTGGGTGGATAGGCCGCCTGCTCGCGATAGAGCTTGGCGGCGTCGAGCGCCAGGTTCGCCTCTTGGGCGACGGCCGGAGCGGCCGAAGCGATCGCGGTGATCGAAGCGATCGAAGCGATCGGCAGGAGGGCGGAGAGGGCCGCGAGGAGCGCTGCTGTTTCGATTCGTTTCATGGCTCTCTCCTAGTACAGGATGCTGATGAACTGGGCCGTGGTCATCGCGCTCTGCACCGTGGTGTTCGGTGCGCAGGGGGAAGAGCCGCAGGTCCAGATGCCGCCGGGAATCGCCTTGCGTGTGTCGGAGTCGCTGTCGTCGCGCTCGTCGCTGTGGTTCTCGTGCGCGCCATCCAGGTTGCGGAAATTGGCCGACTCCTGCTTGCTCGAATTGCCGCAAACGTTCGAGTTGTCGTAGCTCGCCGTGGCGCTCCCGTTACAGGCGAAAATCGAGGCGTATTGAACGACCCCGTCGTCCTCGCCGGTCAGGCAGGCGCTCGAGCCGAAGATCGCCTCGTAGCCGCCCGAGAGGTAGACCAGCTTGGACGGCGCGCTGGAGAAGGTTTTCACCTGGACCGAGTCCGCGCTGCGCAGCCAGTTGGTCGCATCGTCGCAGTTCTGGATGAAACCGGCGATGAAGTTGCAGAGGAAGTTCGAGCCGCCGCAAACCGCGTCGGCTCCCTGCGAGCCGCGATGGGCGCCGCCGGTCGTAATCACCAGACTGATCCGCTGCGCGGCGGTCGAAAACGGCCCGGTCAAGTTGAAGTTCGGGTCCGAGGCGTCGTCGTTGCCGAGGATGAAGTCCATCACCGCGCCGCCCATGCTGTGGGCGACCACCCAGAACGTTCCGCCCTGCGCGAAGGTCGTGGTGCAACGATGACCGCCGCCGTCCGCCACACCGTTCGTCGCGTTGACGATTTCGTTCGCGACCTCGCCGGCCGACTGCGCCTCCCAATAGGGGCGGGTGCCGTTGTAGCCCACGACGTAATAGGGCGTGGCGAAATTCTTGGTCGCCGTCCGCACGAAGTCGTGCGAGCCGTTCACCCAATAGTTCCGGGCCGAGGTGTAACTGGTGTAGGTGTTGGTGTCGGTCTGCTTGCCATGGACGAAAATCAGGCAAGGCTGGGCCTGGGCGACGCCTGCCGCGAGTGCGGCGACCCCGACAGCCCCGGCGAGCAGCACGACGCGAAGACGACTCCTTCGATTCTGCATTCTTCTCTCCTGGTTGGGCGCGTCCGTCCCTCCGGCCGAAAGCCCCATCAGGCCCGCCGAGAGAGATTCCGGAACGCGGAGGTGTCTCTACCCAAGAAGGGTGCGCGCCGGTCCCGGCAACGCGCCCCCTCAAGGATTCCCTTCGTCCGGCCCCCCAACCCCCGCACCTGCTATCATCCGCGGCCCTATGATCGCCGTTTCCGACCTGGGCAAGTCTTTCGGCCCGCAGACTCTGTTTACCGGCGTCTCGATGCAGTTCAATCCGGGCAACCGTTATGGGTTGGTCGGGGCGAACGGCTCGGGCAAGTCGACCTTTCTCCGCATCCTGACCGGCGAAGACCAGCCGAGCGAGGGGACGCTTTCGCTCCCCAAGCGGCTGCGTCTCGGCGTTTTGAAGCAGGACCATTTCAGCTACGAGCACATGCCGATCCTCGACGTCGCCCTGATGGGCAACAAAGAGGTGTGGGAGGCGATGGTCGAAAAAGAGCGCCTGCTCGCGGCTCCCGAGTCCGAATTCGACCACGAGCGGTACGCCGAGGTGGAAGAGCTGATCCTCCATTCCGACGGCTACACGCTCGAAGCGCGGGCCGGGGAGATCCTGGAGGGGCTTG
This sequence comes from Thermoanaerobaculia bacterium, assembly GCA_038248205.1. GTDB lineage: Bacteria > Acidobacteriota > Thermoanaerobaculia > Multivoradales > UBA5704 > DASYKS01. The sequence goes on from JBBRUC010000150.1 coordinate 2,288, forward strand.
GGATTCCGACCGAGGTCCACCGGAACGCCCTCTCGACCCTCTCCGGCGGCTTCAAGCTGCGGGTGCTGCTCGCCCAGGTGCTCGCCTCGTCGCCCGATGCGCTGCTGCTCGACGAGCCGACCAACCACTTGGACATTTTGTCGATCCGCTGGCTGGAGAAATTCTTGACCGAGTTCAAGGGGACGACCTTGGTGATCTCGCACGATCACCGCTTCTTGGACAACGTCTGCAACTACATCGTCGACGTCGACTACGAGACGATGATTCTCTACCCGGGCAACTACCAGGCGTTCACGGAGGCCAAGGTCGGCAACCGCGACCGCAAGGAAGCCGAGATCGAGAAGCGGGAAAAGGAGATCGCCAAGCACCAGGACTTCATCGACCGGTTCAAGGCCAAGGCGAGCAAAGCCCGTCAGGCGCAGAGCAAGGTGAAGATGATCGAGAAAATCACCATCGATCGTCTGCCGCAGACCTCGCGCCGCTTTCCGACGTTTAAGTTCAAGCAGGTCCGGCCGAGCGGCCGCGACGTGCTGGTGATGGAAGGCATCTCGAAGTCGTACGGTGCAAAAAATGTGCTCAACGACGTCACGCTTCGGGTCGAGCGGGGCGAGCGGCTGGCGATCTTGGGTCCAAACGGAATCGGTAAATCGACCCTCTTGAAGATCGCGGTGGGCGACGTGACGGCGGACCAAGGGGAAACCACCTGGGGGTACGAGACCCACCCCGGCTACTTCTCGCAGGATCACGCCGAGCTCAAGTCCTCCGGCAAGCAGAGCGTCGAGGCGTGGCTGTGGGAGGCCGTGCCGGTCGAGACGATCGGCTTCATCCGCGGCAATCTCGGGATGGTGCTGTTCTCGGGCGACGACGTGAAAAAGGGGGTGGGCAGCCTCTCCGGCGGCGAGTCCGCGCGTCTCACCTTCTGCCGCCTGTCGGTCACCCGGCCGAACGTTCTGGTGCTCGACGAGCCGACCAACCACCTCGACCTCGAAGCGATCGATGCGCTGGTTGAGGGACTCAAGAGCTACGACGGCACGCTGGTCTTCGTCTCTCACGACCGCTGGTTCGTCTCGCGGCTGGCCAACCGGATTCTGGAGATCACCCCGAACGGCATCCGCGACTACAAGGGCACCTACGAGGAATACATCGAGGCGATGGGCGACGACCACCTCGATGCCGAGGCGGTGCTCAAGGCGCGGCGGGCGCAGCAAAAGAAGGCGAAGGACACTCCGCGCCTGGACGACAAGGAGCGCGAGAAGCGCCAGCGCAGTTTAGGCAAACGGCGCGACGAGTTGACCGCGGCGATCGAGAAGTCGGAGAACCGGGTCCATGAGATCAACGAGCTGTTCTGCGATCCGACCTTTTTCGATCGCACCTCGCGCGACCAGGTGAAGAAGCTCGAACAGGAGCAGCACCAGCTGAACGAGAAGATCGCCGGCCTGATGACCGAGTGGGAAACGGTCGAATCCGACCTGGGCGACCTCGACGGATAGGCGCCGACCGACCGCAAGCGAAGCCGGCTCGCCCCAAGGTGAGCCTCCAAGCTCACATTCAAGTCCCCTTTTCCCGCCCCCCGAGCACCATCCGCTGCTAGGGGGTTTTCGTGTCGACAGAACGAGGCACCGCATCCTGGTTGATCCTCGGCTTGTTCATACTCCAGACGGCGCTGCTCGGGCTGGTCGTGGTTCGCCTGCGCGGCGTCGAACGGGAACTGGCCGGCCTTCGCACCAAGCTCGACTCCGGCGCCGTCGGCGCCCGGACCTCGCCGGTACCCGTCGAGGCGGGGGACGGCCCCGCCAAAGGGCCGGCCGAGGCACCGGTAACGATCGTCGAGTTCTCGGACTTCACCTGCCATTCCTGCTCGCAGCTCCAGCCGGCGTTGCGCGATGCACTCGCGGCGCGCCCCGACAAGGCGCGCCTGGTGTTTCGCTATTTTCCCCTCGCTCCGGAAGGCAAGCCGTTCGACCTCGCCCGCGTCGCGGAATGCGCCCGTGTCCAGGGCAAGTTTTGGCCCGCGCACGACCTGTTGTTCGCCGAGGCGACCGGGCTGGCGAACCTTGCCGCGGCGGTCGATCGGCTCACCACCCTCGGGATCGACCGCGCCGCGCTCGAAACCTGTCTCGCCGGCCGGACGAGCGGCGAGCGGGTGCGCCGTGAGGCGGCAGCCGGGCGCAGCTACGGCGTAGACGCCACCCCCACCCTGTTCTTCAACGGACGATCCCTCGAAGGCGCCGTCTCCGCGGAGGATCTGGTGAGCGCCATCGATCAAGCGGAGTCTGCCGCTAGGGCTTCCGCCACTCCTTCCTCCCAACCATGACCCGAGCTTGCCTGACGCTGGTCTCCCGCGATCGGCCCCTTCCGGCCGATCGATTTCCAGGTCTACCGTTAGAGAAAGGAAGTCCGATGTCCATTCCGTCGTCGAAGTCGCACCTCGCCCTGCTTTCCGCCCTGGTTCTCTCCGTCCTGTTCCTGATCGGTCTCGCGATCGCGCCCGAGCCGGCGTATGCCGCCTGCACCGATGGCGATCAGCGCTGGGTGGTCACAGGATCCTGCTGCTACCTCTCGTCCGGCGTCTACTCGAAGCTCAAGCTGCAGTGGTGCGACCGGGGCGTCTGGACCAGCACGACAACCTACAAGTGCTCGGGCGGCTGCGCCTCCTGAGGTTTGCTCAAAGAATCGATGGGGCGCCGGCCTGGCGCCCCATCCGTCTAGCCAAGACGATCTCCAACCGGTAGGTTCCGCTTCGCTCTCGATCCTCTAAGGAGAGACCACCATGAATCGTGCGCTTCCCTGCGTGAACTAAAGCCCGGGCCGCTCGGAGCGAGCCCTGGCGATCCGGCAGGATGCCGTGCGGTGATTCTCGGTATAATCACCGCACGATATGCGGCGAAAGAGCCTCTACCTCTACGATCGGCCGGACTGGCCAGATTTCTCCTGGGATCTTGGGAAGGTGGCGGCGCGACTCTCTGCCGTTCGCCATCAGCAGGGGCGCCTGATCGGCCACATGGAGGCTCTCGGGTTTCCGCTGCAACAGGAGGCCATCCTCCGGACTCTGACGGAAGACGTCGTCAAGAGCAGCGAGATCGAGGGCGAGGTTCTCGACGTCGAACAGGTTCGCTCGTCGGTCGCGCGCCGTCTTGGTATGGAGGTCGGCGGTTTGGTGAGCGCCGACCGCGACGTCGAGGGCGTCGTCGAAATGATGCTGGACGCGACGCGGCAGTACGACCAGCCGTTGGAACGGGAGAGGCTCTTTGCCTGGCACGCCTCGTTGTTTCCCTCCGGCCGCAGCGGAATGCGCAAGATCCGGGCGGGCGCCTGGCGCGAAGAAGGCTCCGATCCGATGCAGGTCGTCTCCGGCCCCATCGGCCACGAGCGGGTCCATTTCGAAGCGCCCGCCGGCTCGACGCTCGAGCGGGAAATGCATGCCTTTCTCGTCTGGCTCAACGACGCCGGGCCAGGAGAGCCCAAAGACGCGGCGCTCGACCTGGTGGTCAAGGCCGGGCTCGCCCACCTCTGGTTCGTGACCGTCCATCCGTTCGACGACGGCAATGGGCGGATCGCCCGCGCGATTGCGGATCTCGTGTTGGCCCGATCCGAAGGAAGCCCCCGCCGCTACTACAGCATGTCGGCGCAAATTCGGCGGGAGCGCAAGGCGTACTACGAAATTTTGGAGCAAACCCAGAAGGGCGGCCTCGATGTCACGCCTTGGCTTGACTGGTTTCTAGCCTGTCTCGGCCGCGCCATCGACGGCGCGCAGACAACTCTGGCTCTCGTTCTCACCAAGGCGCGCTTTTGGCAGAAAATACAGAACCTCGAGATCAACTCCCGGCAACGCCTTCTGCTCAATCGCCTTCTGGACGGTTTTGAGGGCGCTCTTACTACGTCGAAATGGGCGAAGATCGCCAAGTGCTCGTCCGACACCGCCTTGCGCGACATTCTCGACCTCGTGGAGCGCGGCGTTCTTGTCCGCAACCCGGAAGGCGGACGCAGCAGCAGCTATGCTCTTGGCCCGCCGTGATCACAATCCCGTTTATAGTCGCGTCATGCTCGAAGTCCACGACCTGCCCGCCGTCAACGCGGCCCTCAATTCTGTGTCAGCCGCTCTCTTGATCACCGGCTGGTTCTTGATCCGCAACCGGAAGATCGCCGCCCATCGGGCGGTCATGATCACCGCCCTCATCACCTCGTCGCTGTTTTTGACCTCGTACCTGATCTACCACGCTCAGGTCGGCTCGGTGCCGTTTCAGGGCCAGGGACCGATCCGGACGGTCTATTTCGCGATCTTGATCACTCACACGATCCTCGCGGCCACCGTGCCGTTCCTCGCCGGCATCACCGTCTGGCGAGCGTATAAGAAGCGCTTCGATCGGCACCGACGGATCGCGCGCTGGACCCTGCCGATCTGGCTCTACGTCTCGGTCACCGGCGTGGTCGTCTACCTGATGCTCTACCAGATGAGGGTCTGAGCCGAGGCCTTTGGGCAGGCGGCGGAACGGTTGAATCCCTACCCTTGCCCCTTGCGGTAGTGGACGGACCGAAAGCGAACCCAAGATCTTGGGCAGGTGACCTGACAACGGGGCCGCGGGATGATAAGTTCCGCTTCGGCCCCGCCCCGTTTTCGGGCGGCGCCCTCCGATCATGCCCTGGCAACAGGCGACCCTCTGGCAATACGAGGCACTGCCTCCCGCGCCCCCACTGCGTACCTGTGTGCTCGGCTCGGGGAGCGCGGGCAACGCCGTGCTGGTCGAATCGGCCGGCCGGCGGCTGCTGATCGACGCCGGATTCTCCTGCCGCGAGTTGGAGAAGCGAATGCGGGCGGTGGGGGTCGAACCCTCGACGATCGAGGCGTTGGTGCTCACCCACGAGCACGTCGACCACAATCGGGGGGCCGCCCGGCTGGCCAAGCGGCACCGGATCCCGATCTTTGCGACCGCCGGAACGTTTCTAGGCACGGAGCTCGGCCCCGAGCAGCGCCAGGCCGCCACCGTGCTCCGCTCCGGCGAGGTCCGCGAAATCGCGGGGTTTGCCGTCGAGCCGTTCGCCATTCCGCACGATGCGCGCGAACCGATCGGCCTGGTGGTCCAGGATGGGGCCGGTCACCGCCTGGGGCTGTGCGGCGACATCGGCAACCGCAGCCGGCTCGCCTGGGGGCGACTCGCCGACCTCGATCTATTGATCCTCGAAACCAACCACGATCTCGACATGCTGAGGAACGGCCCTTACCCCTGGTCGCTCAAGCAGCGCGTCGCCGGGCGCCACGGGCACCTTTCCAATCGGGAGGCGGCCGACGGGATGGCCGAGCTTCTTTCGCATCGGTTGCGCTTCGTGGTGCTCTATCACCTTTCGCGTACCAACAACCTGCCGGCCCTGGCGGCCGCGGAAATCGGCGAGGCCCTCGAACGCGAGGGAGCTTCGATCGACATCGCGGTCGCCGATCAGGTCCGGCCGACCCCATGGCTCGAAGTCGGCGCGGAAGCGGCCGCACTGTCGAGCTCGATGGCGGCCATTTCGGAGGTCGGATGATTCAAGCGCGCGTCACCGTCTATCCACGGCGTGAAATCCTCGATCCGCAGGGTAAGGCGATCGGGGAGGCCCTCTCGCGTCTTGGATTTCAAGGCGTCGTTTCCGTTCGGGCGGGCAAGAGTTTCGAGATCGAGCTGAAGACCGCCGAGGTCGGGGTCGCCCGGCGCCAGCTCGAAGACATGTGCGAGCGGCTGCTCGCCAACACCGTCGTGGAGGATTATGAGGTCGAGATCCTCGACGAGGACGGACGATGAAGGTCGGAGTCGTCGTCTTCCCCGGCTCGAACTGCGACCACGACGTCTATCACGCGTTCTCCCACGTGCTGAATAGCGAGACCGTGTTTCTCTGGCACGGCGACGAGACGGTCCAAGGGTGCGATCTGGTCGTCCTGCCCGGCGGGTTTGCCTATGGCGACTACCTGCGCGCCGGGGCGCTCGCCGCGCTCTCGCCGGTAATGGCCGCGGTCCGCCGCCACGCTAGGGACGGAGGGCTGGTGCTCGGCATCTGCAACGGCTTTCAAGTTCTGCTCGAAACCGGCCTCTTGCCCGGCGCGATGAGGAGAAACCAGGGCCTCCGGTTCCTCTGCCAGGACGTCTATCTGCGCGTCGAACGCAACGATCTGCCGTTCACCTCGCGCCTTCAGGTGGGCCAGGTGTTGCGCCTGCCGATCGCCCACGCGGAAGGCAATTACGAGGATGCGCCGGAGCGCCTCGACGCGCTCGAAGACAACGCCCAAGTGGTCTTTCGCTACTGCGCGCCCGACGGCTCGATCTGCGCCTTCGACGCCGAGCTGAACCCGAACGGCGCGGCTCGCGCGATCGCCGGGATCACCAACCCGCGAGGCAACGTGCTCGGCCTGATGCCCCACCCGGAGCGCGCGGCCGAGGCGATCCTCGGCAATGCCGACGGGCTGGCCCTGCTCGCCGGCACGATCGCGTCATTCGCGCCGAGCGCCTCGCCCCCCGCGGCCTCCCCGAAGGCCGAGGAGGTGCGCGCGTGAGCGAGCCGCAAGCCTCCTCCCCGCGGCCCGCCCCTCCCGCCCGAGCGAACGAGCCGACGGTCACGGCCGCGCTCGCCGCCGAGCGGGGTCTGTCGGCCGAAGAATTCGAGTTGCTGCGCGGCATTCTCGGCCGCGACCCTTCGTGGACCGAGCTAGGGGTCACCTCCGCGCTCTGGTCCGAGCACTGCTCGTACAAGTCGTCGAAGGTCTACCTGCGCGAGTTTCCGACCTCCGGACCGCGGGTGCTCCAGGGTCCGGGCGAAAACGCCGGGGTGGTCGATGTCGGTCACGGCTGGGTCGCCGTGTTCAAGATGGAGTCGCACAACCACCCGAGCTACATCGAGCCGTACCAGGGGGCGGCGACCGGCGTCGGCGGCATTCTGCGCGACATCTTCACCATGGGCGCGCGGCCGATCGCCTGCTTGGACGCGCTGCGTTTCGGCGAGATCGACGCGCCGAGGATGCGCCACCTGATCGACGGCGTAGTCCGCGGCGTGGGCGACTATGGCAACTGCTTCGGCGTACCGACGGTCGGCGGCGAGACCGCCTTCCACCGCTGCTACAACGGCAACATCCTGGTCAATGCGTTCGCGCTCGGGGTCGCCCGGCACGACGAGATCTTTACGGCGCGCGCTTCGGGAGCCGGAAACCCGATCCTCTATGCCGGAAGCCGCACCGGCCGCGACGGCATCCACGGTGCCACGATGGCGTCGGAGTCGTTCGACGCGGGGTCCGAATCCAAACGGCCGCCCGTCCAGGTGGGCGATCCGTTCACCGCAAAGATCCTGCTCGAAGCGTGCCTCGCAGCGATGAAGACCGGGGCGATCGTCGCGATCCAGGACATGGGTGCCGCGGGGCTCACCAGCTCGACGTTCGAGATGGCGGGCCGCGGCGGCACGGGCATGCGGCTCGATCTGGAGAAGGTGCCGCTGCGCGAGCCGGGGCTCTCCCCCTACGAGATGATGCTTTCGGAATCGCAGGAGCGAATGGTCGTTCTCGCCCGGCGCGGCCGCGAGGAAGAGGTCGAACGGGTCTTCCGCCGCTGGGGTCTGGAGATCGCCGAGATCGGCGAGATTACCGAGGATGGCCGGGCGCTCCTCTGCTTTGCGGGCGAGACCTACGCCGACATTCCCATCGAGCCGCTCACCGAGCAGGCACCGGTCTACCGGCGCCCGACCGCTCCGCCGGCCGATCTCGCCGCACGCTGGGAAGCGCCGACTCTCCCCGACGTCGGCCATCCGATCGAAACGCTCCAACGGCTGCTCGACACGCCGGACTTCGGCAGCAAGCGCTGGATCTGGCGCCAATACGACCACACGGTCCGCACCAACACGGTGCGCGGGCCGGGGGGCGATGCCGCGGTGGTCCGGCTCAAGGGAACCCCTTCGGCGCTCGCTCTTACGGCGGACGTCAACCCGGTCTACTGCCAGCTCGATCCCGAACGGGGCGGCATGCAGGCGGTGGCCGAAGCGGTGAGGAATCTCGCCTGCGTCGGCGCCGAGCCGGTGGGCCTCACCGATTGCCTGAACTTCGGCAACCCGCAGAACCCAGAGGTCGCCTGGCAGTTGCAGCAGTCCGTGCTCGGCCTCTCCGCCGCCTGCCGGGCGCTCGACGTGCCGGTCATCTCGGGCAACGTCTCGCTCTACAACGAGACGCAGACGGACGCCGGTTTACAGTCGATCTATCCGACCCCGGCGGTCGCGATGGTCGGCTTGATCCCGCTCCTTAAAACGCTTCCGGAATCGCACTTCGACCAGGCGGGCGACCGGATCATCCTGCTCGGCCGCGACCGCGAGGAATTCGGCGGTTCGGCTTGGTTGCGTCTCCTCCACGACCTCGAACAGGGCCGGCCGCCACAGGTGGACCTTGACACCGAGCGTAGACTCAGCCAGCTGCTACGCGAGCTGATCGGCGCGGGGTTGCTCTCCACCGCGCACGACCTTTCGGAAGGCGGGCTCGGGATCGCCGCCGCCGAAGCCTGTTTCGGCAAGGGTCTCGGCGCCCGGCTGGAAGTTTCTTCGCCGCTCGAACTGTTCTCGGAGACACAAGGCCGCGCGTTGGTCGCCTGTCCGCCGGCTCATTCGATCGAAATCCTCCGGGCCGCCGAGCGGCACGGCGTACCAGCGGCAGAGATCGGCGAGGTCGGCGGCGAAAATCTCGAATTCGCGGTCGGCGGCGAAAATTTCCGGGCGCCGGTCGCCCGGCTCGAAACTATCTGGGCGCAGGCCTTGCCGAAAGCGCTAGGTCTCTGAGGGGAAAGCGTCATCTATGTGCGGAATCTTCGGCATCGAAGGGACGGACGAGGCCTCCTACCTCACCTATCTCGGACTCTACGCGCTCCAGCACCGAGGCCAGGAGAGCGCCGGCATGGCGACCTGGGACGGCACACAGCTGCGCTACGAACGAGGGATGGGGCATGTTTCCGACCTGTTCAAAGAGCATGTGCTCAAGCGCCTCCCTGGCAGCTCGGCGCTCGGCCATACCCGCTATTCGACTTCGGGAACCAGCGTCATCGGCAACGCCCAGCCGATCGTGGTCAAGACCTCAATGGGGCCGCTCGGCCTGGTTCACAACGGCAACCTGACCAACGCGATGGCGATCCGCAAACGGCTGGAGGGCGAAGGCTCGATCTTCCAGACCACCAGCGACACCGAGGTCATCCTCCACCTGATGGCGCGCAACCCGCGCCGCTCGATCGTCGAAAGTTTCCTGCTCGCGCTGGAAGAAATCCGCGGCGCCTATTCGCTCCTCTTGATCACCGATCAGGGACTGATCGCGGCCCGCGATCCGAACGGCTTCCGGCCGCTGGCCGTGGGCGCGCTTCCTGGCGGAGTCCACTGTTTCTCCTCCGAGAGTTGCGCCTTCGACCTGCTCGAAGCGCGGCCGTTGCGCGAGCTGGAGCCGGGCGAGGTGGTGATCGCCCATGACGGCCGAATCGACAGCTACCATTTGTCGATCTCGCCGGAGCCCACGCGCTGCCTGTTCGAGCACGTCTATTTCGCCCGGCCGGACAGCCGAATCTTTGGCGATTCGGTCTCCAGCACCCGCCTGGCGATGGGCGCACGCCTGGCGCGGGAGGCCCCCGCCGACGCCGATTGCGTGGTCCCGGTGCTCGACTCCGGCCTGTTCGCGGCGATGGGCTACGCGCGGGAATCCGGCCTGCCGCTCGAATTTGGCCTGATCCGCAACCACTACGTCGGCCGCACGTTCATCCAACCGAAGCAGTCGATCCGCCACTTCGGGGTGAAGGTGAAGCTGAACCCGGTGCGCGAACTGATCGAAGGCAAGAAGGTCGTCCTGGTGGACGACTCGATCATCCGCGGCACCACCTCGCAGAAGATCGTGCGCATGGTGCGCGATGCCGGTGCCGCGGAAATTCACATGCGCATCTCCGCACCCCCGACCGCCTGGCCCTGCCACTACGGAATCGACACGCCGACGCGCAACGAGCTGATTGCCGCGAACCAAGACATCGAAGGAATCCGCCGCTTCGTCGAGGCCGACAGCCTCGCCTACCTGTCGCTCGAAGGGCTGCAAGCGTCCGTTTCTGGCCCTAAGTCTAGCTATTGCACCGCCTGCTGGACGGGCGACTATCGCGTACCCGTGGCCGACGAGGACCGGCGTCAGGCCGAACTCTTCCCGCTACGGGTGGAAGGGGACTGACCACCATGAAGAGCCTTTCTCGCTTCGCCTTCTCGCTCCTGCTCTCGTCCAGCGTTGCCGCCTGGGCCGCCGCGCCGCCCGCCGCCCCCGCCCACGACGCGAACCTACCGCCGTCCGAGGCGACCGCGAAAGCCCAGCTCGATCACTCTCCGCGCCACGGCGAGTATGTGGACATCGCACTGCCCGGCGGCGGCAAGCTGAACACCTGGGTGGTCTATCCGGAGCGAAAGGAGAAGGCCGGCGTGGTGATCGTGATCCACGAAATCTACGGCCTGTCCGACTGGCTCCGCGGAGTGGCGGATCAACTGGCGAAAGAAGGGTTCATCGCGATCGCGCCCGACCTGATTTCGGGGATGGGACCCAACGGCGGAGGTACCGCCTCGGCCGCCAGTCGCGACGACGTCGTTTCGCTGGTCCGCGGCTTGACCCCTGAAATCACCACGACCCGGCTGAACGCCGTCCGCGACTTCGCGCGGAAGATCCCTTCGGCCAACGGCAAGATCGCGACGATCGGCTTCTGCTGGGGCGGCGGCAAGAGCTTCGCCTACGCCGCGTCCGAGCCGACCCTCGCCGGAGCGGTCGTCTATTACGGCTCGTCGCCCGAGCCAGCCGATCTGGCAAAAATCAAAGCCCCCGTGCTCGGCCTCTACGGCGGGGACGACGCGCGCATCGGAGCCACGCTTCCGGCGACCGAAGCCGAGATGAAAAAGCTCGGCAAGAGTTACGAGCCCCACTCGTTCGAAGGCGCGGGCCACGGCTTCCTACGCGCCCAAGACGACCGCGACGGAGCGAACCTCAAGGCAACCCAGACCGCCTGGTCGCGAACCCTCGCGTTCCTGCGCGATCGGCTGGGGAAATAGCGACCTCGAGACACCTGTCAACTTTTGTTTCGGTATTCGAGTTGTCTCGATTTTTCGCCCTTCCGCACATGTAATCTTTGTAGGCAAGCTGCGATCCGCAGGTTATGGCCCCCGTCCCGGAGCCGCCCGTGAGGTTCGATTTTCGGACTTTGCGGGCGGTACGCCGCTCTGCGCGATCCGAACCCTTGCCCGAGGAGAAGACATGCGAATGCGTTTTACCCTACTCGCTCTCGGGCTCGCCGTCGCTCTGTCGATGGCGTCGCCGGCCCTCGCCAAACCCCAGTTCAGCTACGCCGTAAAGTTCGTCTGCGGCTTCAATCCGGAGAACGTCGGTCACTCGTTGAGCGGCAAAAAGGAAGGCGAGCCGACGGTCAAGCTCGGCAATTACGCGACCGACATCAACATCTACAACCCAGATTTTTTGGTCGACCCCACCAATCCGCAGAACCAGCTGTTCAAGAAGGTTTTGGTTCTGGTGAGCGGTGAGAAGCCCCTCGGCCGGGAGCCGAAGGTAGTCGATGCCACGGGCTTCGACTTCATCAATCTGAACCCGGGCGAAGCAACGATGGACGACTGCAACCGGATCGGCGAGCTGATCTACGGTTCTCCGGTTCCTACGCCGTATCCGATCACGATCGGCTTCCTGGTCATCCAAAGCGTCTACGAGCTGGACGTGACGGCGGTCTACACCGCGCAAGTGTGCAGCGCCTGGGCCTTCAACGACAAGTTTGATTGCCTCCAGCCCGAGGAGTTCAGCAACGGCGTTTCGATCTCGCAGGACGTCGAACAAATTCAAGGCAAACGGCTGTACTAACGCCAACGCGAGATTAAAGGAGAACCAGACCATGAAACGCAAACTCCTCCCCTTCGCTCTGCTCGCTCTGGCCCTGCCGCTGCTTGCCTTGCCGGCTCTCGCTTCGCCGCAGTACAGCTTCGCGGTCAAGTTCGTCTGCGGCTATAACCCCACCAATGTCGGGGTGTCGCAGAGCGGCAACCAGGAAGGCGAGCCGACGGTCAAGTTCGGCAACTACGCGACCGACATCAACATTTTCAACCAGGACTATTTCAACTCGGCCGACGTGCGCAAGAAAGTGATCCTGCTGGTCAAGGAAGGATCGCCCGTAGGGCGCGAGCCGAAAGCCGCCAAGGCGACCGCCTTCGACAGCATCACATTGCAGTCGATGCAGGCGACGATGGACGATTGCAATCGGATCGCCGAGTTGATCTACGGCGGCGCGGTACCCACGCCGATGCCGCTCTTGATCGGATTTCTGGTGCTGGAAGCGAACGTCGATCTCGACGTGACCGCCGTCTATACCGCCGAGACGTGCAGCCACTGGGTCGCTTCGCCCGACAAACTCGATTGCCTGGATCCGGACGGCAGGCACCAAGGCGTCGGCATCTCGATCGACGTCGAGCAGATCAAGAGCCGGCCGCTGTTCTAAAAGCCCAGGAGTTCCTCCGGAGCCCTGAAGGCCTCTTCGTCCGTCGCGGGGGCGAGCGTCTCGCCCCCGCGTTCCGGTCGAGTCACGAGGTAAACTTGGCGCCCCGTGACGACCGAATCCTCCTCCCCCGA
>JBBRUC010000151.1:0-14902 GCA_038248205.1 Thermoanaerobaculia bacterium
CGCTTCGACTTCCGCGGTACCCGCCGCGATCGCCGCGATCGATGTCGGCTCGAACTCGATCCACATGATCGTCGTCGCCCCGGAAGCCAACGGTGCCTATCGGGTGCTCGGTCGCGAGCGCGAGATGGTGCGGCTCGGCCGTTCGGCGTTCGGCATCGTCGGCGCCGGGGGGGATCTGTCGGACAAGGCGATGGAGGACGGCCTGCTCGCGCTGGTCAAGATGATCACCCTCGCCTCGTTGCGCGGCGCCGGCCGGATCGTCGCCGTGGCGACCAGCGCGGTGCGCGAGGCGGGCAACGGCGAGGAGTTCCTGGCCCGCGTTCGCGCCCAGACCGGCATTGAGGTGCAGCGCCTGTCCGGCGAAGACGAGGGGGCTCTGATCTACCGGGCGGTTCGCGAGGTGGTCGACCTCGGTTCGGGCGATGCGGCGATCGTGGACGTCGGCGGCGGCAGCACCGAGTGGGTCGCAACCCACGAAGGCGAGCTGGTCTCGGTGGTGAGCCTACGGCTCGGTTCGTTGCGCTGTGCCGCGGCGCTCTCGGGCGATCCGCCGAGCGCGCGCTCGATCGAGCGCCTGCGCTGCACGATCCGCGAGCGCTTGAAGAGCGAGATTCCGAAACGGCCGGGGCAAAGGATCGCCCGGTTGGTCGCCACCTCGGGCACCGCGGTCTGCTGCGCCGACCTGATCGCCGATTTTCTGGAAGCGGCAAAAGCCACGGCCTCGGCGGCCGGTCGTTCCGGTGCGAGCGTCGCTCCCGCCGCGCTGCGCGCCGCCAAATCGGGCCTGCGCGAGGTCAAGCTGCGCGATCTTTCCGCTCTGGTCCAGCGCCTCGCCCGGCTGCCGCGAGCGCAGGTCGCCGCTCTCCCCCCGGTCGGCGCGCCGCGCGCCGAGTCGCTGCTCGCCGGGGCGATCCTGATCGAAGAGCTGATCCGCCATGCCGGGGTGTCGCGCGTCCTGGTGTCGGACCGGGCGCTGCGCGAAGGATTGGTGCTCGCCGCCCTCGGCCAGCCGATTCCCCGCGGCGCCGATCCGGACGACCTGCGCCGCCGGCAGGTGCTGCGGCTCGCCGAGCGCACCGAGAGCGTCCATCCGCACAGCCTGCAAACCGCGCGGCTGGCGATCCGGCTGTTCGACCTTACCGCCTCGCTCCACGGCCTCGGCCGGCGCGAACGGGAGTGGCTCGAATACGCGGCTCTGTTGCATGACATCGGCTATTCGATCCACTATAAAAAGCACCACGAGCACAGCTTCTATCTGATCCAGAACGCGGCGCTCGACGCCTTCGACCCGAGCGAGGTGGAGATCGTCGCCCGGGTCGCACGGTTCCACCGCGGCGCGGCGCCCAAACCCGGGCATCCCGTCCTTGCCGGCTCGAAGCCCTGGCAGCAAAAGACCATCCGTACCTTGGCCGCCCTGCTGCGGGTGGCCGACGCGCTCGACCGCACCCACGCCTCCCGGGTCGAGCAGATCTACTGCTCGATCCGCCCGAAACGGGTGAAGCTGGAGGTGATCTCCCCCTACGCCGTCGACCTGGAACTCGACGCGGCGAGCGAGCACGGCCGGCTGTTCGAGAAGGTGTTCGAACGACGCCTTTCGGTTCGTCAGGGCCTGGAGCGAGCGTCGCCTTGAGGGGACAGGCGGCGAATCGTCCGCCCGAACCGCCCCGATGTACGAAATATAACCCCGGACAAAACGCCCTGACAGACCATGTAAATCGCGCTGTCACAAAGAGTTAACACGTCGGTCACCGGCCGGCCGTGCAATTCTGTGGAAATCTGCCAGCCAGGGCGGTGCAAAGCCTTCCCCAGGTTCTTGGCGGAGAAATCGACATGATTGAAAACAAAAGACTTACGCCGATTGCACAGGACTCTGTTCAAAACGTACAAAATCCCCTGCGTAGGCTGGCGGAACGCCCCTCCAACCGGGGTTTTTCCTCAACGTTTTCCACAGGATCTGCGGAATCTCGCGTGCTAGGCTCCCAGCCGATGACCCGGGAACGAATTCTGATCGTCGAAGACGAGCCGGATATCGCCGAGGTGTTGCGCTATAACCTCGAAAAGGAAGGGTTTCGGGTCGAAATCGCCGGCCGCGGCGAGACCGGCCTCGATGCCGCGCGGCGCGAGCCGATCCCGGATCTGATCCTGCTCGATCTGATGTTGCCGGGCATGGACGGCCTCGAAGTGATGCGCATCTTGAAACGCGAAGCGGCGAGCGCCCGGGTGCCGATCGTCATGATCACCGCCCGCGGCGAGGAGGTCGATCGGATCGTCGGCCTGGAGCTGGGCGCCGACGACTACGTGAGCAAGCCGTTCTCGCCCCGCGAGGTGGTGCTGCGGGTAAAGGCCGTGCTCCGCCGCCGTCAGCCGGAGGCCGAGGGACCGACCGGCGAACAGCTGGAGGTCGGCACCATCCGCCTCGACATCGCCGGACATCGGCTCTGGGTCCAAGAGGAAGAGGTACCGCTCACGGCAACGGAATTTCGCCTTCTTCGCCTGTTGATCGAGCGCGGCGGCCGGGTTCAAACCCGAGGCCAGTTGCTCTCCGACGTCTGGGGTTACGCCGAGGACATCGACAGCCGCACCGTGGACACCCACATCCGGCGTCTGCGCCGCAAGCTGGGCGCCGAGGCGGATCGGATCGAGACAGTGATCGGGGTCGGCTATCGGCTGCGCCAGGAAGCCCCCGAGGCGGTTCCGGGCTTGAGGCCCGCTTGATCCGCCGCTCGCGCCGGCTCCGGCTCGCCCCGCTCGCCCCCGCGGTCGCTGCCCTCGCGGTGGCCGCCCTGCTGCTCTGGCGGCTGCTGCCCGGACTGTTCCAAGAGGCCTCCGCCCGCGACCTGCTGCAAAGCGCCCGGATCCTCGCGCCGGAGATCGCCGCGCGCGCCTCCGGCCCGCCGCTGGTGTTGCAGACCTGGGTCGAGCAGGCGGCAGGACGCAGCAGTCTGCGGGTCACCGTGATCGCCGAGAACGGCCGGGTGATCGCCGAGAGCACCCGCAAGCTGGCAACCCTGGGGACGCTCGCGAACCACGCCGACCGGCCGGAGGTCGTCGCCGCGCTCGCCCGGGGCGAAGGGTGGGCCGAGCGCAAGAGCGCCACCACCGGTACGCCGTACGTCTATGCCGCCCGCACGCTCCCCGGCCCGGACGGGCACCTGCTGGTGCTTCGGCTCGCCGAGCCGCTCGATCTGCTGAGCGCCCTCTCCAGCCGCCTCGCGACCGCGCTGGCGCTCGCGCTCGCCGCGGCGCTCGCGGTCGGAATCGGCATCGGCTGGTGGAATGATCGGCGGCTGTTCCGGCCGCTCTCCGCCCTCGCCGCGGGGGCGGGCGAACTGGCCAACGGGCGCTATCAGCACCGGGTGGAGATCCCCGACGACGACGAGCTTTCCGCCTTAGGCTTGGCGCTCAACCGGCTCGGGGCGGCGATCGAGCGGCAGCTCGCGGTGATCGAGCAGGAGCGCGACCATCTCCGCGCGATCCTCGCCAGTATGTCGGAAGGGGTGCTGGTGGTCGGCGCCGACCGCCGGGCGCAGCTGACCAATCCGGCGTTCCAGCGCCTGTTCGGCCTCTCGGGCGACGTCGCGGGGCGCGCGGTGCTCGAAGTCCTGCGCCGGCCGGAGGTCGAGCGGCTGGTCGAGGCGACGCTCAAGAGCGCGGACGACCGCGGAGCGATTTCGGGCGGCGCGGGCGGTGCGGAACTCGGTCGCTCGGATTTCGGTCTGGAGATCGAGATCGGCGGCGACGGGCCGGAACGGCGAACGATCGAGTTGAAGAGCGACCTGCTCCTCGATGAGGCGCGCCTGGCGGGCGCCGTGCTGGTCGCCCGCGACACGACCGCGGTCAAGCGGTTGGACGAGATGCGCCGCGATTTCGTCGCCAACGTCTCCCACGAGCTGAAGACGCCGCTCTCGGCGATCCGCGGCTTCGCCGAAACCCTGCGCGACGGCGCGCTCGCCGAGCCCGAGACCGCGGCCCGCTTCACCGGCCGCATCTTGGAGCACTGCCGACGGCTCCAGGCGCTGCTCGACGATTTACTGACCCTCGGCCGTTTGGAGAGCGTCGGCGAGCGGGCGGCGCGGGGGCCCGTCGATCTGGCCGCGATCGCCCGCCGGGCGCTCGAAGGGGTGGCCCCGGCGGCCGAAGAGCGGCACGTCGACCTCACGTTCGAAACACCTCCGGACGAGGCGTTGATCGTCGTCGGCGACGGCGACGCGCTCGAACGGATGCTTTTGAACCTGCTGGCCAACGCGATCAAATACAACCGGCCCGAAGGCGCGGTTCACCTCCGCCTGCGGCGCTCCTCACCCGCCGCCGGGTACGCCGGCTACACGATCGAAGTGGAAGACACCGGCATCGGCATTCCGTCCGAAGCGCTCCCCCGCCTGTTCGAGCGTTTCTACCGGGTGGACAAGGGGCGCTCGCGCGACGAAGGGGGTACCGGCCTCGGCCTGTCGATCGTCAAACACGTCGCCCAGACCCACGGCGGCCAGGTCGACGTCCAAAGCCGCCCCGGCCAGGGCTCGACGTTCCGGGTGCGCCTGCCGGCCTCAGCCGGGTAGAGGGAACGGGAGCGCCGCTTGGGCTCCGGCGCCCGACAATTCTCGCCACGGTGCTGTCACGCGGGATTCACCCCGCGGTGGTTTTAACAAGGTGCCCGCAAAGGGTACGATAGCGGATCGTTGGGCCGAGCGGCCCGGGAGTGACTTGTGGAACGCCGACTGGACCAAGACCTTGACCGAATTCGACAGAGCCTGCTGCGCATGGGCGGCATGGTCGAGGAGATGGTCGCCCGTGCGACCCGGGCGCTGCTCGAACGGGACCGCGAGCTGTGCCGTCAGGTGATCGCGAGCGACCAAGAAGTCGATCTGATGGAGATCGAGATCGACGAGCTATGCCATGCCGTGCTCTCCCTGCGCCAGCCGATCGCGGTCGATCTCCGCTTCCTGGTCGCGGTGATGAAGATCAACAGCGACCTCGAACGGATCGGCGATTCGGCCGTCAACATCGCACAGTCGGTCGAGCAGCTGGTCGATCAGCCGCCGCTCAAGCCCTACATCGATCTGCCGCACCTCTCGCGCCTGGTCCAAGCGATGGTGCGCGAGAGCCTCGACGCCCTGGTGCGCCGGGATTCCGACCTGGCCCAAGCGGTCTGCCGACGGGACGACGAGGTGGACGCCCTCTACAAGCAGATCTTCCGCGAGCTGCTGACCTTCATGATCGAGGATCCGAAAACGGTCAGCCGGGCGCTCCATCTGTTGCTCATCGCGCGCAACCTGGAGCGGATCGCGGACCACGCGACGAACATTGGCGAAGACGTCGTCTACTTCGTTGAAGGACGCGACGTCCGTCACCCGCTGGCGACCAAAACTGCCTGATTCAACAAGACATTTCGCCCGACCCAGGGCATTTTGACCGCCCTGATACGATCCCGGGACAAGATGTTGATTTGCTTGTCACGGAATCGCCGGCAGAAGCACCCCATTTCTTGAACGAAGAATTTTTCCGCGAAACATCCAGGCTAGCGAGCCGATTCGCGGGGGGAGTTGTGCAATGTCGACCACGCCGACCCAATTGAAGGTGAGCTGCACTCCTCGCATGGTGCCCGTCGCGGCGCTGGTAGCGCTGCTGCTCGTGGCATCGGCCCCGTCGTCGGCGGCCGTCTCGATGGCTCGGCCGGCGCGTGCCGAAATCTCAGCGAACGCCGGCGTCGCGACGCTCGGCGACGCCCTGGGCGCGGTAGCTCATTGGTTCGGCTCGGTCTGGCATTACGGCCAGTCCGCCGTCACGGTGATCTGGTCTGAGTACGGCATCGCGATCGACCCGGACGGCCATCCGGTCGACCCTTCCCATACCTCCGTCGCCAACGGCGGCTCGCCCACGGTAAATTGACCGTACGGTCAAACCAGTATCCGATCGACCGGTACAATTGGCACCTGACTCCAACGCACAGTTCGTGAGATCCTACAACCGTCGTTAGAAGCTCTCTTTGGAGAGATCCATGAAAAACGAGAATCTCGCCACCCATCCAGAGCCCGACCGGTTGTGGGCCTTTCTCCGTGCCGAGCTGTCGCCGCGGGAAGGCAAACCGATCATCGCCCACCTGCTCCGCGGTTGCGCCCACTGCGCCGAGCTGTTGGCGCCGATGGTCCGGTCGGTCTTCCACCCGCTCCGTGAGCAGCCCACGTTCGACCTTTCGGCCTACGATCCGCCGATCGATCGGGCGGTCGCCGCCGCGCGGCGCGAAATCGCCGCGCGCTCCGAAGAGCTGGAGCTCGCCGAGAAGGCGCGCCTGGCCTCGCCTCTCGCGGCCGTTCGGGAGCGGTGCACCACGCTGCTCGCCGAGAGCTGGGGCCTGCGCACGAGCGATCCCGTCGGCATGGTCACCCTTGCCCGATTGGCGGCGCAGCTGGCCGACTCGCTGGGCTCCGAAGAGGGTAGCCCCGCCGAGCGTGCCGACTTCCAGGCCCGTGCCTGGTCGGAGCTGGGCAACGCCCTGCGCATCGCGGCCGACGTATCCGGCTCGGAGAGCGCGTTCGCCGAAGCGCTGTTGCGCGCCGAGCGCGGCACCGGCGATCGGCAACTGTTCGCCCGAATCTTCGACCTGACCGCCTCGTTGCGTATCTCGCAACGACGCTTCCGCGAGGCCTGCCGCCTGCTCGAAGGGATCTTCGAGCTGCATCGGGCGGCGGGAGAGCACCATCTCGCCGGCCGGGCGCTGATCAAGCGCGGCATCGCCCTGCTCTACGAGAACGAGTTCGAAGAGGCCTGCCGCTACATCGCCCACGGCTTGGGCCAGATCGACCCGAGCCGCGAGCCGGCGCTCGCCCTGTCCGCGGTCCACAACCTGGTGATCGGCGCCGTCGAGGCCGGCTCGTACGAGCAGGCGGCGCGCTGGATCGGCGCCAGCCGGACGCTCTACGACGAACGCGGCTCGGCGATCGACCAGCTCAAGCTGCGTTGGCTCGAAGGGCGGATCGAGGCGGGGCGCGGAGATCTGGAATCCGCCGAGCTAGGCCTCTGGGAAGTCCACGACGAGTTCGAGAGCCGCGGGCTGCCGATCGAAGCGGCGGTCGTTTCACTCGACCTCGCGATGCTCTGGCTCCAGCAGGGCCGGACCGCCGAAATCCTCGAGAGCGTCGAGGAAATCCTCGAGACGTTCCGCGCGCTCGGCATCCGTCGCGAGGCGATCGCCGCCCTTCTGGTTCTCCGCCGTGCGATCGACCACGAGCGGGCGACCACCGAACTCGCCCGCCTGTTGCGGCGCGTCTCCGGCCGGCTGAAGCGGCAGGAGAGCCTGCTCTTCTAACCGGATCGGTTGAACTGGCAGCGGCGACCGCACGCGGTCGTCGCTGCGCTCGATCGAAGCCCCTCGCACAGGCCGTCCCTGCCGCCCGCCGTTTGGCGGCAGATCTTCGCCGTCGATCCCCTGGCAGTTGCGGTCCTCCCCGTTGTGCGAGATTCTCTCCCCGTCTCACAACGGGGGAAATCCGACATGGTTGGTAACCTTTTGCGCACGTCTTTCGTGTTGCTCCTCGCATTCCTTTCGTTCGGCCAGCCCGCGGCGTGGGCGGGCCCTCTCGATCCCGAAGCTCTCGCGAGCAGCTATCGGACGATCGTCGGGCTCTGGGCTCACAACGACCCTCGATCGGTCGACGAGCTGGTCCGATTCGAATCGTCGGTCATCTCGGACAAAGACCCGCGTACTCGCGAGCGTTTGCACAAGGCCGAACAGACCGTGATCTCCGAGGTCGCGGGCGTCGACCTCGAAGTCCTGGTACCGCTCTCGGTTCTCCACCAGGAGGCCTATCGCCACTACACGGCGCATGGCGGCATCGGCACCGCGCAGGTCGCCACCCACGACCGGACCCTGGCGCTCGACCTCGCGCTGCTCTACAAGAAGCACGTCGGCACGCCGGAGGCTTCCGCCCTCGCCAGCCGGCTGATCGCCCGGCTCGCGAGCGTTTCGAGCGACTCGTTCCAAGCCGCCAAGCTGTTCCAGCTCGCCTCGGAGTCCGACTCGAAGAACGGCGTGGCGCTGCTCGGTCTCGCCACCGTGTTCGAGAAGAGCGGCAGCTACCCCGACGCGGTGGCGGTGCTCGAACGCCTGCGCGCGCTCGATCCGGAGCATCCGGGCAAGTACCCGGAAGCGACCCTCCGCCTCGCCCTCTGCCTGGACCGTCTCGATCGCCGGGCCGAGGCGATCAAGCTGCTCGCACCGCTCGCCGAAGCGCCGCCGACCCCCTGGATCGGCCTGCTCGCCGCCCAAGAACTCGCGCGCATCGAACAGGAGGCGCGCCATCCCGAACGGGCGGAGAAGGTTCTTCGCGCGGCGCTCCTGCGCTACCCACGCTCCGCCCGCCTGACCTTGCAACTGGCCTCGACCCTGGACGCCCGCGGTGCCCAGCAAGAGGCGCGTTCGGTGCTCGAATCGCTCGCCGAGATCGGCGCCGACTCCCAAGACGATTCGCGCTACCGCTACAACCGACTGTCGCAAGATCTGTTCGACGACGCGGACCAGGTGGTCGAGCCGGCCGCCAATCAGCGTCTGGCAACGCTCGCCTCCTCGCTCGCCTCGAACTCGATCCCGGCGGCGGCGGCCCAGGACGGGGTGGCGCGATGAGCCGTCACCGGTTGCTCTTCCTCGCCGCCCTGGTGGCCGGCGCCGCGACGCTCACCACCGCCAACGCCGCCCAGGCGAGCCTGCAAGTCAAGATCACCAGCCCAGAACCGGGGCAGTCGGTCTTTGGACCGACCGAGCTTGCGGCCCAGGTCGACGGCACCGAGGGCATCGCGCGGGTCGAGTTCTTCGTCGGCGGCCGTTCCGTCGGTTCGGTCGCCACCCCGCCGTACCAGCTGACCTGGAACGCCGGGGACCAAAACATCGCCCGCGAGTTCCGAGTCGTCGCCTACGGCATCTCCGGGTCGAGCGCCTCAGACGCCCTGGCGACCAAACCGGTGCAGATCGACGAGCGTCTGGATCTGGAGCTGCAACAACTGTACGCCACGGTCTTGCGCGATCGGCAGCGGGTGCTGAACCTCAATCCGGCCGATTTCCGCGTGTTCGACAACGGCCAGGAGCAGGAGCTGGTCGCGTTCGACCGCGGCGAGCTGCCGCTCTCGGCGATTCTGCTGCTCGACAGCAGTGAGAGCATGCAGGGCAAGCGGATCGAGGCGGCCCTGGCGGGCGCCCGCGCCTTCGTCGCCGGCATGCGCCCGGAGGACCAGGCGAGCGTCCTGCTGTTTTCGGATCGCCTGATGGCGAGCACTCCGGTCACCAGCGACCAGGCCGTCTTGAACCAAGCCCTCTCGCAGGTCGAAGCGGCCGGCGGCTCGGCGGTCAACGACTACCTGTTCGCCGCGCTCAAGCTGCTCGAATCGCACCAGGGCCGGCGGGTCGTGGTCCTGCTCTCGGACGGCGCCGACATCCACAGCGTGTTGTCGATGTCTGAGGTTCTGCGCGAGGCGCGGGTGAGCCAGGCGTTGATCTATTGGATCGCCCTAGACGACGGCTCGAAGCGCAAGTCCTTCACCTCGGCGTGGCGCAATTGGGAAGCGAACGACCGCGAGTTCGATCGGCTGGAGAAGGCGGTCGACGAGAGCGGCGGCCGGATCGTCCGCATCTCGAAGGACGAAGATCTGGCCACGGCGTTTTCCGGCATCCTGGAGGAGCTGCGCGAGCAGTACGCGCTCTCCTACTATTCGACGACCAACAAGA
This sequence comes from Thermoanaerobaculia bacterium, assembly GCA_038248205.1. Taxonomy (GTDB): domain Bacteria; phylum Acidobacteriota; class Thermoanaerobaculia; order Multivoradales; family UBA5704; genus DASYKS01. Next base: position 9,713 of record JBBRUC010000151.1, read on the forward strand.
ACGACGGCCGCTGGCACAAGGTGGACGTGCGGGTCAAAGCCTCGGGGGTCCGGGTCCGCACCCGCGACGGGTACATCGATTACTGAGGGGCGCTCGGGCGAGTTCCGGCGGATTCCCGACGAAAAAAGGGGCGGATCTCTCCGCCCCTTTTTGCTTTCTACGATCGGCTCGCGAGGCTCCTCTACTGTTCTTGGCCCCCGCCGTGGCCGTGGCCATGGCCCCCGCCGCGACGACCGCCGCCACCGCCGCCACCCGGAGGCGCCGACTGGAGGTTCTCCGGGATGTTCAGGCCCTTGAACAAGCTGTGCTTGGCCTCATCGGTGAACAGCAGCGACGAGCCGAGAAGGGCCTCGGAGTTCGCTCCGAGAGCGGCCTGGGTGGAAGCGCCGCCGAAGGCGAACGGACGCAGGTTGACCGGCTGGATGCTGGTGCCGAACTTGGCGTTGATCGCATCGATCCAGACGTTGGCGATGTAGGCATAGCCGAACGAGGTCGGGTGGACGCCGTCGTAGGAGAAGATGCCGCCGGTCAAGAACGCCGGGGTGAAGGTCGCACCGCCGACCGGAATGCCCGAGACCGCCGCGTTCCTAAGAACCTTATTGACGTCGACCAGGGCCGCGCCCCGCTCGTTGGCGACCGTCGCGATGACGTTGTTGTAACCGGCAACGCGCGCCGAGATCGTCGCGATCTCCCCCGCGTCGAGCACCGAGCTGTCCGACAGCGGCAGGCCCGAGCCGCCGAGGGCGGTGGGAATTCCCTTGCCCATCCGCAGCTCGGTGGTCGCCGTGAGCAGCACCCGATCGCCCGCCGCCAGCTGGCCGCGCGGACCGATCAGACGAACCGGCTGGCCGTTGATCAGGACCGGCAGGTTGGTCGCCGGGTTGACCACCACGTTCGGCACCGTGGTGACGAACGGAATCGTGGTCACGTCCGGGATGTTGGCGAACGCCATCTTCGCGCCGGTCGCGGCGATCGCCGAGGCGATGGCGCGCAGGTCGGTCTCGAAGCGGGCGAGGGGCGTCAAGGTTACGCCGTCGATGACGATCCCGGAGGTCGCCGCCCCGAGGGCGTCGTTGTTGCCGATCCAGATCGTCACGAACGTCGGGTTCTGCTGCACCGCCTGCTGGAGCGCGGTCCGGCCGCGCAGCAACGGGCTGAACGGCTGGAGAACGACGTCGTGCAGACCCCCGCTCACCGTCGCCACGGTGTCGCGGACGTTGGCGCCCGGGACGCCCAGGTTGTTGTACGGCCGGGTGCCGATCGGATTGGTGAGATTTCCCATGCCCGCTTTGGGCAGGATGGTCGGACCGACCAGGCTACGCAGCTCCAGGACCGCTGGAATCCCTGGGTCGCTGATGAGCGGCTGGTCGAAGGCCGCGCCGGGCCGCGCCTGGCGGCTGATCAGTGCGGGGTAGCTGTTGCGCGAGATGGAGCCGGCCAAACCGCCGCTCTGATATCCGGCGGTCAGGCTGTCGCCGAGCGAGACGTAGCGGGTGAAGTCGGCCTGCCCGAGCGCAGGCAGCGCCAGGGCGAAGAGGGAGAGAAGTGCGATGGAAGTCCTGCGCATGGTTTAGTAGTCTCCCGAGATCAGAAACCCAACGTGATGCCGAACAGCCACGCCTGGGTCTTGTAGGTGCCGAGGAACGGGCTCTCGCCCTCGAAGGTCTTGGCCCGCGTACGCTCTTTGAAGTCGAGGTACATGAGCGCGAGGTCGGTCTTGAGCTTCGCTCCCTTCCAGCCGTAACCGATCGTGTAGCCGTTGCGATCGGCGTCCGGCAGGAGCGGCGAAACCGCCTCTTCCTGCTGCGGCGTCTCGTCGAACACGAACCCGAAACGCAGCTCGCTGCTCGCGCTACGCGTCCAGCGCAGGCCGGCGCGGTAGTTCATGACGTCTTTCCAATCCGAGCGGATCGTCGAGTTCGGCAGGTCGCCGCCGGTGAAGCGGATCGTCGTCTGGTCAAACGTGCTCCAGCCGGTCCAGTTGACGTCGGTCTCGAGCAGCAGGCTCGGCGTGAGCGCGAACGCGAGGCCAAGGCTCGCCATGTCCGGGAACTCGATCTGGGTCTTGATCGGCAGATTGCGGTCGAACGGCAAGCGGGTACGCAATAGGGCGTCGAGCTGCGCGTTGCCGGTCGAGACCTGGGTCAAGCGACCGTCGCCTTCATAGTCGATCTTGACCTTGCTGCGGTACGACAGGCCCCAAGAGAAGCTGTTGTTGACCTTGTTCAAGATGCCGACATTCCAACCGAAACCGGTTCCCGGATCGGATTCCAGCTTGATGCCGGCGACGTCGACCACCGTCTGGGTGAACGGGTTGACCGCCGGAACGCGCCGTTCGAGAACGACGTCGGAGACCCGGGCGATCGCGCCGAGTCCGATGCCGAAGGTCGGCGTCACCTGCCAGCCGATCGTCGGGTTGATGTCGACGGTCCGCAGGGCGGCCTTGGTGCTCAGGTAGCGGCCGGCAAAGTTGTTCGCATCCCATTCGGTCGTGAGGCCGAACGGCGCGTTGACCCCGAGGCCGAACTTCCACGTCTGGTTGATCGGCGCCACGTAGTAGGCGTGGGGAATGAACTCGGCCAGCGTCTCCTGCTTGGCCTTGTAATCTGAGCCGGGGAAGGGATTGGCGCCTTCGAAATCGGCTTTGATGCCACGAATGTAGGTGAAGCCTCCGGCGAAATCGGATTCGGTCACGAAGGCCAAACCGCCCGCGTTGTGGAACAGGAGCGACGGATCGTCGGCCTGGGCGGTAAACGCTCCCGCCATGCCCATCGCTTTGCTACCCTGTTCGAAGACCCCGAAACCCGCCGCGTACGACGGGACGGCCACCGCCACCAGGGCCAAGGCCCCGAATGCGACGCCGTACAGAGAGATTCCTCGCCTGCGCATGCCTGTCATCCTCCTGGCAGAAACTGCCTGAATTTGCTCTTGAATGGAAGATCTTTCAATCGTTCAAACGTTCAATCGAAGCAAAGCCCGCTCGCTCAGAGACTTGTATTCACCTGGGCGGGGGTCTATTGGAACGTTAGCCTACAGCCTTATAGGTGTCAACGGCGCTTTTGGGCGGTTTCCGTCCGGCGAAAAGGCCGTGGAGACCGCCAACCTTTTGCGCATTCTCGGGCCCCCCTCGCGGGCGAAGCGCTCGGCGGGTAAACTGCACTGGAGAGAGGGGAGTCCAATGGCCGGAAAACATGAGATCCAAGAGGAGACCTTTCGCCAGGTCCGCGAGTATCTATCGGAGTTTTTTGACGATCCCTACTGCGACCCCGAGGAGGGTCACTTCTATGTCCGCTACGGCACGACCGTGCTCGAAATCTCGGTCGAACCCTTCGGAATGGACGAGGTGGTGGTACGGATCATGTCGTACTGCGTCCAGGGCGTGGACCTCGCCGAAGACCTCCTGATCGGACTGCTCGAGCTGAACCACTCACTGGCGCTCGGCCATTTCTCGCTGGTCGACAACGACGTTTATTTTTCCCACACGCTGTTCGGTAGCGACATCGAGCCGCGCGATCTGCTGCGCGCGATCACCGCGGTGGCCAATGTCGCCGACGACTACGACGATCGGATCGTCGCGAAGTACGGCGGCGAGACGGCGCTCGAACGGATTCAGCACACGGGAGGCCGCCGCCGCCGCGGCGAGACCGGCGAGATCGACCGGCTGAACGAGACCGGCGAGTTCCGCCTCTCCGAAACGGAGGAACTGGAGCGTCTCGAAGAGTAAGCGCGGTGCCCGGCGGCGCGGCACCGGATCTCGGATTCCCGCCACCGATTCGCCCTGCTTGGAAACCACTGAGCCGCAACAGGACACGACTCCCCCAGCCCGGGTTCGCGATCGACGCACCGCAAACACCGCGACGCCGCATAGGCGATCAGGCGTTGCCGGCCCGAACACCCCTCCGCCGAGCCAAAGAACCGGTGAGCTGACTCAGGCCACCACTCCCCTGGGCCGGGGGAGCGGTGTGCGGGAGCTACGTACCACTCCCCTGCGCCGGGGGAGCGGTGAGCGGGAGCTACGTACCACTCCCCTGGGCTAGGGGAGTGGTGTGCTGGAGCTTCGTACCACTCCCCTAGGCGGGGGGAGTGGTGTGCGGGAGCTTCGTACCACTCCCCTGGGCTGGGGGAGCGGTGTGCGGGAGCTACGTACCACTCCCCTGCGCCGGGGGAGCGGTGTGCTGGAGCTTCGTACCACTCCCCTGCGCCGGGGGAGTGGTGTGCTGGAGCTACGTACCACTCCCCTACGCGGGGGGAGTGGTGAGCGGGAGCTTCGTACCACTCCCCTATGCCGGGGGAGCCGTGAGCGGGAGCTTCGTACCACTCCCCTACGCGGGGGGAGCCGTGTGCGGGAGCTACGTACCACTCCCCCTTCCTCGCGCTGCGGTGGGTGAAATCGCGAAACCACTCCCCCGGATCGGCGCAGCGGTGGGCGCCACGGAAAGACAACTTCGCTCGGACCGCGGAGTGGTGTCCGGTAGCCGCTACGCAGCGGCGCGGCCCGTCGTACCGGTTGGCCGCGCCGGAACCTCTCGAGTCTTCTCCTGCCTACACCTTACTGCGGTCGTCGCACCCCCGGCGGCGTTCGAGGGAGCGGTGGGCCGCTTGCGAGCCGCACCGCGACCTCGGCGAACGCTGCTTCGGCCAACGCCCGCACCTGCTCGGCGAGCGAATCCACCGCGGCTGCCGCTCCGGAAGGCATCGGCGGCCGAGACCCCGCCGCCACGGCGATCCGCGCGACGGTCGCCGGCCGCGGGCGGCGCTTGCCGGTTTCGTAGGCGGAGAGGCTCGACCTATGTACGCCGGTGGCTTGCTCCAGCTCCGCCTGGGTCATGGCCTCGGCGGCACGAAGCATTCGGATCGCTCGCCCAACCCCCGGACCGGGGGTGATCTCGATCGCCGGTCGCGGATCGCCCGCCGCCTTCGTCGCTGCTTTTTCCGTCCTCTTCACGAGACACTCCCCTAGGTTCGCCGTGCGCAATAGTCTCTTTACCCGTTTAAACGGGTGACGCCCTCAAAACCAAGGAGACTTGCCATGGCTCGAACGCTTCGTCGTTTCGCTGTCCCCTCTGTCTTCGCCCTGCTGTGCCGGGTTGCCGCACCTCCGCCCGCGCGGGCGGCTTCGTGGGGAGAAGCCTTCCGATTCTCGGACTGGCTGGAAACGTTGGGCCGGCTCTGGACTGGCGACGGCCAGGC
>JBBRUC010000152.1:0-14770 GCA_038248205.1 Thermoanaerobaculia bacterium
ATACCAGGGGATCTACTGCATCAACCTCGGCATCGACCGCCCCGATGTCTCGGACAAGCACTGGGTCTACTTCTACGAAGAGCCGTTCCCGTTTCACCGCCTGTCGTTTCCCGCCACCTTCAGCCCCGACACCGTGCCGCCGGGCAAAAGCTCGATCGCGACCGAAGTGGCGTTCTCCAAAGCCCGCCCGCTCGACAAGGACCAAGCGGTCGAGCGGACGATCGCCGCGCTCCAACTCGCGAAGATCCTCACCCCCGACGACACGATCGAGCTGATCCACACGGTCGAGATCCAGCCCGCCTACGTGATCTACGACCTCGACCACGCGAAGAACCTCGGGGTCATCCGCGACTTCCTGCGTTCCTACGGGATTTGGAACGTCGGCCGCTTCGGAGAGTGGCAGTACCACAACATGGACCACTCGATGAGGAGCGGCAAGAGCGCTGCGGAGGCGATTCTGGCTTCTCGGTAGTCTTGCCCGTTATACGTTCCTCAAAGCGGTTGCACGAGTCGGAGGGTGCCCCTAGAATCGGCATATGAAGATCGCGACGGGTACGATCATCGGAGGCAAGGTCGAAGTCCCGGCGGAATTCCTGGCCGAAGGCTCGAAGGTCATGGTTTTGGCATCCGACGACGCTGAGCCGGTCCGCCTCTCGGTGGATCAGGAACGAGAGATATCAGAAGCTGTGGACGAGATTCGCCGAGGTGATTTCGTCGATGGTCAAGAATTCCTGGCCGAGCTTCGAGTACAGCAGCCGCGGAACTGCTCCTGATCTCAGCTAAGCGAACGACGGTCCGCTCGCGATTTCCACCCCCTGCTACAATCCGCCCCCTGATGAGCAGCCAACCCGCTTTCGGGCCGCGACCGGTCGTGGATGCCACGGACGGAGCGCCCGAGCCGAATCCCGCCGAAGTCGAAATCTCGGTCGTCGTCCCCGTTCTCGACGAGGAGGGCTCGGTGTTGGAGCTGGCGTCGCGGGTGGCGATGATTCTCGAGGGGCTGGGGCGTAGCTTCGAGATCGTGTTCGTCGATGACGGCTCGAAGGACGGCACACCGGATCGGGTTCGCGCGGCGCGTGAGGTCGATCCTCGGGTGAAGCTGGTCCGGTTGCGGCGGAACTTCGGCAAGGCGGCGGCGCTCACCGCGGGGTTCGATCATTCGAGCGGGCAGATCGTCGTCACGATGGACGGCGACCTGCAGGACGCGCCGGAGGAGATTCCGCGGATGCTCGCGGCGCTCGAAGAGCGGAACCTCGATCTCGTCTCGGGATGGAAGAAACACCGGCGCGATCCGGCGTCGAAGCGCTGGCCGTCGCGGCTCTACAACTGGGTGACGCGTAAGCTCGCGCAGGTGGACCTCCACGACTTCAACAGCGGCTTCAAGATCTATCGGCGCGAGGTGCTCTCGGAGATCTCGGTCTATGGCGAGCTGCATCGATACATCCCCGTGCTCGCCAGTCGCCGCGGTTTTCAGGTGGGCGAGGTGGACGTGGTCCATCATCCGCGCCGCCACGGGGTGAGCAAGTACGGCTGGGACCGCTTCTACAAAGGGCTGCTCGATCTGCTGACGGTCCTGTTCATCACCAAATACACGCGCCGGCCGCTCCATCTGTTCGGCGCGGTGGGTCTGGTGTTCTTGGCGCTCGGTTTCGGCATCAACCTCTATCTGGCCGTGCTCTGGTTTTTGGGGCAGTACCTCTCGAACCGGCCGCTGTTGCTGCTCGGCATGCTGTTGATGCTGATGGGGATTCAGGTGCTGACCACGGGCCTCTTGGGCGAGATGCTGACGTTTAAAAGCTTCCGCCGACGCGACAGCTATTCGATCAAGGAATGGCTGGAGTAGGGCGACAGGCTCCTTGAATCTCCTCTTCCTGACCCAAACCTACCCGCGCACCCCGGAAGACGGCGCCGGGCCGTTCATTCGCGACCTGGCCGCGGGCCTCGTGCGCAGCGGCGACCGGGTGACCGTCCTCGTTCCCCACGCGGCGGGCCTGCCGGAATCGTGGACCGCCGAGGGGATTCTCACCCGGACGTTTCGCTACGCGCCCGAGTCGCGCGAGGTGCTCGGCTATGGCCGCAGCCTCGAAGCCGACGAGAAGGTGAAAGGGGGCGCCGCGCTGGTCGCTCCGCTCTACGCCTGGGGCGCGCGGCGGGCGGTGGTGCGGGAGCTGAAGCGAGATGCTTACGATCTGGTCCACGCGCATTGGGTGGTGCCGAACGGTCTGATCGCCGCGACCGTCGGCCGGGTACCGTTCGCCATCGGTCTCCATGGCAGCGACGTCTTCCTGGCCGAAAAGCCGGGGGTGCGCACCCTCGTGCGCGGGGCGCTGCGCCGGGCGCGCCTGCTCACCGGCTGCTCGCCCGAGTTGGTCGATCGGGTGGCCGCCTTGGGCTTCCCGGCAGAGCGTTCGCGCGTCATCCCATATGGCGTGGACATTCGGCATTTCTCTCCCCGCGAGCCGGGGGATACAGACCCCGGCGGCTGGCGGAGCAAGCTCGGCATTCCCCTTTCGGCGCCGCTCGCGCTCGGGGTCGGGAGGATGGCGACCAAAAAGGGCTTCCACGTCCTGTTCGAGGCGCTGCCCGAGCTGTTCGCCGCGGTGCCGGAGGCGCACGTAGTGCTCGCCGGGGGAGGAGATCTTCTGCCTCGCTTCGAGCGGGAGGCCGTCCGTTTCGACGGCCGGGTGCACCTGGCCGGTTCGGTCCTGCGCGATACCCTGCCGGATCTCTACCGCGCGGCCGACCTGTTCGTCCTGCCCGCCGTCCACGATGCCCAGGGCAACGTCGACGGCCTGCCGAATGTCATCCTCGAAGCGATGGCGAGCGGCATGGCGGTCGTCGCCTCGGGGATTTCCGGGGTTCCGCTCGCGGTCGAGCCAGGCGTCACCGGCTTGCTGACGATCGAGGGCTCCGCGGCATCGGTCGCCGCCGCACTGATCGATCTGCTGCGCGCCGAGCAACGTAGAAAAGCCATGGGACAAGCCGGTCGAAGCAAGGCGGAGCGCGAGCTAACCTGGGACGCGATCGCCGTCCGCTATCGCGAGGGGTACGAAATGGTCCTAGACACTCGAGCTTCCTGATACGATTCCCGAAAATCCGCCATGACCAAAGCGACTCGGGGGACGAAAGTGGCGATCAGAGCGCTCTTCTTACTGTTTTCGGCGACCGCTCTGCTCGCGGCGTGCGGCGACAAAAGGGAGGCTCCGGGCGCCGCACCTCCCACACCGCCGGTCGCGACCGCGGCCCAGGCGTCCGATGAATCGCCCGAGTCCGATCTCTCCGCCTTCGAGTTCGAACCGCCGGACGACGGCCTGCTGGCCGAGGCGCAGGTGCAGATGTTCGTCGAAGTACGCAAAAAGGCGGCGTCGCTGCGCGAGTCCCGCAAGGCAAAGAACGAGCCGGTGGGCGCGGTCGAGCTGACGGCGGCGCGCGAACTGGGGGAGAATCCCAAGGAATTCAATTGGGTGGCCGACCGGGTGCGCGAGGTGCAGCGCTGGCAGATGAACCGCGATCTCGAAGCCCAGCTCGCCGCGGGAGATCGCGACTACCTGCGGCTGTTGACCAGCCTGCGCGCCCAAGAGACCGATCCGGCCCGGCAGGTAGAACTCGACCAGCGGATCGCCGACCTCGGCAACCGGCAGGTGGAAGAGGAGCTGACCCTCGCGCTCCACCACAACGCCGACCTGGTGGAGAAGTACAAGGAGCAGATCGACTCCGCGACCCCGGAAGAGGAGAAGTTCGTGACCGGCCGGCTGGCGGCCGACCAGGCGATTCCCGAAGCGCTGTTTTCCGATTTCAGCTCCGACCTGATCGACGAGACGCCCCCTCAGTGATGCTCGCAACGGAAGGGGAACGGTGGGCGGTAGAACTCGTCTGCTCACGAACGGGCACCCCCGGTCGCTTGGACGAACCGTCGTTCCTCTCTTCCGTGGGCGCCCCTTGGCTGGTCGACTACGACCTCAATGCGGAGAAAGGCCGTCGGCTGCTCGCCGCTTTACCGGGTCGCCCCTGGACGCTCTGGCGCTATCGCGAGCTGTTGCCGGTCGCCGGCTTCGACCGCAGGATCGATCTCGGCGAAGGGGGGACGCCGCTCATCCGCATCCGTCGCCCCGACGCGCTTTTGCCCGGCGTTTCGCTGCCGGAGGTCGAGATCTCGATCAAGGATGAATCGTTGAACCCCACCGGCTCGTTCAAAGCCCGCGGCCTGTCGATGGCGGTCAATCGGGCGCGCGAGCTGGGCGCGCCGGGATTGCAACTCGCGAGCGCCGGCAACGCCGCTCTGGCGCTCACCGCCTACGCCGCGGCGGCTGGTTTGCCGGCCCGCGTGGCCCTGCCGGAAGACACCCCGAAGACCGTGTTCGATCGCTGTCGGGAGCACGGTGCCGAGGTGCTCTCCTCGCCGGGAACGCTGGTCGAAGCCGCCAAGCTGCTGGAGCAGGGAGGCGAGGGGTATTGGGGGGTTTCCACCCTTCGCGAGCCCTACCGGATAGAAGGCAAGAAGACCATGGGACTGGAGCTGGCCGAGCAGTTTGGCTGGGAGCTGCCGGACTGGGTGGTCTATCCGCTCGGCGGCGGCACCGGCATCGTCGGCATGCAGCGGGCCTTCGATCAGTTAGAGCATCTCGGTTTGATCGGCCCGAAACGGCCGAGGTTAGTGATCGTCCAGATGGCGGGGTGCGCGCCCATCGTCGGTGCGTTCAACCGCGGCGAGCCGTCGGCCCCCGCTTGGGAAAATCCGGAGACCCGCGTCTGGGGTCTGCGGGTGCCGAAAGCGATCGGCGACTTCCTGGTTTTGCGGGCGGTGCGCGAGAGCGGCGGCCGAGCGCTCGCGATCGAAGAGTCGAGGATCGCCGACATCACCGCCCGCGCCGCGCGCTACGAAGGGCTTCAGGTCGGCCCCGAAGGGGCCGCCGCGCTCGCCGCGATCGAGGATCTCGCCCGGGAAGGCGTGTTTTCCCCCGGCGAGCGGATCGTCGGCTTCCAGACCGGCCACCCGGCAAACTACGTCTGATTTGGGTTCTCGGCCTACGGCCGAACCTCCTCCCCCGCGGTCATTTTGCAGGGTCTTTCTGGGGAGGGAGTCGCGAAATGCGGCTCTCGCCCGCCCGGCGACGGCAAATTTCAAACTTTCTTGGCCAATACGGCTCCATTTCGGCGCCTTCGCGCACCACGCTTTCTGAAGCCGAAGATCTAAGTTCACCTCGGCGGCGGGAGAACCTCGCCGTGCCGTAGTTGCCCCTGATCCTCGATTGCAGCGATCTCAAGGTGTGGATCGATTTGGAGGGATGGATATCGTCGTGAGCAGAAGTCCCGACTTGTCTCCTCAAGGGGAGCAAGAAGTTCCTATCATTCAGATCCGTAACTGCCTGTTGGTCAGCATTCAGATCGAACTCCACGATCGCTTGGCGTTGAACCTCCAAGCGGCGCTGATGGACCGTGTTCGCGAGAGCGGTGCCAAAGGGGTCGTCCTCGACGTGTCCGGAGTCGAGATTATCGACAGCTACATCACCCGGATCCTGAACGACATCGGCCGTTCGGTCCGTTTCATGGGCGCCGACTGCTACCTGGTCGGGGTGCGCCCCGCCGTTGCGATGACCCTGGTCGAGATGGGCGTCGAACTCGATGCGGTGCAGACCGCCTTGAACCTCGATCTCGCTCTCGCGCACCTCGAACGGGCCGATTGAGAGCGAAGGCGCCGATGGCTTCGACTTCGATGGCTAAAACCACCCCGATGCCTTTGCCCGCTCGCACGGTCGAGAGGGCGATAGGGGCCGTGTTGTCGGGCTCGATCTCCGAGATCACCCAGCGAAGCATCTATCGACGGCTCGGGGAGTTGGCGCAGATCCAGGTGGAAGATCTCTCCGAGGTCGATCGCCGCCGGGTCCTGTCGGATCTCGAAAGTTCCGTCCGGCTGTTCGCCAAGAACGGCAGCACCGAGTTGATGGCGGCCTGCACCCGGGCGCTCGCCGGAGGGCAGGTCGCGGCGCCCGCGCGAACCGGTCTGCCGATGGGCCCGAAACGACTGCCGATTGACGCCGAGAAAGACATCGCGGCGGCGCGGCTGGACGCCTGGTCCGAAGCGGTTCGCCTCGGGTTGTCGAAGTTCAAGTCGGTCAAGGTGGCGACCGCGGTTTCCGAGCTGGCGCGCAACATCGTCTTTTACGCCGGCCAGGGCTCGATCGAGCTGCGGCCACGGCTCGACGACGGCGAGCCGCGGCTGGAGATCGTCGCCCGCGACTCCGGCCCCGGGATCGACCCGGTCAAGCTGCAGACGATCTTTGCCGGTACCTACCGTTCCGATCGCGGCATGGGCAAGGGGCTGGCCGCGGTCAAGAAGCTGACCGACGAGTTCGCCATCGAGACCGGTCCGGGACGTGGCACGGTCGTGACCTGCGCGTTTCAAGGGGAACGGTGAGAGCGGGCGGTTTCAGTCGCCCCTTTCGCGGGATGGCCGCATGCGGAGACGAATTTTTGGTCGAGAGGGGAGACCACGGCTTTTTGGCGGCGGTGATCGACGGCCTCGGCCATGGCCACGAGGCGTCGATCGCCGCGATCGCCGCGGTCGAGGCGATTCGCCAGGCCCAAGAGTTGCTGGTCGAGGAGATCGTCGTGCATTGCCACGAGGCGCTGCGCGAGACGCGGGGCGCGGCGATCGGCGTGCTCAAGGTCGATGGGGACGGCAAGGGGAGTTTTTGCGGCGTCGGCAACATCGACGTGATTTCGCTCGCGGGCGCCTCGCCGGGCCTGTTCTGTTCGGCGGGGATCGCCGGGCACAACATGCGGCGCTGTCGCGCGATGCCGTTCGCGATGAAGCCGGGCGATGTCTATTGCCTGCTCTCCGATGGCGTCTCGTCGCGCGGCGATTTGCGCTTCGCGCTGCCCGGCGATCCGGTGGAAGTGGCGCAGCGGATCGTCGACAAATTCGGCCGCGACCACGATGACGCGACCGCCCTGGTGATGGGATTTGGCGCCGAGACCCTTTTGGGAGTTTCGGCTTAAGTTTTTCAGGAGGAATGAGAGATGGCGTACGACCCGCAGGTGGGAAATCAGAAAACCTATTTCATCGAGCCGGACATCGCGGTCATTGAGTTCGTCGGCATCGTCCTCCCCGAGGAAGGGCGCGAGATGTGCCGGCGCCACGAAGAGTGGGCGGTAGGAAGGAAGCGCGTCTTCTTTCTGATCGATGCGAGCAAGCTCGAAAAGATCGAGCCCGAGGTGAGGAAGATCGCCAACGAAAGCATGCAGCGCATGCCGGTGCGCGGTCTGTCGATCCACAGCGCGCCGCTCAAAGCGCGGGTGATCATCAAGCTGCTGATGACCGCCTTCAAGCTGTTCGGCGACAAGGCCGACCAGGCGCCTCTGATGTATTTCGCCGACAGCGACGAAGCGATCACCTGGATCACCGAGCGCCGTCGCACGCTGGACACCGCACAGGTCGCCTGAGCCGGAACTTAGGAGAGAGAGATGAACGAGGGAGACAACATCGAGATTCCATACAGCCGGCTCCAGCGGGTAATCGAGGCTCTGTCGTACGCCAGCGTCGACGAGTTCGAGCCGAGCTTGGAGCTGCTCCGATCGTTCGAGGACGAGGACGCGTTTTCCGAGTTGGAGACCGCGTTCACCGTCTTCGTCGAGGAGTTGGGCGAGGCCAAGCGGGCGCTCAAGGATGCGCTCGAACGGCACGAGGTGACCAACCGCGAGCTGGAAGGCAAGCTGCAAACGATCGAGCTGCAACAGGCGGCGATCCGCGATCTGTCGACGCCGATCATCGAGGTCTGGTCCGGCGTGCTCTGCCTGCCGGTCGTCGGCATCGTCGACAGCCAGCGGAGCGCCGAGATGACCGAGACGCTGCTTGAGACGATCGTCGCCAAGCAGTCGCGTCTGGCGATCGTCGACATCACCGGCATCGACGTGATGGACACCAAGACCGCCGACCACTTCATCAAAATGGCGAAGGCCGTCCGTCTGCTCGGTGCGGATTGCATCATCAGCGGCATCAATCCAGCGATCGCCCAGACGCTCACCCACATCGGAGTCGATCTGACCGGTGTCCGGACGCTGCGCAGCCTGCGCGACGCGCTACAGCTCTACCTGCGGGAGGCCGACCAACTAGGCATGAACGTACGGGCGGCGGTCTAGGTGGCGCTCCTCGAGGCGGCGCATGCTCCGCCGGTTCGCACCCTCGCGATCCGGGGACGCAGCGACGTCGTCTCGGCCGGCTCGCTCGGGCGCCGGATGGCGCACGAAGCCGGTTTCGGCCACCGCCGCGCCCGCGAGGTGGCGATCGTGGTCTGCGAACTCGCCTCGAACCTGGTCCGCCACGCGGGCGGCGGTGTGTTGCACTTAGAGACCGCGATCGACGGCCCTCGGCCGTCGATCGTCGTCTCCGCCCGCGACTCCGGACCGCCGATCGTCGATCTCGCGATGGCCGTCGCCGACCATTGCGACGGCGGCGGGCCGATCGATCCGGCCCTGCTGCTGCGCCGCGGCGGCCTGGGCACGGGGCTCGGGGCGGTGCTACGGCTTGCCGACCTGTTCGAGTACCTCGATGAGGGGGCCAGCAAAGAGATTCGAGCACGGCTGTTGGGGTAAGTCCTTTCCCCGCTATCATCCCGGCCCATGAAGCGCTTTGCGGTCCTTACCAGCGGCGGCGATGCCCCGGGGATGAACGCCGCGATCCGCGCGGTCGCGCGGACGGGGCTGGCGGGTGGGGCCGAAGTGTTCGGCATCGAACGCGGCTTCGCCGGCCTGATCGAAGGGGCGTTCCGGCCGCTCGGGCCGCGCGACGTGGGCGGCATCATCGCCCGTGGCGGAACGTTCCTCGGCAGCGCCCGCTGCCGCGATTTTCACACCGAAGCGGGGCGGCGTCAGGCGCTCGATTCGCTGGTCCGCCACGGGGTGGAAGGCCTCGTCGTGATCGGCGGCAACGGCTCGCAGACCGGAGCGCAGGCCCTTGCCTCGACCGGTTTTCCGGTCGTCGGCATCGCCTCGACGATCGACAACGACCTCTACGGCTCGGAGATCACGATCGGCGTCGATACCGCTCTGAACATCGCGCTCGAAGCGATCGACCGTTTGCGCACCACGGCTTCCTCGCACCATCGGGCGTTTCTGGTCGAGGTGATGGGACGCAACTGTGGTTACCTCACTCTGATGGCCGGGATCGCGGGGGAAGCGGAGGCGATTCTGATCCCCGAGATCCCGACCGAGCCGGAGGCCTTGGCGCTCCACTTGCGCGACTCCCACGATCGGGGCAAGCGGCACGCCCTGGTGGTGGTGGCCGAAGGGTGCGAACGCAAAGCGGCCCACCTCGAGCTGTGGTTTCGCGAGCGGCGCGAAGAATTGGGTTTCGAGCTGCGGGCGACCATCCTCGGCCACGTCCAGCGAGGGGGCGCCCCCACCGCGTTCGATCGCCTGCTCGCCACCCGCTTCGGAGCCGCGGCGGCCGAGCGTCTGCTCGCGGGAGAAAGCGGCGTCCTGATCGGCCTGCGCCAAGGGGTGATCGCCACCACCCCGCTCACCGAAGTGGTGGCGACCCAGAAGACGCTCGATCCCGAGCTGCTCCGCCTGGCGAAGATTCTGGAGCGATAGCTAGTGGCTCGTGGAACGCTGATGAAGATCCATATCCAGGGTCCGTTCGATGCCCTGTGGCTCGCGGGGTTTCTGGGCTTGCGGGCGATCCCGGGACTCGAAGTTCTGGCGGAAGGGGAGTACCGGCGCGCGCTGCGCAGCCGGGGCGCCACGGTGGGTGTGCGCTTGGGCAAAAAGGTGCTTGAAGTCCGGTCGGTCGGTTCGCTCGGACCGGAAGAAGTCCCCGCGTTGATCGCCCGGCTGTTCGATCTCGACGCGCCGCTCGGCGAGTTGCATGCGCTCGCCGCCGCCGATCCGATCCTCGCGCCCCTGGTCGCCTCCCGGCCCGGGATGCGGCTGCCGGTCTACGACGACCCGTTCGAGGCGCTGATCCGCGCGATCCTCGGCCAACAGGTGAGCGTCGTGGCGGCGCGGACGATCGGAGGGAGGATGGTCGCCCGCTTCGGCCGGCCGGCGCCCTCGTTTTCGCAAGACGAAAACCCGCTCCGGTTCTTCCCCGAACCGGAAACACTCGCCGAAGCGGGGGAGGCCGCGCTCCGCGAACTGGGTCTCACCGGAGCGAAGGCGCGTTCGATCCTCGGCTGCGCCGAGCGGGTCGGCTCCGGCGCGGTCGATCTAGAGGCCTTGCGCGCGGCGCCGGCCGACGTGGCGACCGCTACGTTGCGAGCGCTCCCCGGTGTCGGCCCGTGGACCGCGGCCTACGTTCGCCTCCGCGGCTTGGGCGATCGCGACGCCTTTCCCGCCGGGGATCTCGGGGTGCAAAAGGCGCTCGCGGCCCCGGGCGAAAAGCGGGCGAGCGAAACCGCCGCCGAACGGCGCTCCGAAGCGTGGCGCCCTTGGCGAGGGTACGCGACGCTTCATTTATGGGCAGGTTTGGGTTGATTCGGAGCGCCGAGATTGCAAGAAATACAAGGGCGGCCGCAGGGGGCCGCCCTGGGTTACCCCGGGCCCTACTTTTTCCCGCCAAACAGCGAGCCGAGCAGGCTGGTGCCCATCTCCATCGCCTCGTCCATCACCGACCCGTCGTGGTTCTTGTCGAGCAGGCCACCTAGCATGCCCATCAGGCCTGGCTGCTGCTCCTGAACGTGGGCTTTCTCGCGGCCGAGGAGGTCCGTCAGGCCCCCTTCGTCGAGGCCGTGGTTGCGCTTCGCTTTGCCGAGCGCGCCGAGGACCAGCGGCGCGAGCAGCGGCAAGAGGCGCATGATCTGGGAGAGATCCAAGCCGCTCGCCTTCGCCAGGCCCTGCTCCGCCGCGCCGCGGTTGGCGCCCAGGATGTGACCGAGAATGCCGCCGCCCTGGTTGCCTTGCAGCTCCGAGAAGACGTTCAGCGCCTGGTCGAGGATGCCGCCGTCGTGCTGCTCGAGGGCGGAATGAAGGGCCGAGGCTCCTCCCGGCTGCTGGACGTTTTTCGCCATGCCGGTGACCAGAAGAGGGATGGCGGCCTGGATCGCCCTGGCGGTCGAGGCCGGATCGGCGCCGATCGTTTCGGCGATCTGGTCGGTGTGGCCGCTGAGCTGGGACGTGAGCTGTTCGAAGATCGAGGACATGAGAGGAACTCTCCTTTAGAGTGGATCGGTGAGGAAGCGCGACCGCGAGGTTTGAGGGGCCGTTTGAGGAACTCTAAGTTTGCGCGCAGTCCCTGTGCAAGGTCAGGGCCATCTTGGGCTTCCGAGCGGCCCGCTCTGGCCCCCGGCGCACACCCGAAGAGATAAGGGCTACTCTCTGGGGGGTACGAATGACTCATTCTAAAGCTCTGTTCGAGCCGTTCCGGATCAAGAGCGTCGAACCGATCCGGATCACCAGCCGCCAAGAGCGGGCGGAGATCTTGGCGCGCGCGAGCTGGAACCTGTTCCGGGTGCGCTCCGAAGACGTGCTGATCGACCTGTTCACCGATTCCGGCACGGGCGCCATGTCGGACGCCCAATGGGCGGCGCTGCAACGCGGCGACGAGGCCTACGCCGGTGGCCGGTCGTGGTTCCGCTTCGAAGAGCGGGTGCGCCAGCTGACCGGCTTTCCCGAGATCCTCCCCACCCACCAGGGGCGCGCGGCGGAGCGGATTCTGTTCTCGGTCCTCGGGGTGGCGGGAAAGCAGGTGATCAACAACACCCATTTCGACACCACACGCGCCAACATTGAGGCGCTCGGCGGCCTCGCGGTCGACTTACCCATCCCTGAGGCGCGCCAACCGGGCCTCGATCATCCGTTCAAGGGGAACATGGACCTCGGCCGGCTGGAAGAGGCGCTCGCCGCCGCCAAGGGCGACGTCGCCGCGGTGATGCTCACGGTGACCAACAACTCGGGCGGCGGCCAGCCCGCCTCGCTCGCCAACCTGCGCACTACCTCGGCGCTCTGCCGGCGCTACGGCGTACCGTTTTTCCTTGACGCCTGCCGCTTCGCCGAGAACGCCTTCTTCATCAAGCTACGCGAGCCGGGGCAGGCCGAGCGGACGGTCGAGTCGATCGCGCAGGAGATGTTCGCCCTCGCGTCCGGCGCGACGTTTTCAGCCAAAAAAGACGGGCTCGCCAACATCGGCGGCTTCCTCGGCCTGTGGGACGGGGTGCTCGCCGCGCGCGCCAAAGAGCTGCTGCTGCTCACGGAGGGCTTTCCTACCTACGGCGGACTCGCCGGGCGCGACCTCGAAGCGATCGCCGTCGGCCTCACCGAGGTGGTGGACGAGAACTACCTCCACCATCGCATCGAGACCACCCGCCGATTCGGCCGCGGTCTCGCCGCCGCGGGGCTGCCGATCATCGAACCGCCCGGCGGCCACGCGATCTACGTCGACGCCGGGAGCCTCCTGCCGCACATCCCGCCGGGGGAGCTGCCCGGTCAGGCTCTCGCCTGCGCTCTCTACCTCGAAGGGGGGGTGCGATCGGTGGAGATCGGCACCCTGATGTTCGGCGGGATCGATCCCGCCAGCGGCCTGGAACGCTTCGCGCCGCTGGAGCTGGTCCGGCTCGCCCTGCCGCGCCGGGTCTACACTCAGAGCCATCTCGACTACGTGATCGAAGTGGCGGGGGAGGTCGCTGCCCGGCGCACCGAACTCTCGGGCCTGCGGATCGTCGAGCAGGCCGACAGTCTGCGCCACTTCACCGCCCGGTTGGAGCCGCTCGAGGCGGGCGAGGGAGTGGCCGACCGGACGTTGGAGGCCGCCGCGGTGGGGATGTGAGGCGAGAAAGTTCGCGCCTCGCGGCCTGCGGCCGCCCTTCGACTTCGCTCAGGGCTCGGGAAGCCGACTCGCGGTGTCGTTATTCTCCAGTATTTTAGGCAACTTAGGTTGCCCGCTTCGGCCTGCTACAATCCCGCCGCTACCTAGGAGATTCCGCATGGCTCACGACCTGTTCTCGAACGATTGGGTGGGCGCTTGGCGCCAGGCGATTCAAGCGAGCGAGGAGTTGCGCGCCAAGAACGGCTGGCGTTGGCCGCTCGTTCTGGTGGCCCGCGGTGTCGGGAGGATCGAGGAGCGGGCGGTTTTTCTCGACCTGTGCGACGGCGAATGCCGCGAGGCGCGGGTGGCGACCGCGCAGGATCTCGAACAGGTCCCCTACGTACTGGCGGCCGAGCTGAAGATCTGGAAGCGCCTGATGGAGCGCGCGCTGGAACCGCTAGCGGGGGTGATGAAAGGGCAGCTCAAGCTGGTGCGCGGCAGCGTTTCGTCGCTTCTGCCGTACGCGTCGGCCGCCAAGGAGCTGGTCGCGGCGGCGATTCGGGTCGAAACGACGTTTCCCGAGGGAATCTAATCGCCCTTCCGGGCGTTATGCTCAATCCGCGGCAAATAGCCGTAACCTAAATGGAATCCGCTATTTAAGCGGAAGCTCGGAAAACCTTCAACGCGAGGGCTGCCTATGAAGAAGGTCTCTTTCCTGCTCGCGCTGTCCGTAGCCGCAGGCTTCACCGCTCCCGCCATCGCCAGCCCCTCCTTTCCGGGCTCGGTCGCGGATCTTTCCCCCACGATCCTCTCTCTCGCCCTCGCGGCGGCCGACAAAGCGGTCGCGGAAGTGTCGGTCAAGAGCCCTAAACTGCTCACGGTGATCGACTACTCCCGCCCTTCGACCGAACCGCGCCTCTGGGTGCTCGACCGAGCGACCGGCAAGGTGCTTTGGCACGAGCTGGTGGCGCACGGCCAAGGGACGGGCGACAACTACGCGACATCGTTCTCGAACCTCGAGGGGAGCCATCAGTCGAGCCTCGGCCTCTTCCTCACCGAGAACACCTACGAGGGCAGTAACGGCTACTCGCTCCGCCTGCGCGGACTGGAGCCGGGGGTGAACGACCGGGCCGAAGAGCGCGCGATCGTGATCCACGGCGCCCCCTACGTCAGCGAAGAGTTCGTCAAGAAGAACGGCCGCCTCGGCCGTAGCTGGGGCTGCCCCGCGCTCCGCCCCGAAATCGCCCACCAGGTGATCGACAAGATCCAAGGCGGCTCGCTGGTCTTCGCCTACTACCCCGATCGAAGCTGGCTCGGCTCCTCCCGCTACCTCGCCTCGGCCCGCAAGTCTAACGAACCGGTTCTGAATCCCGGGCGGTAGGCTCGCCGCTCAGCGCACCAGGGCTGCAATCCGCTCCAACGCTCCCTGCCGATCCGTATGCACCAATAGAATCAGCAGATCCCCTTCCCGCGCCCGCTCCAACGCCAGCTCGATCCCCGCCAGCTCCGTCTCGACCCGCAGGATCTCTCCCACCCCCAGCCTTCGCAGCTCGGCGTCGAGGATCGCAGGGACCTCGCCCGGTTGCCGGCCGCGGAGGAGGGCGGGCATCTCTTTGAGGATCACCAGGTCGGGGTTGAAACGGACGGCCACGGCGACCAGGTCGCGGAGGGCGTTGTCGTCTCGGTCTCCGGCCTGGCCAAAGAGGAGGATGCGGCGCTTGGCGGGGAGGCTCTCGGCGAGCGGGCGGAGCGCTTCGAGGCCGTGGGGGTTGTGGGCGTAGTCGAGGAGGACGGTGGCGCCGTTTTGGAGCCGGATCAGGTTCGCCCGGCCGGGGTTGTCGGCGGGGGAGGTGCCGACGGCGGCTAGGCCTTCGCGCATCGCGGCGGGGGAGAGCCCCAGCGCGTCGGCCAGGGTGATGGCGGCGAGCGCGTTCGAGACGTTGTGCCGTGCGGCGCCGCCGTGGGCGAGGGGGAAATCCGCGACGCGGATCACCTCGATCCGCTCGGCGCCGTGCGCGAGGACGAGCGCGC
>JBBRUC010000153.1:0-14709 GCA_038248205.1 Thermoanaerobaculia bacterium
ACCAGGAGCGCGAGCAGTGGACCGACGGCGCGAACGCGTTCGCCGTGGCGCCCGGAGTGATCTTGCTCTACCACAGGAACCGCCGGACCTTCGACGAGCTCTCGCGCCGCGGCTGGCGGATCATCGAAGCCGAGGATCTCCTCGCCGGAAGGACGGAGCTGTTCGGCCAAGGGCCGACGGTGATCAGTCTGCTCGACAACGAGCTTTCGCGCGCCCGCGGCGGCCCGCGCTGCATGACGATGCCGATCGAGAGAGACGCGTTGTGAGCCCGCAAAAGGTCTTGAAGAAGGCCGCCCCGCCAAAGCGCGCGGCGGCGAAGCCGGTCAAGAAGGCGGCGCCCAAAGGGAGCGCCAAGGGCTCGCCCGCGCAGGCCGCGCCCGACGAGAATCTGGCTCCGGTCGCGACGCAGAAGTCGCATCGTCCGCTCGCCGTCGTCGCGTTTGGCGGTAACGCTCTTCTCCGTCCGGAGGACGACGGCACGGTCGCCGAGCAGCTGCGCCGCTCGGAAGGCGCGGCCGTTTGGTTGGTCGATTTCGCCCGCCGTGGCTACGACATGGTCTGCGTCCACGGCAACGGGCCGCAGGTCGGTCAGGTGCTGATCCAGATGGAAGAGGCGGCGACGAAAGTTCCGCCCGGCACGGTCGATTTCGCGGTCGCCGAGACCGAAGGGGGCATGGGCTATCTGCTCGAATTGGCGATCCGCAACCGGCTCGCCTCGCAGCACGTCAAGCGCCACCTCGCGACGGTCCTCACCCTGGTGACCGTCGACCGCGACGACCCGGCGTTCCGCACGCCGAGCAAGCCGATCGGCCCGTTCTTCGCCCGCCACCGCGCGGTCGAACTGCAGCGGCGCCTGCGCTGGAAGATGGTCGAAGATTCCGGCCGCGGCTGGCGCAAAGTGGTTCCCAGCCCGCGCCCCTTGGAGATCGTCAACGTCGCCGCGGTGCGCAGTCTGCTCGACCATGGCCACATGGTGATCGCCGGCGGCGGCGGCGGTATTCCCGTCGTGCGCAAAGGGAGCGGCCGGCTGGTGGGGGTGGAGGCGGTGATCGACAAGGACCGCACCTCCGCCCTGCTCGCTCGCGACTTGAAGGCCGACCTGTTCATCCTGCTCACCGGCGTACCGCAGGTGGTCAGGAACTTCGGCCGCAAGGATCAAGAGCCGCTTTTGATCCTGCCGCTCTCCGAGGCGCGCCGCCTGCTTGACAAAGGGCAGTTCCCGGCCGGCAGCATGGGGCCGAAGATCGAATCGGCGATCGAATTCGTCGCCGCGACCGGTCGCCCCGCTCTGATCACCAACATCGAGCACCTCGAAGCGGCGCTCGAAGGGGAGAGCGGCACCCGCATCGTGCCGTAGAGACCTTTCCCAACTGAACCGAAAACTTGATAGTGGCTCAGTTTGGCTCGCGCAGGCGACTGGCAGCGCCGAAGGCGCGCACACGAAGGAGCCGAGCAGAGCCAAACTGAGCCACTATCGAAAAACTTCGGCGCGCCAGCCCGCGCGCCTGACCTACTCAGGAGTAGCGCACATGTCCGACCGCCACCTGATCTCGATCCATGATCTCTCGATGGCAGAAGTCGCCGGCCTGTTCCGGCTCGCGGCCGACGTCAAGAAAAATCCGGCCAAGTACGCGACCGCGCTCGCCGGCCAGACGCTCGGCATGATCTTCGAGAAATCCTCCACCCGGACCCGCGTTTCGTTCGAGGTCGGCATGTTCCAGATGGGTGGCCATGCGCTCTTCCTCTCCAGCCGCGACATCCAGCTCGGCCGCGGCGAGCCGATCTCCGATACGGCGCAGGTGCTCTCGCGCTACGTTTCGGGGATCATGGCCCGCACGTTCTCGCACCAGACGGTCACCGACCTTGCGCAATTCGGCTCGGTCCCGGTGATCAACGGGCTGACCGACGACCTCCATCCCTGCCAGGGCCTGACCGACTTCTTCACCCTTAGGGAGATCTTCGGCGATTTGAAGGGCAAGAAGATCGCTTACGTAGGCGACGGCAACAACATGGCCCACTCGCTGATGTTCGGCGCCGTCAAATGCGGCATGAACATCGCGATCGCCTCGCCTCTGGGCTACCGGGTGCAGCAAAAGTACTTGGCTCTGGCGCGCGACGAAGCCGAGGCCAACGGGACCACGGTCGAGCTGTTCGAAGATCCGCGCCAAGCGGTGGTCGATGCCGATTGCGTCACTACCGATGTCTGGGCCTCGATGGGGCAGGAAGACGAAGCGGCCGTCCGTCTGCGGGCTTTCGCGGGGTACGAGGTGGACGCTTCGATGATGGCCCTCGCCAAGAAGGAGGCGGTCTTCCTCCACTGTCTCCCCGCCCACCGCGGCGAAGAGGTCTCGGCCGAGGTCTGCGACGGCCCGCAGAGCCGCATCTTCGATCAGGCGGAAAACCGGCTCCACACCCAAAAAGCGGTCATGCTCTGGCTGATGGGCGGGGTCGAGATCTAGTAGGGGACGAAACGCGGGCTCTCGAAGGGAGAGCCCGCGAGGATCCTCTGAGTTGACCTTCTACTTGACGGTCAAAATGCCCTTCATGCCGCCGTTGTAGTGGCCGGGAAAGGTGCAGACGTAGGTGTAGGTGCCCGGAGCGGTGGGTGCCTTGAAGGTCACCGTGACCGTCTCGCCGCCCCCCGCCAGTTTGGTCGAGGCGAGGATCGCCTTCTTCCACTTCTCCTGTTTCGGAATGTGCAGAGGGCGCGCGACCGAGGCGGCTACGACAAAGCCGTTGACATCGGTCCCTTGGGCGAGCAGCACGAAGTTGTGGGCCATGACCGCCTTGTCCTGGGTGCTCACGGCGGTCAGCTGGATGGTCAGCTCCTCACCGGGCTTGGCGGTGATCGCCGTGACGCTGTACTTCATCGCATCGGCCCCAGTCATTTTGACGACGCGCGGTGCCGCCAACGCGGTCCCGGTAGAGAGTGCGAGCAGTGCGGACATTCCAACCAGCGCGAGCGAACGACCGATCGCGAAACGAACGGAACGCAGCAGGGGCTTCTTTGTCTTCACGAAATGTCACCTCTGTCAGAAAGTCGATGTTGGGTGGCCCGGAGCGTCCCGGGCTCTGTCGGCCAGTGTACGAGGCCGGGCCGGTGACGGCAACACCTGGCGATTTTGCCGTCGCGGCCCGGAATCGAGCGAAACGCCGGCTAGAACGGCTTGAAGCCGATCGAGCCGAATCGGTGGAGCATGAGATGGTGGGCGATCGGCATCGCGTAGGCCGCGACGACCAGGGCCACCGCGATCGAGGTCCAAAGCGGCCACCGATCCCAGATCCCGCGTACCGGGTTGTTCGGCACGTCGAGCGCCTCGGCAAATAGGATCGCCGGCGGCTCGATCTTCTTACCGTAGAGCAAAGTCGCCACAACCACCGAGATGAACAGCGCCGAGCTGATGAATAGGACGACTCCGCCCACCGCGCTCACCGCCGTCCAGGGAGCCCACCGCGCCGCGATCTCCGATCCGCCGTAGCTCGCGTCGTAGATCCGCCGCGGCATGCCCATGATCCCGGTGATGTGGTTGACCACGCCGAACAGCATCATGCCGATGAACCAGAGGTACGGCTGCACCGAAGCCGCCCCGGCAAGGCGCAGCTCCCGGCCGGCGAGGCGCGGCAGGAGCCAGTACGTGATGCCCATGAAGGTGAGCGCCACGGCGGTTCCGACCGTCAAGTGGAAGTGCCCTTGAATCCACGCCGTGTTGTGGACCATGGCGTTCATCGCATAGGCCGCGTTGACCGCGCCGCCGAAACCGCCGAGCGCGAAGGTGAGCATCGCGAGCGCCACGGAAGCAAACAGCGGCTGCCCCCAAGGGAGCGCCTTGACCCAACCGAACAGCCCCTTGCCGCCGCGCGCCCGCGCCGCCAGCTCCAGCGAGGCGATCAGGGTAAATGCGGTGACCAGGCTCGGAAAGAGGATCATGAACGTGGTGACCGTGTGGGCGAGTTTCCAGCCGGCGGAGATGCCCGGATCGGAAAACTGGTGGTGGAAGCCCACCGGAGTGGAAAGCAGGATGAACAGCACGAACACCATCCGGCCCAGGTTGTCGCTGAACAGCTTGCCTCCCGCCACCCGGGGCAGGACTGTGTACCAGATCACGTAGGCGGGCAGCAGCCAGAAGTAGACGAGCGGATGACCGAACCACCAGAAGAACGTCCGGCAGAGCAGCGGATCGATCGTTTTCACCAAACCGAGCGACCAGGGGACGATCAGAACCAGCACCTCGACCGCGAGCCCCGCGGTCGCCAGGAGCCAGACGATCACGGTGGTCAGCATGCCGTGCATCACCAGCGGCACCGGCTGGGTTGGATTTTCTTTCCGCCAAGAGCGGTAGCTCGCGATCATCACGCCACACCAGCCCCACGAGCCGATCACCAGACCGACGGCTCCGATATAGAACAGCGGATGCGCCTGGAGCGGCGGATAGAAGGTGTAGAGCACCGTCGCCTTGCCCGCGAGAATCGTTGTCGCGGTCGTGGCGGTACCTACCACCGCGAGCCAAAACGACGCCCAGGCGATCTTTTCGCCCGTCACCCGGCCGAGCGCCGCGCGCGAGAAGGCATAGCCGAGCCCCATGATGAAGAACGTGGTGAACACCAGGCCCATCAGTACGCCGTGCGCGGTGATCGAGATGTAATAGATCCGCGGCGAGCGCAGGGGAAGCGCGAGGCTCGCCCGGGAGAGCGCCTGCATCAGCGCGACCATCGCGCCCAAGGCGAACGCCACGATCGCGACGCCGATGTGCGCGAAAGCGAGCTTATTCTGAGGCTTCATGAGGTTCCCCTCCGGCAATTACCTTGCCGAACATGCCGTGGTGACCGATGCCGCAAAATTCATTGCAGACGATCAGGTATTCGCCCGTCCGCGGAAACGTGACCGTAAATTCCGTTATATACCCTGGGATCAGCGTGGCGTTGGCGTTGGTGCCGACGATCTCGAAGCCATGGACGACGTCCGCGCTCGACATGCGGAACGTCACCGGCTTGCCCACCGGCACTTCAAGCTCGGCCGGCAAAAAGGCGTACATCTGCGCCACCAACTCCACCGTGGCGCCTTCGGGCGTGAGCGTCACGCCGAGATCGGCGAAGCGTGGATCGTCCCAAACTCCTTTTGGATCGACGGTCTCGATATGGCTCGGTGGCTGGACCGCGTGCGCGGCGTTCATTACGATCATGATGCCGAGAAAAGCGACGATCAAGACCACGCCAAGGGCCATCCAGATCCGCTCGTACAGATCAATTTTCATGTTCCTCTTCTCCTCGATGGGCGGCGGTTCAAGGATGCGGTGCGCCGCGGCCCAAGAACTCGAAGAAATACAGTGCCAGGAATCCGAGTGTGAACAGCACGATGTACAAAGCCAGGATGGCGAGCGTTCCTTTCGGATGCTCAGGGACCTCGGCTGGGACGTTTTCCTCCATGTCCGTCTCCTTCTTTCCTACGTCGGGTTCCGGCGAAGAGTAAGGGGCAAGGCGAAGCCTACCCACACCCCGAGGGGGTGGCGGGTGCCCGTGCAAAGGGGTGGGAAAGGAAGTAGGGGCGGACCTGTGTGTCCGCCCGTGATAGCAGGCCGTGCCCGATTTAGAGGGCAGGCACGTAGGGCTGCCCCTACCGGCGGGCCGCCCAGGCCTCGCGCTCGATGCCGTAGAGGACGACCTCGATTTCGGGGCTACGGTGGCCTAGTTCAACACCCGTCGTGTCGCGCAGGTAGGTCATGCCGATCTTCTCCATCACCCGGCGCGAGGCCCAATTTTCGCGATCGGTGATCGCCATCACCCGGGGGCCGCCGACCCCTTCGAAGGCGTGGCGGAGCGAGCCGCCCGCGGCTTCGCTGGCGTAGCCCTTCCCCCAGAGGTCGCGGGCGATCCAGTAGCCGGTTTCGAGTTCGCCGGTTGAGCCGAGAAGCTGGAGACCGCAGAGGCCGATCATCCGTCCGGTCGAGCGTTCTTCCACCGCCCCGAGGCAGAAGCCGTTCGCCTCGAGCGTGCCGGCCTGGCGGGTGAAATAGCCGTCGATCTCTTCGTCGTTCCACGGCCGGCCGCCGGTCATGAAGCGCATCATTTCGGGGTCGGTCGCGAGCGCCGCGAACGCGGGGCGGTCGGCGGGCGTCCAGGGGCGGATCAACAGGCGGTCGGTGAGGATCGAAAATGGCATGACGAAACCCTCCTCGAAAATCAGCGCATCAGCCGCAGGCAGCGCCGATGGAGAAGATGGACATAGATCCAGAAGTGGCGGAACGCCGGATTCTTGGTTTCGCCGTGATGGTAGCGATAGTAGATCTGCTGCGCGATCCCGGCGAGCCGGAACACGCCGTAGACCTGGTAAAAGGTCCAGCTCGGGGGGGCAAATCCCGTCCGGTCCGCATAGCGGGCGATCACCTCGGCCCGGGTGAGCATGCCGGGCAGGTGGGTCGGCTGGCGGCGCAGGGCGCGGAACAACATTCCGTCTTGGGCCTCCACCCAATAGGCGAGCGAGTTGCCGAGGTCCATCAGCGGATCGCCGAGCGTTGCCATCTCCCAATCGAGTACTCCGACGATCCGGGCGTGATCCTCCTCGTCGAGGACCAAATTGTCGAGGCGAAAGTCGTTATGGATCACGCAGGTCGCCACGTCGTCGGGCGTGTGCGCCGCGAGCCACTCGATCACCTTGTCGAAACGCGGTACGTTCCAGGTTCGCGCTTTCCGGTACCGCTCGCTCCACCCTTCGATCTGTCGGCGGCAGTATCCGGCGCCACGCCCCAGTGATTCGAGGCCCGCGGCCTGCACGTTTACCTGGTGTAGTTCGACCAGCCGATCGATCGCGTTCTCGGACAGTGCGCGGGCGGTCGCCGGATCGAGCGAGAGCCCCTGCGGCAGCCGCGCCCGCAGGATGCGCCCGGCGATCCGGCCCATGACGTAAAACGGCACGCCGATCACCGCAGCATCTTCGCAGAGCGCGATCATCTCGGGCACCGGATAGCAGGGCGCAAGGGCGCTCTGCACCCGAAACTCGCGACCCATGTCGTGGGCTGATTTCGCCTTGGTTCCCGCGGGCGGGCGTCGGAGGACCAGGTCGTGCTCCGGATACTCCAAGCGATAGGTCCAATTCGAGGCGCCGCCGGTGTACTGGCGGACGCGCGGGGTGCCGGTCAGCCGGGGGACGCGCAGTTGGAGCCAAGCGTCGACGGCGGCAACGTCAAGCTCTTCCCCCGGGCGTACCGGCCGCGCCGCATCGAGTCCCGTTACGCTCGACGGGTTCATCACGCCGAGCGCTCTTTGTGCTTGGCGATCTCGGCTTTGGCGATCAATGCGCGATGCACCTCGTCCGGCCCGTCCGCCAGGCGGAGCACGCGAGCGATCGCGAAGAGGGAAGCGAGCGGCGTGTCGTGCGATAGGCCCGCTCCGCCGTACATCTGGATTGCGGCATCGACCACCTGTTGCAGCACGTTGGGTGCGACGACTTTGATCGCGGAGATCTCGGGAAGGGCGGCCAAGGCCCCCACTTGATCGATCCGCCAGGCGGCGTGGAGGGTGAGCAGCCGCGCCTGGTCGATCGCGATGCGAAAGTCGGCGACCCGCTCGCGATTGCCGCCGAGATCGAGCAACGGCTTGCCGAACGCCACGCGGGAGAGCCCCCGTCGAATCAGCAGCGCGAGCGCCCGCTCCGCGGCGCCCAGGCAGCGCATGCAGTGGTGGATTCGCCCGGGGCCAAGGCGCCCCTGGGCGATCTCGAAACCCTTTCCAAGCCCCAACACCAGATTCTCCCGCGGAACGCGCACGGCGAGAAAATCGACTTCGCCATGGCCGTACGGCGGGTCGTACTCGCCGAATACGGGGAGCATGCGGCGGATTGCCACGCCCGGCGTATCGAGCGGCACGAGCACCAGGCTGTGCTGCTGGTGACGAGGCGCCTCCGCGTTCGAGCGGCCGAGAAACAGCGCCAGCCGGCAGCGCGGATGGCCGAGCCCGGTGGACCACCACTTGCGGCCGTTCAGGATCAACGAATCTCCCTGCTCTTCAATCGTCGCCTCGAGATTCGTCGCATCGGACGAGGCGACCTCCGGCTCGGTCATACAGAAGACGGAGCGAATCTCGCCCGCGAGCAGAGGCCCCAGCCACTTGTCTTTCTGTTCCGGCGAACCGTATTTCGCCAGCACCTCCATGTTGCCGGTATCGGGAGCGTTACAGTTGAAGATCTCGGGCGCGAGAACGCTTCGCCCCATCTCCTCGGCGAGGGGGGCGTACTCGACCATCGAGAGCCCGGCCCCGTGTTCGGTATCCGGCAGAAACAGGTTCCACAGCCCCGCCGCGCGCGCTTCGCTCGTGAGCTTCGCGATCTCCGGCGCTTCGGTCCAATCCCGCCAGTTCCCCCCGGGTCTCGGGACGGCCGGATCGAACAGCGCCTCTTCGACCGGCAAAACCTTCTCCTCAATGAAGGCGCGGAGCCGGCGGGCGTAGTCGAGGGAGCGGGGGGAATGGGAAAAGTCCATGGGGCAAACTCCTCGGGAAGGCCCGAGTCTACCGGGGTCGGAGGGTGGCGCCACAGCCCGGGCCGTCACTTCGTCGCCTTGCCCTTCTCTCGATTTCGCCCTTGCGCCGTAACGCCCGCGTCATCGCCGCCTGCCATCCTTCCCGTGTGCCTAGCCCTATCCTCGTCGCCCCACTGGCTCTAGGCCTCAGTGTGCTCGCCGCGATCTCGCTCGCCGCGATCTCGCTCGGCGCGACGCTCGCCGCCGCGGCTTCGGTGTTCGCGGTCCTGCGACACAATGTTTCCCCACGTCGGTCCGACTCGGAGTTGCCGCCGATCTCGGTGCTCAAGCCGCTCTGCGGGCTGGATGAGGGGTTGTTGGAGAATCTCGCGGCTCTCGCCCGGCAGGACTATCCACGGTTCGAGCTGATTCTGGGGTGCGAAGATCCGGCCGACCCTGCTTTGCGCGTGGCGGAAGATCTTCAGCGGGCCTTTCCCGAGGTGGAGATCCGCGTGGTCCGGAGCGCCCCCCGGTTCGGCTGGAATCCGAAAGTGACGAATCTCGCCTCGCTCCGCCGGTATGCCCGGCACGAGCTACTGTTGATCTCGGACTCAAACGTCCGACCGGAGCGCGGTTACCTGCGCGCCATGGCCGCGGAGATGGAAGACCCGGCGGTTCGCCTGGTCGGCTCCGTGCTCGGAGGCTCTGGGGCGAAAAGCTTCGGCGCGCGGCTTGAAAATCTGCAATGGAACTCGTTCGTCGCCTCCGCGGTTGCCGGCGCCGATTTGCTGTCGCGTTTTACGCGGCAGCCAATCGTGGTGGGTAAATCGATGCTCTTCCGGAAGGGCGATCTGGATCGGATCGGCGGCTTCGACGGTGTCAAGGACGTTCTCGCCGAGGACTTCGAGATCGGCCGGCGCTTCGCCGCGGCGGGCCTCCGCGTCGCCCTTTCGCCCTATGTCGTCGCCGTCCGCCACGAACGACGGGGCTTGGCGGCTTTTGCCGAGCGGCACCTTCGTTGGGCCTCCATGCGGCGAAGCCTCTCGCCGTTCGCTTATGTCGCCGAGCCGCTCCTTGTGCCCACTCCCTGGCTGCTCGCGGCGGGAGCCGCCGGGCTCGCCTCGTCCCGGCCGCTTCTCGCGTTCTTGGCGGCAGGCGGTCTCGCCGTACGGATCGCGGTCGATCTCGCCCTCTCGCAAGCGCTCGCCCGGAGGGCCTCTTCCACCCCAACGAAACTCGATCTCGCCGACTTCGCGGCGGTTCCGGCGAAGGATTGCGCCGCCCTCGCCCTCTGGTTTGCCGGTTGGTTCCGGCGCACGATCAGTTGGCGCGGCCACCGGCTGCGGATCGGAACCGGGAGTCGCCTGACACCGATTGTGCCGATCGACGCAACGAACGAAGGTCTTGAAGGAACGCCGGAGGGAATCGCCGCATGAACGCGAAGCCGCTCGCCGATCCGCTAGACACCTCGCTTGGGAGCACCACCCTGCGCGCCCGCCTCGATCGCTTGGACCGCCACCTGCTGCTCGGCGTCCGTCGCTTCCAATCGCGGATCGCGACGCGCATCCTCTCCGCCCTCACCCGGCTTGGTGATCCGGCCAGCTGGGCGGTCGTCTGCTTGGTGCTCGCGGGCTCCGGAGGCGAGGGGCCGAAGAACGCCGGCCTGCTCGCCCAAGCGGCGCTCGGCGCCGTCCTCGTCTCCCAGGTTCTGAAACGGCTGTGGAACCGGCCGCGGCCGGCGGCTTCGGGGTTGCACGGATTCTCGGCGTTGGTCGAAAGTCCGGACGCGTTTTCGTTCCCTTCCGGCCACACCGCCGTGGCGTTCGCGATCGCCGTGGCGCTCGCCGGAGCGGGCCAGGGTCTCGGGGCGCTGATGCTCGCGCTCGCCCCAGCCATCGCGATTTCCCGCGTCTACCTCGGCGCCCACTATCCCTTGGATGTTCTCGCCGGCTCGCTGGTCGGCACCGCGGTGGGCCTCGCGGTGCGGGCGTTTGCGGGATGATCGGGCCGGTTCGGTTGACAGCCGGGGGTGAGGGCTGACTCTCCCCCTCATCGCCTCGGTCGAAATGGGCTACGGCCACCTTCGGGCGGCGCGGGCTCTGGCGGATGCCCTGGGCGCCGAGGTGACGCTGGTCGATCGGGCGCCCATCGCGGGCAAGGAGGAGCAGCGGCTCTGGCGCGCCTCGCGCCGGCTGTATGAGGTGGCGTCTCGGCTGTCGCAACTGCCGGGGGTCGGTGCTCCGCTACAGGTTGCGATGGAGGCGTTGACCTCGATTCCGCCGCTTTATCCTCATCGCGACCTCTCGGCCCCGACGTTTCAATCGCGCTCGCTCGACCGTCTGATCGACCGCGGTCTCGGCCGCGGCCTCGTTCACCGCCTGCTCGAAACGGGGGCTCCCCTGGTGACGACGTTCTTCGCCCCCGCGCTCGCCGCGGAGCGCTTCGGGGTGGAGACGATTTACTGCGTCGCGACCGATGTCGACTTGAACCGAACCTGGGCGTCGCGCGATCCGGCCAAGACCCGCATCAACTATCTGGCTCCTACCCGTAGGGCCCGGCGGCGTCTGATCGCCTATGGCGTGCCGCGCGAGCGGATCGAGGTGACCGGATTTCCCCTCCCCGCCGAACGGCTGGGCGGGGAGGATCTCCCAACGCTCCGCCGGGACCTCGCGGCGCGGCTGGTTCGGCTCGATCCGAAGGGAGTCTTTCGCGAGCAGGTGGGCTCGGAAATCGCCCACTTCCTCGGCGACCTGCCGGCCGAGCAGGAAGGGCGGGCGCCGCTCGCCGTGTTCGCGGTCGGCGGAGCGGGGGCGCAGGCGGATCTCGCCGCGGCGTTGCTCCCCACTCTCCGGCCCCTGATCGAGCAGGGGCGCCTGCGTCTCACCCTGGTTGCCGGCATCCGCCGCGAGGTGGCCGCCCTGTTCGCGCTACAGGTCCGGGCCGCGGGTCTCGAATCGTGCCTCGCCCCCGGTCTCGAATCCACCGCCGGTCCCACGCACGAACGGCCGATTTCGATCCTGCTCGAAGCGGATCACGACACCTATTTCGACCGCTTCCACGCCCTGCTGGGCGAGGCCGACTTGCTATTTACCAAGCCGTCCGAAATGGTCTTCTTCGGAGCTCTCGGCCTTCCCCTCATCCTCACCCGCCCCCTCGGAGTCCACGAGCGCTACAACCGCCGCTGGGCGGTCGAAAACGGCGCGGGCCTCAAAATGCGCGATCCTCACCACGCCGGCGACTGGCTGCGCGAGTACCTCACCGAAGGAACCCTCGCCGCGGCGGCCTGGTTTGGCTATCTGCGGCTGCCGAAGTTTGGGCTGTATCGGATTCTGGAGCGGCTGGGGGTAGGGGCGGGCTGAGGAACCCGAGGCTCTCGCGGTCGCGCTCCGGCGACTGATATCGTCCCGCCAGTTCCTGGTGTTCGATTCGGCAGGTTACCCAAGGGAGAGATCCGATGATCCTTCGTCGATCCGCTTTCGTGCTGTCCGTGCTCGTCGTGAGCCTTCCCGAGCTGGTCTTCGCGAAGGCACCGCTCCCCAAGGCGAGCCCCGGCAAGGTCGCCGCGGTCGCTGCGGTCGAAGCGCACCGCCCCGAGCTGGTGGATTTGGCGAATCAAGTGTGGGCGTTCGCCGAGACGGCCCTTCAAGAGAAGCGCTCCGCGAAGCTGCTCGCCGACTACGCCGAGGCGCAAGGGTTCAAGGTCGAGCGCGGCGTCGCGGGGATGCCCACCGCTTTCCTCGCGAGCTATGGCGAAGGCAAGCCGGTGATCGCCGTCCTCGGCGAGTACGACGCGCTGCCCGGGATCTCGCAGAAGGCTCAGGCGACCAAAGAGCCGCTCGCGGCGGGCGCCCCCGGCCATGGGTGCGGTCACAACCTGTTCGGCGCGGCGAGCCTGGGTGCCGCGGTCGCAGTCAAGGAACAGATCGCCGCCGGCAAGCTGCGCGGCACGGTACGTTTTTACGGCACGCCGGCCGAGGAGTCCGTGGGCGGCAAGCTCTACATGGTGCGGGAGGGCCTGTTCGAGGACGTCGACGTGGTTCTCGCCTGGCACCCGGCGGACGAGACCCGAGCCGACACCCGCAGCACCCAGGCGCTGGTGGATTTCGTGGTCGAGTTCCACGGCAAGACCGCGCACGCCGCGTTCGATCCTTGGAACGGCCGGAGCGCCTTGGACGGCGTTGAGATCTTCACTCACGCCTTCAACATGATGCGCGAGCACGTCCGGCCGAGCGTCCGCATGCATTACGTCATTTCCGACGGCGGCGACGTGCCGAACGTGGTGCCGGAACACGCGAAAGTCTGGGCTTGGGTGCGGGACACCAAGCACGCTTCGGTGGATGAGCTGATGGTGCGGGTCAAGAAGATCGCCGAAGGCGCCGCGCTCGCGGCGGACGTCGAAAGCACCCTGCGCATCCAGTCGGGCGACTACGAAATGCTGGTCAACCGAACCGGCGAGCGGCTCCTCCACGCCAACATGGATTGGCTGGGACCGATCGGGTACACCGAGCAAGAGCAAGAATTCGCCAAGGCGATCCAACGCGCAACCGGTGTCGAAGAAAAGGGCTTGGACGGAGCGATTCGCCCGCTCGACGAAAATCCAGGTGACCCCAAGGGCGGCTCGTCCGACGTTGCCGACGTGAGCTGGAACGTGCCGACTCTGCACGTCTCCGTCGCCACGGCACCCACCGGAACCCCTTGGCACGCCTGGCCGGTCGCCGCCTGCGGCGGCATGTCGATCGGCCACAAGGGAATGACCTTCGCCGCCAAGAGCCTCGCCGCCACGATGGTCGACCTGTTCGAACAGCCGGAAAAGCGCGCCGAGATCCGGAAGGAATTCGACGCGAGCACGAAGGGGGTCGTTTACCAAGGCTACATCCCGGAAGGGCCGCCGCCTCTACCGAACGAGTGAGGGCCGCGACCCAAGGGGTCTTTCCCGACGCCCGGAGTAGGGCAGGAGAGGTTTGGATGTCGCCCGTGGATTCGATCGCTTCTTCGCCGCCGGACTCGGAGCCCATAGCCGGTGAGAGACGATTGGTAGCGGATCAGGCGACCCCGGAATACCGGTCCGCGCACCAGGTCTCGACATCTGGCGCCTCGCGGCGGCTTTGCAGAAAGCGGACCCACGCACCCTGCTCATGCCAGACTGGCACCAGCTCCCACACGCAAAACGTCGGCAGGTGCTGAGTGCCTCGCACAAACGGCTCGAACGAGGCCATACGGTCTCCGTCCTTGTACCAGACCGTTTCCCAGAGTTCGTTCTCGTTCCGCCAGGTGGAAACGATGAGGAAATAGAAGTCGCCGCCGCAGCGGTGAAGGATCACGAATCCCAAGCCCTCTACGGACAGCGCGCCCGACTGGAGCGGCTGCCGCGCCAGAGAGCTGATTTCAGCCGGTACCGGTCGGTCGATCGGAAAGACGTCGTACCACTTGAGCAGTAGAGACACCGATGCGATCGGCTCACCGGCGGTCACCTGCTTGGCAACGTGCGCGTAGGTCGCAGCGACGCCCAGGTGATCTCGAACGATTCCCGCGATGTTGGCTTGCAGCGTCTGGTTTGGCATGACGAAATACTCCCTCGTTCTTCGGTCTCCTAACGATACCAAGCGCAGCGGCGAGCCGCTTGGGCGCATCCACCGGAACGTCCAAGCCACCTCCTGGCGATCAGAGCCGGGAATCTCTCGACCAGGGAGGAACGTCGTCCCGTTCCAGCTCAAGGTCAAACGTGATGCCCACCGCTTCGAGCGCAGCATCTACCTGCGCGACCTCGGCCGGGTCGGGCGGTTCATTCTCGACGAAATAGTGGAATCTCATCGTAGCCCAATGTCCTGAGGCGATGAGTTGAGCGAGTTCCTCGCGCTGGCTCGCGACCCGATCCAGCAGCCACTGAACATGATCGGCAACGGAGTGCGAGGGAACCCGGCCGCCACTGTGAATCCACCAGCTCGTGGGAACGCGCGGATGATCCCAGGGCTCCCAATCAGGGTCGGCCGGACCCAACAACTTGGCGACTTCGGAGAGAACCAGAGCACGGTCCGCATGCTGATCTTTGCTGAAGACGCAGAAGTAGGAGTATGGCGCGGGAGCCATGGTCGTAGCCTACCAAACTTGTCCCGGGGGAGACCTCGTGAGATGGCCCCAAGGCCTCGTCAAAGTCCGCGCCTGCGGAGCCCTCTCCCCCCGCCGGACTCCGGTTTGCGCGCCGGCATCGACCGCGAGGAGGCGGCACCGGCAAACCCAGGTGTCCGGCCCGGTGGGCCGG
>JBBRUC010000154.1:0-14638 GCA_038248205.1 Thermoanaerobaculia bacterium
GTTCGATCGAACCAAGGAGTGGGAAGCGCGCCAGCGCGGCGACCAGGTGGGTGCCCGGCAATTTACGGACACTGAAGTCGTGACCCTCGCCCCCCTCCCCTGCTGGCGGCATCTCTCGCCCGAGCACTACCGCAACCGGATAGCGGAGATGATCAAGGCGATCACCGACCAGGCAGCCGCCCGCCGAGCAGAGACGGGAATCGAGCCCCTCGGCCCGCTCGCGATCCTCCGGCAACACCCGCTCTCCCAGCCGGCCAAGACCAAGAGGTCCCCCGCGCCGCTCGTCCACGCCGCCAGCAAACGGGTTCGAACCCAGATGAGGATCGCCTACGCCTGGTTCGCCGGGACCTTCCGAGAGGCGGCCGAGTATCTCCGGGCCGGCGACCGGCTGGCGCGCTTTCCACGGGGGAGCTTCCCGCCCGGGTTGCCGTTTGTCCGGGCGGGGCGGTTGGGAATCGCGCCGATCACGTAGCACCGAGGTCCGCTGTTCAGAACGACAGATTGGATGCGTAGAGCTCCGGCCGATTTGGCCTGGGGGCTGCACTTCGACGCTCCGGCGACCCCAGGGACTCCTCTCTCGGCGCAAATACCCGCCGAATGCTGGCCGCGCTGCGCTCAGTTGGCTGCATTCTGCGGCCGCGACCGGCCCTGTCGACCCGAGTTCGCCACGCTTGGGCCGCCGGGGATTGCGTGGCTTCTCGAAGAGGGTGGCACCTATCGCCCGCCCACCTATCGCCTATGGCAGGTTAGGGTGGCACCTATTCGGCGGGGCCACCTATTCGGCGGGGCCGGCGGGGGGCAGGAAGTTTTTCCGATCGAGGATTGAGGCAGCCGACCGCTCAGTGCGGGGAGACGGCGGAATTCCAGGTGCTGGTCCGACGAAACCGCGTCGCGCAGTGAGTCCGGCCAGGTTTTGGTCCGATTCGTTTCGTCCAACGCCGATCAAACATCGGGTACGGCCCCTCGGGAAATGGGTACGGCCCCTTGCGAAATGGGTACGGCCCGTTGGGTGCAATTTCTGCCGGCGGCAGCCGGGAGAAACTCAGTCCGGGCGCGGGGAAACCGAGCGAGCCGATCGCAGGCCCGCAGATACTCGCTGTCCTCGGCCCGCGCGAGGATGTGAATGGGGCTCGAGGCAAAGAAGACTCACCGGAGCTGGTGCCTCGGTATAAACTCCTCCAAAGGAAACCAGGACAATGAAAACTCCCTCAGCCATCCATGTCGATCCGGACATCATGAGCGGCGCCCCCGTCTTCGTCGGAACCCGAGTGCCGTTCCGTGCGTTGCTCGACTATCTTGAAGGCGGGCACCCGCTGAACGAGTTCTTGGACGATTTTCCCACCGTGCGCCGCGAGCAGGCAATCGCCGCTTTAGAAGAAGCCGGGGAGGCCGTGCTCGCCAATGCGCGTGCTGCTTGACGAGTCGCTTCCCAAGAAGCTCAAAAGGGAACTCGCCGAGCATACGGTCGCGACGGTTCCAGAGGCCGGTTGGGCCGGCAAGAAGAACGGCGAGCTTCTTCGCATGGCGGATGCTCACTTCGATGTCTTCGTGACTCCAGATCGCCAGATCCCCTCGCAACAGAACCTTGTAGGCTTGCGGGTAGGAATCATCATCCTCCGAGCGCGCTCGAACGACATCTCGGACCTGCTACCTCTGGTCCCAAACCTGCAAGCTACGATCCTCCGCATCCTTCCCGGTCAGGTATTGCAGGTCGAGCGATAGGCCGGGCGGAAGTGAAGGCCGCCGAGACGGCGGGGGTCCCAGGAACACCATGGAGGAATCCGGAGAGCTGCGGGGAGGTCTCACGCCTGGCACAGGAAGCGGTCGAGGTGCATTTCGAAGGCGAGAACCTGGCGATCCCGTCCCCGACGCCGATTGAGAAACTCGCGGTAGATCCCAACTACGAAGGCGGCTTTTGGCTCCTTCTCGACGTCGATCTCTCCAAGGTGAACACCAAGAGCGTGCGCCTCAACATCTCACTGCCGGCAAATCTAGTCGGCCAGATCGACCACTATGCGGCCGAGCATCACATGACTCGAAGCGGGTTCCTGGCCAAAGCCGCGCTTCAGGCCATCGGCAACGGGACATGAGCGCAGCGGGGACCGAGCCTCCCGGCACGAATATTCTCGGCCGCCTCTCGGAAAGCCCGGACGAACCAGGCGTAGGCGATCCTAATCTCGGTCCGAACACGCTTGCTGGCGGCGTGGACCCGCGGCGCGGGTGACTTCTTCCTGGGCCTCCTCCTTGTCGCTCACCAGAATCGCCTGATAGCGGCGAGAGAAGTCCTTGTCTCGCCAGCCGGTCGAGCGGGCGACCTCGCGAGGGATCTGCGGCGCACGCGGCCTTAAAACCTGCCGCCACTCTGGGTTGACGGCAGCCCCGTCGGCCAAAACTCAACTACCGATGAAATGCGCGACGCCAGGCTTGGGCGATTCGAGAGCTTTCAGAAGAGCCGGGATGAGAGGCTTCAAATCGGCGAGCCGGTTGGTGCGCGCCCGAAGGACGATGACCGCGATCGGGAAGGCAACGAGGTTCTGCTGGAACGACAGGTTTCGATCGACCGTCACAAAGACATCGAACTGTTGTGCCGCTAAGGCCAGCAGCTCGCCGTTCTTGATCGTCGCCCAGCCCATTTTCCCTGCGGTTTTGACCTCATGGCTGAGGATATGTCTCGACAGCCGCCAATCAATGCACTCGTCGATCAGAACTCTCACGAGGCTTTGGCGACCAGCAGATCTTTCGCCTCTTCAAGGAAGGCGATCACCTGCTCTCGAGCCACCGTCGGGAAGCCTTCGAGAAAATCGTTGATTGACTCGCCTGCCTCGATATAGTCGAGCGCGGTCTGGATCGGCACACGCGTACCGGCGAAAACCGCGGTCCCGCCCATCACGTCAGGGCTGCAAGAAATGGTCGGTAGCTTCATGGGTGAAGATTAGCGCTGTCCAACGGGCAGACGCAAACCCCTCGGGTGTCGCTCGAGTTCGCACCTTCTCGCCGAGACGCACCCGGGAATAGGTGCCAGCCTACCGGAGACAGCATCTCTCGCCCGAGCGCTACCGCAACCGGATAGCGGAGAGGATCGAGGCGATCACCGACCAGGCCGCCGCCCGCCGAGCAGAGACAGGAATTGAGCCCCTTGGTCACTTCGCGATCCTCCGGCAACACCCATTCTCACAGTCGGCCAAGACCAAGAGGTCACCCGCGCCGCTCGTCCACGCCGCCAGCAAACGGGTTCGAACCCAGATGAGGATCGCCTACGCTTGGTTCGCCAGGACCTTCCGAGAGGCAGCCGACCATCTACGAGCCGGCGACCGGCTGGCACGCTTTCCCCGGGGGGGCTTCCCTCCGGGGTTGCCGTTCGTGCGGGCGGACCGGGTGACAATCGCGCCGGTTACGTAGCGCCGAGGCCCGCTGTTCAAACGACAGATTGCACGCGTAGAGCTCCGGCCGATTTGGCCTGAGGGCTGCGCTTCCCACCACCGCTCATCGAACCGGACTTGGCGGACGGACGCATCCGCTCTCGGACGGACTTCACAAGAAGGCATGCACGGGCCTTCGCTGCAGGTGCATCTGGCGGATGTCGGTCCGATAGGCTAGGGTGGCACCTATCCCCGCAGGCCCCCCAGTCCTGCGGCCGGGCCACCAGGTTTTCCTATCAAAAGATCTGGACAGGGTGCGCGATCTTTGCGGGGAAAACGGTTAACGCTGCTACACTTTCCGTATGAGAGCCACGGTAACCGCCGAAGTCGATTCGCAAGGGAATCTCCATCCCGACGAGCCTCTGGATCTCCTGCCGGGAGCGCGGGTACTCATCACCGTGGTTGATCCCGACCGGAGTGAGGCAGCCTTGTTGAGTGAGGCGTCCCTTTCCGTCGATTGGAACCGCCCTGAGGAAGATGCCGCTTGGTCGCACTTGGCCCAGGCGACGTAGTCGTCATCCGTTTCCCTTTCTCGGATCTCTCCGCGTCCAAAGTTCGACCCGCGGTCGTCCTCGCGCCTCATCGTTGAGACCGCAGTTCGTATCCTTTCCGTAGGTATTCCGAAATAGGGCGCGGTACTGCATCCGGTGGTGGAATAAGCGGCAACCTATTGGGCAGGTGGTCACTTTTCAGAGCAACGGCGAGCCGCGGTACAGCAGGCGGAGCTCAGAACCTGTCGCGCCAGTTCTCGAACGCCAAGCCGTCGACGCGCTGGAATTCTCGGACGTTGTCCGTGACCAGAACGGCACCCAGGGAAACGGCATGGGCGGCGATGAACATGTCGATCGGGCCGATAGGCGTGCCCAGGCCTTCAAGACGCGATCGAATACGGCCGTAGGCGACGGCGGCGGCGAGATTGAAATCCGCGCTCGGCAGCTCGGTGAGGAGGCGGTCGATCCGCTCGTGGTTGCTCATGGGGCTGGCGCTTCGGTCGGCGCCAAACCTCAGTTCCGCAACCACCACTGAGCTGAGCAGCAGGTCTTCCGCGGACAGATCCTGGACGCGGGCGGCGACGGCAGGGTATCGCCCCGACAAGAAATCGATCCAAGCATTTGTGTCGAGCAGATAGGTCACGGAGGCCTCAAGCGAAATCCGGTGCGTCGTCGAGGCCAGACGGCTCAGGGGGAATTTCGAGATCCGGGGCGCTGCCGATCAAAGCGAGAAACCCCGGGCTCCAGCCTTTCTTGACCGGCTCCAGGATCACTCGATCACCCTCGCGGGAGATCCGGACCTCGCCCTGTCCCTCGAAGCGGAACGCCTTCGGGAGGCGGACCGCTTGGCTTCCTCCGGTTTGGAACAACTTGGCATGCTCGTGCATTGGATTCACCTCCTGAGACAAAGTATATACTCGGCGTAGCTACTTCTCCTCCCCGTATTACGGCAACGCCCGCCCAGACAACTACCGATGAAATGCGCGACGCCAGGTTTGGGCGATTCGAGAGCTTTCAGAAGAGCCGGAATGAGGGACATCAAATCGACAAGCCGGTTGGTGCGCGCCCGAAGGACGATGACCGCGATCGGGAAGGCAACGAGGCCGCCCCCGAGCGGCCCCCGCTCAGGTCAGGGTCTTGAGCAACGCCGCGGCGGCCCATTCACCCGTCGCGGCCGCACCGTCCGTGTAGGGCAACCCCATGTAGTCCCCCGCGAGAAAGACTCTCGTCGAACCGTTCACGCCGCTCCGATATTGGGCGACGTTTCGGGCACCCCCCACGGGTATCCTGGCCGCAGCTTCCCGCCATCGATAGAGCTTGGCGAACCGTAGATGTTCGGAGAGACCCGGCAGGTACTTCTCGGTCTCTCGGAGCGCGACGGCGATGATTTCGTCCTCTGGCTGGTCGATCCTTGCTGAGCCTTCCGTCCCGGAGAAGAAAGCGAGAAACAGTTCGCCGTCCGTTGCCCTGGTTCTCTCTTTGATCCTCTCGTTGGTAATCGCGACGAGAGGGCCACGCTCTTTTTCGGGCATCAAGATTCCGTTCACAGCGGCGAACTCGGGGGGGACACGGTAGGTGTCCTTCGTGGCAAAGGCCACTACCAGGGTCGAGCTGTACGAAGTGGCGAGCAGATCCTTCTCGATCGGCGAAGGTTCGGAAAGGAGCGCGCGAGAAACCGGAGCCGGCGCCGCCAAGAGAACCCGATCCGCGACGACGGTTTCCTGGTCTGTGGCGACTTCGACTCCGCTCGCCGTGATCGAGACCGACCGAACGGGAGAGTTGAGCCGCACGTCCAACTCCGCCGCCAACCGCCGCGGCAGGACGTCGATTCCGCCGACGAGCGTCGAATACTTGCCCTGCTTGAAAAACATAAGCGCCGTGGTGACCAGCGGGACCACTCTCGACATTTCGCGAGGGTGCTGGAAATAGAACCCGTTGCTCTGGGGCTCGATGACATAGTCGGTAACTTCTCGGCCGAAGTAGGACCGGCTCCAAGCATCCCCATCGAGATCGTCATACCGGGTCCAGGCGGTGATGTCATTCATGGGCAGCGACTTGACCTGGGCGGCGAGCTTTCCATAGCCCAGAAGACCGAAGCGCAGCCAAGCGCCGAGGCCGAGGATCCCCGACTTGAGCGGTGAGAGAAGGTCGTCGGCACGGAAGGCTCTGTATTTTCCGCCCTTGAGCATGCTGAGGGTCTGGCCCCCCTGGACGAACTTGGGGGCCAAATCGACTTCTCGGATCAGGTTGGGCAAGAGCGAGAAGTTGTCGTAGAGAAACTGAGCCCCGTAGTCGATCGTGAAACCCTCGACGACGTCGGTGGCCATCCTGCCGCCGACCTTCTCGCCCCGTTCGAACACGATCGGGTCATAACCCGCGCGCTTCAGGCGATAAGCGGCGGTGAGGCCCGCGATACCCGCACCCACGACGACGAGGCGATGGTTCTTCATGGTCTCTCCGAGAGGTTTGGACCAGGTTCTCCTGGCTGCCGTGGGAAAGGATGTAGACCAGCCGACCGACCTGCCGAAGGGCCTCGTCGAGCTTCGAGCGGCCTACTGCGAGGCCTCCTCGAACGAGACGCTGTGCTTTCGCAGGTTGTGCTCCGCCTTGGCGCGATCCCATTGAAATGGCATCGCCGGTCATTATAGCTTCTCTCCCCGCCCCTTCACTTGTACCGCAACACCCCGATCTCGGGTCCAACCCCGCCGTCCACCGCGCCGGCCAGAGGCCGAAGAAGATGCCCACGGCCGCCGAGAAGAGGATGCGATGACGATGGCGATCAGCGAGAGCAAGGTGTTCCAGCCGACCAGCTTCTGCAACGCCACGGCTCTCCTGAGTCAGGCGCTTCCCTCTGGGAAAGCCGAATAGAATGCATCGCAGAGTCCATCTCCATACCCCCAGCCCATCCCATGGGCCGACCTGGCGATCTTTTCAAGCCGGTCACGAAACGCTGGCTGTTGCGAGTCCGGGAGATCCTTGATGCCCTTGATTGCCCTGTCATACATGAGCAAGAGCGCATCGTAGAATCCCTCGTCGATGTCGCCATACTCGAGTGTGAACCGATTGCCGGACTCCACGAAGTGGACCATCAACTCGATCTCCCCAGGCACGTCCCGTACGGCCTTCCGATACTCGCTGATCGCTTTCTTCGCCTTTGAGATCTGAATCGGCTGCTGCCTGAAGACATCCGGATACATGTATTGGGTGATGACCGCCTTGTAGCGGGCAAGCGGAGCTTGCAGAAGGCCCAGGCGAGCCTCTACGAACTGCTGATTGCTCGCGGAGAGACCATACAAATCTCGTAAAAGCTCCACGAGCACGGACTGATCGAGACGTGACACCGCCGCCTTCACAGTAGACCAGCGCGGCTTCGGTACTTGATTTTTAGGCATGGCTTCGATCCGGGATTGGTGCGCAAAAGCTTGGGATCCTCGCAAAGCCACCAGAGATAGGCATGACTGTCGAGCAGGAGCTTCACGCGCCTTTTCCAAGAAACGCTGCCAGGATCTCCTCAGGAAGCGGCTCATCGAATTCGGCTCCGAGGCTGATGCGACCTTTGAGGCGTCCAGGTTCGCGGGGGAGAACGGCCACGCGTACAAGGTTCGCGATGGGCCGGCCGCTCCTCGCAATAATGATCTCCTCCCCCTGCTCGACGCGCTCGAGGAGCCGGGAGAGGTTGGTCTTGGCATCGTGGATGTTAAAGACTCCCATGGTCAGCTCCTTAGCTAACCTAGCCTACTTGCCGGGTCGTGGCTTGTCGAGAGGGCGCGGAGGGCCCCTTACGGATCGTGGGCTTGGGAACGATCCGCCCCTCAGATCCCGGTAACCCGTACCACCTCTTCCAACGAGGTGGTGCCTTCGGCGAGCAAAACAGGGCAGACACGCAGGTCTGCCCCTACGGTTGCGGGGCCATCGGCGCGGCGTTTATCGACGCGCAGTTCCGTGCGACACGTCTGCGTTTAGTGGGGACAGAAGCACTTGTGGGCCGTGGATCCGCCGCAGTTGATCCGCCGTTCACAAACTCCATCCGTGCAGGCGTCCAGGCAAGAGTTCAAGCTCGGAAAGCACGCAAGGTCCGGGCAAGCTCCATTCGTAGTGAACGCGAGCAGGAGAGTGTCGGGAATCGTGATCGCAGAGTCCGTCGCGACGGGTGCCACGGTCGGGCAGAGCGAAGCGTTGGCCGACGAAAGCATGCTCACTACCGGCTCTTGCGAGTACAGAGGACTCGTACCCGAGGCCAAGATCAAGAGCGCCGCAAGGCCAAGAAACGTTGTCTTCATGATGAAACCTCCCGCAGCCATTTTGCATCAGGCTTTAGCGCCCGCGCATTACTATTCTTAGCGTTACGTCTTAGTTGTGTCAATCGCAATACGCGCCGTGGCTCGACTAAGGCATTATTTGCGATCGGCGGCAGCAGTTGCCCGGGCTCGATTCCTGTCGCCGCTCGCCGAACGGCGGCCTTGGCGACCATCGCCTCGACTATCTCGGCGATCCGCTCGCGGTACTGCTCCCCCGCCAAATATCGCCAACCAGGCAAGGGCGAGAGGTTCACGACCTCGGGGTCCGCGAACTGTCGAGCGCTGGCTACTCGAAGAGGGTGGCACCCATCCCATCTGGCACCCATCCCGGCAGGACCAGCGCGCGGGGTTGCCCCGGTAGAGAAGAGCGTTGACCTTAATCCTTGAGCCTCTTCTGGGCCTTCTTCGAGGACCGGGCAGAGGGCCGAAGGTGTCGCCCAGTAAGTCGAAACTCAAACTCCTCAGTTCCCAACCGGACCTCCTTTCGTGCCGCACTGCCAGGCGACCCCCGGCGGGCCGTCCCGCCAACGGGGCCGGGCGTAGAAATCTCCTGGTCCGGCCGGTAATTTTCTGACCGCCGGGGAAATCTTCGGCGCGGCGTGGAAATCTCCTGGTGAACGGACCAATGTGCCGTTCAAAGCCTGAAATTCCCGGGCCGCACTTTCACCAGAGCATTCCCTGCTACGCCGGCAGATTGGGACCGCGGCCAGCGGATTTGCCAGCTCCAGCGGAGTATCTGACCCACTACCCGAGAATTTCAGGCACCGCCACGAGGTTTGAAGTACCGCTAGATGATTTTGGCGCTTACCGGCGGATTCTGCGCTCCGCCGGGAGATTTTGAAACCCATCCGCCAGATCTGGAGTACGGCCAGAAGTTCCGGGGTGCGGCCAGCGGATTCGGAGTGTTGCCCGCAGATTTTGGCGCGCAGCCGACGGGCGATCACGAGACGCCCGGTCGTTCAAATTCTCACAAAGAACCGTGCCGCCAGGCCCAGGCCCCAGAGCAGAAGGCTGACGACTCCGATCACCAGCGCCGCGGTCGCCTTGCCGTCCCCGGCCAGATTGGGGTTCTCCGCGATCCGCTTTTTCGCCTTGAGCGCCTTTGACGACCGGCCCGAGAAGGAAACCGAAGCAGAAGATGCTGATGATCGCGTACTGCAAAGCGTCGGTAGCTTCCCAGCAGGTCTCCTCGACCTCCTCGCCGGGTGCTGATTCCTGGCAGGGGCCGCAGTACTTCTGACCTTGGATCGTTACCAGGCAGTCATCGCACGGATACTGGCCTTCGTCGCAAACCTTCGGCATCACTCACCGAAGGT
The DNA here is from genome assembly GCA_038248205.1 of Thermoanaerobaculia bacterium. Lineage (GTDB taxonomy): Bacteria > Acidobacteriota > Thermoanaerobaculia > Multivoradales > UBA5704 > DASYKS01. Next base: position 9,525 of record JBBRUC010000154.1, read on the forward strand.
CAAGCGGGCCAGTTCTTCTTTGAGCCTGGCGATCTCCTCGAGCCGGTCACGGAACGCTGTCCGTTGCGGATCCGGGAGATCCTTGATGCCCTTGATTGCCCTGTCATACATGAGCAAGAGCGCATCCTGGGCCAAGGTGGCCTTCGAGGACGGAATGGACGTTAGTCTAGCCGAAAGTGGAGAGGTCCCCAGGTTCGAAAAGGGGAGTTCTCAGGATGAGAGCTTTCTGAAAGGAGAGAGTGTAACCATGCTTCCAGCACAGGTGAAGGTGCGCCTTCAGGCGCGCGACGGCAAGATCCTCGGACCGGCGGCGAAAACGCCGCTCCTCACGGCCACGAATCTCACCCGCAACGAGATCCTTTTCAAGGACCAGGAGTTCAACAACGCCGCTTCGGGCGAAGTCGTGGCTTCGTTGGCCGACGGCGTCTCGCGCAACGCGATCGTCGTCGAGTCGCCGGCGATTCCCGCCTACCCGCCGCCCGGCCCCTATTGGTTGCAGCCACCGATCGGCGCGGGCGAGCTGATCGCGCAGCTGTACCTCACCGAACCGACCCAGGTCGAGTTCCGGGCGACCGCCTTCGCGCCCTATCCGGTCTACTCGTCGGCGACGCTCTGGGTGCTGCCGGGAATGCAGCTGCTCGACGATCCCGGTCTGGTGATTACGGTTGCGGGGTTGTATACCACCGCCACGGCCTCGGCCACGGGCGGCACGGTGAGCGTCACCGCGACGGTTGCCATGATGTGCGGCTGCCCGATCACGGCGCCGCCGCCGCCGGATTTGGAGCTCTATTGGCCGTCGAGCGAATTCGACGTCCGGGCGGAAATCCGCCCGCAGGGCGACTCCAACAGCTATCCGTTGCCCCTCACCTTCCAGGCCACGAATACTTTCAGCGGATCGCTGGATCTGCCGAGCGGGCTGCGCGGGACCTTCGAGGTGTGGGTGGTGGCGGTCCAGGCGAAGGAGACGAACGTCGGTTTCGCCCGCACGACGGTGACGGTGACGTAGGTCCGGCGCCCGCCGGCGGAAAGCGGCCGGAAGCCCTTTCGAGAGAGTGAAAACTCCGTTTGGGAGAGAGATTTCCCCCGGCATCTCTCGCGGGGAGCGATTCCTATGGGCGACTGTCAGCTCTTCTGGCTCGACGGTACTCGAGGCAATAAAACCAGCCCGTCAGAAAAAGCAAGACGACGGCTGCCAGAACAAGGAACCAAAAATGGAAAGCCGGCGCGTCTACCGTCTTAGCACTAAAGGCAAATAGCACAGTTATTGGGAAGTAGAAGCCGCAAAAGATGGACGCACTCCGCAGAGCAATGTTCGTTGGTTTATATCGCACCACGGAGCGGGGAAAGAGACGTCGCCGAAGGAAGGCCTCCCCGGGTTCCTCGATTCGATTGGTGTCAGTCTACCGTGAGATCCTACTCCTCCAAGTCGGCCGAGCGACCGCTGGGCTCGTCCCGGAGGTGCAAGGTCACGCCGCCTGCTTGGCGACATTTCCTAGAGAGGCGCGTTTCGACCGGCGGCGCGCACTACCTTGCGTAGGTAACCGGAGGTCCGTCGACAATTCCTGGCGTCGAGAGCCCTCCAATCCCCCCTCGGAAAGGGAGTTCATGTCGAAACTGCGTAGCACTTCGCTCACCCTCCTCGGTCTCTCACTGTTCTTCGTTGCGATGCAGGCCGACGCGAGCGCCTGGTGCAACACAAGGAATCACTGCCGCTTTTTGTCTAAACGCTACACGGCCAACGCGCACGTGGGTTGCATCGGCTTCACTCTTCCGCTCTGCTATCAGCATTCCAGCGGGTGCGGCTCGGCGAGTGCCAACTGCGGTTGGAAGTCATGCCTGATCGGCGGAGCCAGCTCCTCGGCCTCCAACGGTTCGGGAGGCTGCTTCACCAGCACCTCGCACACCGGCCTTGGAATCGCCGGCACTTCGGCGACGACTCCTCCCTGCGACAACGAGCAGGGCGGCAGCTTCGTCGCGAGCAATGCGCAGTTCGATGATCCCTCTCATACGGTCGCGATTGCGTTTACCGACGGCGAACTCGGCGCGATCCGTGGCGGCAAAGTGGCGCGGGTCCAGATTTTCATCTTCCGTGACGAGACGCCGGAGGGGGTCGAGAACGACGAGCCGGAGAGGACCCCGGAGAACACGGTTTGGGAAGGCTCGATCACTCTCGCCGACGGCGTCCTGGGCGGTAAGGGGTTCGACACCCGGAACCTCAAGGCCCAAACCAATGAGAACGGGTTTAGCACCGTCTCGCTCGCGGGTGTTCGCGCCCTCGTACCGGTCTCGCTGTCGGACGCCGATTGGGACTCCCTGATCGTGCAGACCGTAGCCGACGAAACCGATCCGGCCCGGTAAGGGTACAAACGATTTCCATATCCCCCGGGGCTGGAGCCATCCGCCTCGGGGGTTGACCCGCCGATCATGCCGTGACCTGAAGCGTCGCGCCGAGTCCTCTGCCGGAGTCGGCCCCCCCTTGCTGGCACTCCGATTGCTCTATCCCTGCCGCCAGACGATTGAGTACAGAGCCCCTCCGCTCCTGGCCTACCCAATCGAGGTACCATCCAGCCTTGGGATGGGCCGCCAGTCCAATGGAAGTGGGGAGTCGATGATGCCGCCGTGTAGCCGTTGTTTCGTAGTCGTTCTCCTCGCGCTCGCCGCGGGTTCCGTTGGCGCTCGGGAGAAAGCCGCTCTCTCGCGGGCCGAGATTCGTCAGGCCGAGCAGCGGCTGGCCGATCTCGGTTTCTGGACGGGACCGGTCGACGGCGTTTGGGACGGCGCCTCGCGCCATGCTCTCGTCGCTTTTCAAAAGATCCAGCGGGCTCGGCCCACGGGCCAGCTCACCCGGGCTGAGTGGAACGCCCTCTCGGTGGCGGTGCCGCCCCGGCCGCGCGAGACGCCCGGGCCGCACGTCGAAGTCGATATCGCGCGACAGGTACTTTTCCTCGTGGACGGCGACGGCAAGGTCGGCAACATCCTCCCCATCTCTTCCGGCAGCGGCAAGACATTCCACGAAAACGGCTATCCCGAGACCCAAGCCGTCACTCCGTGCGGCCGGCTGGAGGTTTATGCCCAGCACTCGGGATGGAAAACGAGCCCACTCGGCAAGATGCACAACCCCCTGTATATCGTGGGCGGCATCGCGATTCATGGCAGCGAAGACGTACGAACCTACCCCGCGAGCCACGGCTGCATCCGGATCCCCATGTTCGCCTCGCACCTGCTGCCGAAACTGGTGCCGAAGGGGACACCGGTCTACGTCTACGGTTGCCCGGAAGAGCACCCCTGATCGGACCCGGGCGACATTGGGCGACCCGCCGCCGCCGCGGATCGCCCTCGGGCGTCAGGAGTGGGCGCTAGAACTTATCCCCAGCTTTTGGCAGATAGCAAGTCCGTTCCGTGCTTGCCCAAAGCGGGAAGCTAAAGGTTTCGGTGTAGGCGTGGTAGAGCGCCTTGGCCGCGTGTAGTTGCCGCCGATCGTAGGCTCGGTCAGTTTGGCGGATTGGCTATCGTCCAGCGCGGACACATTGCCGCCCCGCGCGGCGTAGATATCCCAACCCGAAGGTCCTTGGAAATCGAAGGCGAAACTCGCGGAGCCCCCATGCGCGGCGCCCAGGGCACCGATCCTCGGGCTGGCGACCTGAACTCTGCCGGCACGGCGCCGTGGCTGGCCTGGTCCTACTACCCGTGGGCCGATGGGCTTACGCCGCGCAACGACGGGCTCACCTGGACGTGCGACGAATTCGAGACGGACGGCACCCATCCCGCCCAGGGAGCCGAATCCAAAATCGGGCAGAAGCTGCTCCAGTTTTTCCTCAAATCCCCCTATGCCGCTCCCTGGTTCCGCAAGTAGCCACGACCGGTAGCCCGGCAGGCTTTGCGAGCGGCGGGCCTTCGACTACCCTTACGTCGACCAGGGCCCGCCGTCCTTTCTGGGCCGATCGAATCGCCGATGAGCCAAGGAGAACCCGCCGCATGAACCCCTCTTCCGTCGTCGAACGTTTTCTGCGCTATGTGACCTACGACACCCAGTCGTCCGAGACTTCGGACACCTACCCCAGCACGGAAAAGCAGCTCGATCTCCTGCGCGTGCTCGCCGAGGAGTTGCGCGGCCTCGGGCTCTCCGACGCGGAGATGGATTCATACGGCTATGTGATGGCGACGATTCCGGCCACCAGCGGCAAGGCGAACGTGCCGGTCATCGGGTTCATCGCCCACGTGGATACCTCGCCCGAGATGAGCGGCGCCGGGGTGAAGCCGATCATCCACCGCAACTACCAGGGCCAGGAGATCGTCCTGCCCGACGACCCGACCGCCGTGCTGCGGCCGTCGGAGCTGCCCTACCTGACCGAGCGGATCGGCGACGATTTAATCACCGCCTCGGGCACTACCCTGCTCGGCGCCGACAACAAGTCGGGAGTGGCCGAGATCATGGCCGCCGCCGAGATTTTGCTGGCGCACCCGGAGATCCCGCACGGGCCGATCCGCATCGGCTTTACCCCGGATGAAGAGGTGGGCCAAGGCACCAAGTATTTCGACGTCAAAAAGTTCGGCGCCCTCTGCGCCTACACGATGGACGGCGGCCGACGGGGCGAGCTTGAATTCGAGAGCTTCTCGGCCGACGCGATGACGATCACCTTCCAAGGGCGCAACACCCACCCGGGTTTCGCCAAGGGGGTGATGGTCAACTCGATCAAGGTCGCCGCCGATTTCATCCACCGGCTCCCCAAGGACGGCCTCGCCCCGGAAACGACCGACGGGTACGAGGGGTACGTCCACCCGTATGTGGTCACGCCGAGCGTCGACCAGACGGCGGTCAAGATCTTGATCCGCGACTTCAAAACATCCGGGCTCGGGGAAAAGGAAGCCTGGCTCCAAAAGCTAGCCCAAGAGACCGTGGCCGACTGGCCGGGCGCCGCCTTCGAGGTAAAAGTCGACGAGAGCTACCGCAACATGCGCGAGGTGCTGGACCACCACCCGCAGGTGGTCGAAAACGCCCGCGAAGCGATCCGGCGCGCGGGTATCGAACCGCAGAGCCAAGCGATCCGCGGCGGCACCGACGGCTCGAAGCTCAGCTTCATGGGACTGCCCACGCCGAACGTCTTCGCCGGAGA
>JBBRUC010000155.1:0-14340 GCA_038248205.1 Thermoanaerobaculia bacterium
CCGACACGCTGGCCTACACCGGCATCCGCAACGCGGATTGGCACGGCGTCGGCGGCGGTGAGGCGGGATTCATCGCCTCCGACAGCGCCGATCCGGACATCATCTATGCCGGCGAGTACGGCGGCACGATCACCCGCTACGACCACAAGTCGGGCCAGACGAGGAACGTCACGATCTACCCCGACAACCCGTCAGGGCACGGCGCCGAGGATCTCCTCTACCGCTTCCAGTGGACCGCGCCGATCCTCGTCTCGCCGCACGATCCGAAGACCGTCTACCACGCCGGCAACGTCTTGTTCCGCACCCGGGACGCAGGCCAGACCTGGACCGCGATCAGCCCCGACCTGTCACGCAACGACAAGAGCAAGCAAAAGTGGGCGGGCGGCCCGATCACCGGTGACAACACGGGGGTGGAGACCTACGCGACGATCTTTGCGGTCGCCGAATCGCCGGCAGCCGCCGGGACGATCTGGGCCGGCACCGATGACGGCCTGGTCCACGTCACCCGCAACGGCGGCGAAACTTGGGAAAACGTCACCCACGCCGTGCCCGGTCTCCCCGAATGGGGAACGGTGTCGATGATCGAACCGTCGGCCTCCGACGCGGCGACGGCCTACCTGGTGGTCGATGCCCACCGGCTCGACGACATGCGGCCGTACCTGTGGAAGACGAGCGATTTCGGCAAAAGCTGGAAACGCTTGGGCGCCGACGCAAAGAGCGGCCTCGCCAAAGACATCTACCTTCACGCCGTGCGCACCGACCCGGCGCGGCCGGGCGTGCTCTACCTCGGCACCGAGCGCGGCGTGACTTTGTCTACCGACGACGGCGCAACCTGGCGGCCGATCCGATTCGGCCTGCCGACCGTCGCAGTCCACGATCTCGTGGTGGCGGGCAACCGTTTGGTGGTCGGCACCCACGGCCGCTCGATGTGGATTTTGGACGACACGTCGCTCCTGTTCGATCTCACGGACGCGGTCAAGAAGAGCGATCTCCACCTCTTCTCCGCCCCCGACGCGATCCGCTGGACGCTCCGCGAAGGGGTCGCCCGGCAAGGGGTGTGGACCGCGAGCAATCCGCCACGAGGCGTTCGCGTGGCCTATTGGTTAGGGAAGGTTCCGAAGGACGATCTGACGCTGGAGGTCTACACCGACTCCGGTCGGCTGGTCGCCCGGCGCACCTCCGAAAAGCCCGAGGCGACCGGCAGCTCGGAGTACGTCAAGGGCGAGCTGGACGATCTCAAAAATCGCACCTTGAGCAAAGACGCGGGGCTCAACGTCACCTACTGGGATCTCCGCTGGGACGGCGCGGAGATGATTCCCGGCGGCGTCCTCGACGCGGGCTACCCCGCCTTCGGCCCGACCGCGCTGCCCGGCAACTACACGTTCAAGCTGAGCGTCGACGGCCAGACCCAGGGTATGACCGGCCGCCTGCTCGCCGATCCGCGCTTCGCCGTCGCCCCCACCGACCTCGCGGCGCAACTCGATTTCGCCCTCGCCGTACGCGAGGACCTCACCCGCCTCACCCGCACGGTCGAACGGTTGCGGACGATCAAGAAGCAGATCGCCGCACGCGCAGATCTGGTGCGGAAGGACGACTCGAAGGCCGATTTCGTCACAGCCTCGGACGCGTCGATCGGCCAGCTCGACCTGCTCGAAGGGAAGTTGCACAACCCGAAAGCGACTGTCGTCTACGACATCTTGGCGCTCCAAGGGGGTGCCCAACTCTATTCGCGTCTTGCGCCGCTGTTCGATGCGATCAAAGGAGGAGACGGCGCACCAACCCAAGGCATGCGCGAAGAGTACGCGCGAGAGAAGGTCGATCTCGACAGGTATGCGGCTGAGCTGGACGGTTTGATTTCAGGCGATCTGGCGGCGCTCGATCGCCAAGCGCAGGCGGTCGGCCTGCCGGGGATCTGGACGGGCTCCCTACCGTAGGGAGCCCCAGCCGTATGCGCTGCCGCAGCCCATCCGGGGCTGGCGCCTACCGGTTCCCTGCTTCGTCGTCCATGTCGTCCCGATCATCCACGTCCTTCACATCGTCGTCGTCGCCCTCGGGTTCGAGGTCCGACGGCGGCGCGGAGGTCGGCGGGCGCAGGGCGCTTTCGCGTTCGGCCCAAACGGGCGGGCGCAGGGCGGCGATCGAATGGGTTCCCGTCTCCGGGCGGACGATCGGGTGGTGGGTGCCCGTCTCGGCGCGCAGGGCGGCGATCGCGTGGGTGCCCGTTTCGGTCGCAAAAGCGTGGGCTGCCGCGGCCGACGTCGGCGACCAGGGGGAGAACGGCGCGCGGGGCATGCCACCGACCGCCACGATGTCCTCGGCCTCCCAGCCCTTTTCGCCGCGGCGCAGGGTGTACTCCAAGATCACTTCGCGGTTCGGCAGGCGGTCGAAGACGTTTGAGTCGCGCAGCTGCGAGATGTGAAAGAAGCTGTTGCCGTAGGGCGAGCCCGGGCGGCGCGAGTCGTAGATCCAGAGGTTGTCGTTGACCGTGGTCAAGAAGCGGATGAAGCCGTACTTCTTTTCCTTGTCCACCCAATACGAGATGCCGCGCACGCGCGAACCTTCGTCGTTCCAGTGGCGGCGATCGGCCTGGTTGTTCGGCAGCAGCAGGTTCGGAATCAGGTAGCCGGAGACGAACAGGTCCGCCTGGTTGCGCAGCGACTCGGCGACGTTTTCAAACGCCACCACCTCGATGCGCAGTCCGCGGTATTGAAGCGCCTCGATCACCTTGGTGAAATCGCCGTCTCCGGTCGCGAGCAGGACGCGGTCGAGCCGCTCGGACTGGAGCAGCATGTCCACCGCCATGTCCATGTCGGCGTTGGCCTTGCCGTACTTTTCGCCGGTCACCGAATCAAACTGCCAGCGGATCGGCTTTTCCACCACTTTGTAGCCGATGTCGCGCAACCGGTTGTGGAACTCCAGCACCTTGGCATAGGTGGGATCGTTGCGCCGTGAGCGTTCCTCGTCGAAACGGACATAGGCGTTGATGCGCGCGGCATCCGCGCCATCGCGACAGGCGAATTCGCGCAGCACGTCGTACTGCATGCCGAAACCGCCATTGCGCGTGATGTTTTCGACGTCGACGTAGATCCCAACAGTCCTACCTGCCATAGCTCCACTCCCCCGCAAAAAGTTTGCGCCTGGATTTTCGGGCCCGGCGTCGGCCGGGAAGACCCGCCCAGCTTATGGCAGGGTCCGAGGAAAGGCCAGAGGCAACCAACGGAATCAGTCGGCGGAGAGCGCCGAAAGCGGTAGCCGGTAGAGCTCCCGACCGCTTTCGGCACGTTCGGCGACGAACAGCAGATTCGATCCGAGCGCCACGAAATCTCTCGGGGAGGACGGCAGGCGACCGACCTGTACGTCGCTGGCGAGCCGCGTGCCCGCAGCCGTGCCGTCGCTCGACCAGACTTCGAGGCCGTGCGTCCCGTCGTCGGCCGCGAACACCAGCCGGTCGCCGATCGCGGTAAGCGCCTGCGGCACCGAGCCCCGGTACCCGGGCCGTATGTCGGCCACCCTGCGGGTGCCGCCCGCGGTCCCGTCGGTCGTCCACAGCTCGCGTCCGGCCTTGCCGTCATCGGCCGAGAAGTACACCCGGTTGCCGAGGGAGGTGAGTTCCTCGGGAGCCGAGGACGCATCGCCCGGGCGCAGGTCGATCAGCCGGCGCGTGCCGGCTTTCGTGCCATCGGTGGTCCACAGTTCGCGACCATGCTCGGCGTCGAACGCGACGAACAGCACCCGGGTGCCACGCCGCGCGAGCGCTTGGATTGCCCCGCCATCGAACGTGCCCGGCCCTTCGAGCAGCTTCTTCGTTCCGGCCCCTGTGCCATCGCTCACCCAGAGCTGGCTGAACCGATCGGCGAGGTCTTCGATGACGTAGAACAGCTTGCCGCCCGCGGCGACGACCGCCTCGCCAGCCCGCACGTCGGTGCATGGATCGCACGGCCGGGCGACCACGCGGCGGGTGCCCGCGGCGGTGCCGTCGGTGCGCCACAGACCGTCGGTGAGGTCTCCCACTTCGCCGTCCGTGTTGGTTGGCAGGAAGTAGGCGAACTTACGGTCCGGGGCGACCGCGGTAGTCAACCGGTATCCGACCAACGGGTTGAACCGAGCGATCTGCGCCAACCGCACCGTGCCATCCGGTCGCCCGTTTGTCCGCCAGAGCGAGAGGGTGGAAGATGGCGCATCGCCCGCCGAGACGAAGAAAAGAGCGGCACCGCCGAGTGCGAATCCTGCGTCCGCGGAGGGAAACTCGCCCTCAGGCCGAAACAGGAAGGGAATGCCGCCGGAGCGCGCCCGGGCGTGGCGGACCGATCCGTCGGGCGCTTGCAGCGCCACGCCGAACGAAGTCGGCGCGAGTAAAAGCCCGACACCTCCCGGCAGCACGGCGACCAGGCCGGTTCCCGCGGCCGTGCCGTCGGTACGCCAGACCTGGTTGCCCAGCACGTCGTCGGTCGCGGTAAACAGCAACCGCCCGGCCGTTCGGGTGAGCTGGGCCGGATTCGACGAGGAATCGCCGCGGCTGAGATCGACGAGCGCCCCGGTCCCCGGGGCCGTACCGTCGCTTACCGCGAGCTCGATGCCCCGGCCGTCGCCCAAATCGGCGCCGAAGATGGCGAGCGGGCCGGCGGCGGCAAAGGGCACGGGGATCGACCCATCGGGGACGCTCGCCAGCCGAACGAGCGTTCCGTCGGATTCCAAAGCGACCAGGTCCTCTGCCCCAGCGTCTGCAATCATGTTCAAGAACAGCCGTCCTCCGGCCACCCCGGCGGAGGTCGGGTTGGACGAGGCGGCGCCGGGCGCGAAATCGGTCAGGCGGTGGAGACTCCCGACCGCGCCGCTCGTCCCCCACACCTCGCAGCCGCTCTCCTCGTCGCACAGCCGGAAGTAGGCCTCGTCTTCCAGCCGGCCGAGATAACGGGGAAATCCGCTCGACGTGCCGACAAAGGCGTCCCCCACCAGGAGCGTCCCCGCCGCCGTGCCGTCGGTTCGCCAAAGCTCCTCGCCGAGCCCCGGCACGTTGGCCGCGAACAGGGTGAGATCCCCGAAGGTCACCACCCCGTGGGGAAACGAGCCGCGGGCGCCGGGGGCCAAATCCCCCAGGGGCCGGGCGATCCCGTCCGCCGCGTACCAGGGCTCGCACCCCGTGCCGCCGCTTGCAATAGCCAGCACCAGGCCGCCGCGAACCACCCGGGGCAGGTCGCCGCGCTCCACGCAGGGCAACGTGCTCCCCGTCTCCGGAACCAAGCGAACCTTCCGCGTTCCGAACGCCGTTCCGTCGCTCTCCCAGACCGTGCGAGCCGAGCCGACGAAGAATTCGAAATAGACCCGCCGTCCCTCCGGCAAAGGCCCGCGGGGCGCGAGCGCCGCCTGCTCGGAGAGGGGGGTGACTCCCTCGTCCCTCACCCGCGCGAACGGCGCGGTCCCTGCGGCCGTGCCGTCGCTCGCCCACAGGTCGAGCCCCTCACCCCTCGGCGGCAACGCCGCGAATAGCGCACGGTCACCGCCGTCGAGCAAGAAGAGGTAGGTGCCGTCCTCCGGGCCAGGAACCAGATCGATCATCGGCCGCGTTCCCGCGGTCGTACCGTCGCTCCGCCACAGCTCCAACCCGCGCGAGCCGTCGGTCGCGAGGAAAAAAGCGAACCCGACTGCGGCGATCGGGGCAACTTCCAACTGGGCGAGCGAATCGCAGCGCCCCGGGCAGAGGTCGGCGATCAACGCCGTCCCTGCGACCGTTCCGTCGGTGCGGTAGAGCTCCGCTCCAAGGAGCGGCGTGCGCGCCCAAAAGAGCGCCCGCCCGCCAAGCGACACGAAGGAAGAAGGGGAGGAAGAGGACAGGCTCGGCCCCGGATCGTGGCGCAGGTCGCGGACCAGTGTGGCCGGAGTGGCGGCGAACGCCGACAGCGCGCCAGCCGTGGCGCATAGCAGAGCGCAGAACAGAGCGCGGACAGCAGGCGCCGGCAACGCGGCGAACACCAGACGACGGAACCGAGTGGCTTGACTCATTCACCGTATCCTAAAGCATCCCCCCCCCCAACAGCGAAGTGCGCTTCAGGGACGAGTACGCCCTACGAGCCGACCCGATGGCATTCGAGCGAGATGCCGTCGATCAGCGCCATCGAGCGGCCCGCGGAACCGGCGTGAGCTGTAGCTTGTGAACCCTTAGGATACCGCGAGCGAGAATTCGCCTACGCTCAGCCCCCGGCGCCCGAGCCCGGACCTCGGTCGCCCGCTACGACAGAACGGTCGCCGTTGCCGGCGGCACGGTGGAGGCTTCGAGCAGGGTGCGCAGCTCTTCCACTATGCCTTGCGGATCGGGAACCGCCGCGATTTCGAGCAGGCGGGAACGGCCGGAGAGGACGTTGAGCCCATCCTCCGCGCTGCCTTCGGCGGTGAGAGCGAGGATGGGCAGATCGGCATAGACCGGATCGGCGCGCAGGCGCAGCACGGTTTGATAGCCGTCCATTTCCGGCAGGTCGAGGGAGATCACCAACGCGCAGGGATGAACCCAGGCGAGGATTTCCAGCGCCTCCGGGCCGTCGCGCGCGGTGAGCGGGCGGAGACCCGCGTCTTGGATCGCCGTGGCGAGCAGCCTCTGCCGTTCGGCCTGATGGTCGACCAACAGGACAGGCGCCGGTTTTGCGGCCGCGGTGGGCGGCGCATGGCGGGCCACCACTTCGAGCAGGATCTCGCGCACGAGAGGCTTGACCAGAAACTCGACCGCGCCGAGCGCAAAGCCGCGACGGCGTTCGTCGAGGTCCGAGACCACCACCACGTCCGGCGCCTCCTCGTCCGAATCCTTGCCCAGCTCTTCGAGCAGACGCCAACCGGCCGACTGGCCGGAGAGCACTTCGAGCAGCACCAGATCGGGGGCCAGGGCGTAGATCTTGACCCTCGCGGAAGGCTCCCAGGGCATCGCCACCACGTCGTAGCCCGCGGCCGTGAGCTGACTTTGCAGCAGCTCGCGCCAGGAGGCATCGTCCTCCACCACCAGGATCAAAGGCCGGGTTCGCTCTTCAACGCGCATCGCCAAGGCGGGCGCGGGACGGATCTCCGCGAGCCTTGCGGCCGGCAATAGGAACGCGAACGTGCTCCCTTTGCCCAGGGCGCTTTCGACCCAAATCCGGCCGCCGTGCTGCTCGACCAGACGACGCACGATCGCGAGACCCAAGCCCGTGCCTTCGCGCCGGCCGGAGGTCGGCACCTGGCGGAACGGCTGAAAGATCGCCTCCTGCTGTTCGGGGGCGATGCCCGTACCCTCGTCGCGCACCGACAGGCAGACGAACCGGCCGACCCTTGTTGCCTCGATCACGATCCGTCCCGTGTCGGCAGAGAACTTGACCGCGTTGCTAAGCAGGTTGAAGAAGATCTGCTTCAAGCGCACCCGATCGGCATGAACGATCAGTGCCTCGGGAACGAGGTTCACCACCTCCAGTCGTTTTGCGGCCGCCAACGGCTCGATCGTCGAGCGGACCTCCGCCACCACTTCGCCGACCTCCAAATCCTCCGGGTCGAGTTCCAGGCGGCCAGCCTCGATCTTCGACATGTCGAGCACGTCGTTGATCAACTGCAGCAAATGGCGCGAACCTTTGCGGACGAAGCCGAGATAGTTTCCTTGCGTCTCGTTGAGGTCGCCGGCAAAACCGTCGGCGAGCAGGTCGGAAAAGCCGATGATCGCCGTGAGCGGCGTACGCAACTCGTGGCTCATGGTGGCCAGGAATTCGCTCTTGTGCCGGTTGGCCCGCTCCACCTCCCGGTTGCGCAGTTCGAGGTCGACCTTCTGACGCTCGATCCGTTCGAGATAGACCTGCCGCTCGGATTCCAAGCGCCGTCGATCGGTGACGTCGCGGAAGAACCCCTGCGTGGCAACGAACTCCCCGTCGTCGAAGACCGAGGAGACGACCCCTTCGAGTTCGATCTGCCGGCCGCCGTCTCGCGCCAGAAACACCGTCTCGATCTGCTGGTGTTGGCTCTCGCCCGAGACCAGAACCTCGAACATCTTCTGGCAGTGCGCTTTTTCGTGGGGGGCGATGACGTCGAAGAGACGGAGGCCGGGGACCTCCTCCGGCTCGTAGCCGAGCGCCCTCAGCCATGCCGGGTTTACGTAGTTGAAGCGCCCTTGGGCATCGACGCTCTGGATCAGGTCGCCCGAGGACTCGAACAGCTCGCGGTAGCGCTTCTCGCTGTCGCGTAGCGCCTCGCGCGTCTTCTTCTGTTCGGAGACGTCGCGGACGAAGGCAAGCCAGGCCCCGCGGCCGGCGAATTCGGTCGGATAGGCACTTACCTCGACGTCGAAAATTCGCCCGTCGCATTGGCGATGGCGCCAGGTTCCGGCCAGCGCAACGGCCCCTTCGTCCCCCAGCTTCGCCGCCCGCGGTTGGTCTTCGGGAGCGAGCAAATCGGTCCAGCGCAGGGCCAGAATTTCGGAGCGGGAATAGCCGTACTGTTCGAGCGCCCGTTCGTTGGCGCCGAGGATCTTGAAGCTACCCCGCTCGTAGATCAGCAGCGGCGACGGAATGCGCTGGAACAGGGTGCGGAACCGCTCTTCGCCGAGCGCCTGCTCGCGCTCGGCGAAGAGGTGATTCGAAACGTCTACCAACAGGCCCCGCAGCTCGACGAACCGACCCTTCGGATCGAGCCGCGGCCAGCAGAAACCCTCGCACAGGACTTCCCGTCCTTCTTTTGACAGCAGCACGATCTCAAAGGACGGCGAGCGTTCGCCGAGACGCACGGCGGCGAAGATCTGCTGCCACAACGGAACCTGATCCGGCCGCAAGACATCGGAGAAGCGGAGCCTCAAGGTCTCATCGCGCGGATAGCCCACGGTTTCGAGCCAGCGCGGATTGACCGCGCCGAACCGCTCGTCGGCGTCCAAGACGAACACCAGATCGAGGGATTGTGCGAACAACTCCCGGCTTTCGAGCATCGTGTCGCCGAGCGCTACCGGCGGACGGGTGGACCTCGGGCGATTCCCGTCCACGGCCGCTGCGGCACCCGCGCCGCCGCCGGGGAGCAGGCGGCGGGAGACTAGAGCGGCGGCACCCAGCAGAAGGGCCGCAACGGCGGCGATCTCGATCCCCTGGAAGGAGCGCTCCGCGGCGGCCATCTCGGCCGCGCCTGGCGGGACGATCTTGATACCCGCTCCGGCGCGCTCGTCGCTCAAGGTAAAGGTCGTCGCTTTGCGCCAGCGCGCGATCTCTTCGCCGCCCCAAAAGGCAAGCCCCAGAGCGGCCAGGGCCGCGAGCCCCGCGGCGAGCGCGAGCGCGCGGGCGGCCCCGGGAGCGGGCCCTCTGGCGGGAGCGTTCACGAAGCTTTCGCCTCGGATTGGAGATCGGACGGGGTGGCCACCGCGACGCTTCCCTCTTCGATCAACAAGGCGACCGCCAGGGAGACCCGAGGCGGCGCCAGCGCAAGCTGCGCGATGACCTCGGCGAGCGTCGCCCCCGGCCGACGGCGCAGAATCGCCGCGACCTCATCGATCGGCAGCGGGCGAAGGCCGTCGATCACGCCGGGCGCTCGGCGCAGCCACAGGAGATCCTCCGCCAGCGGCAGCCGCCCGGAGACCCGGCCCAGCTCGTCTTCCAGCCAGGCCGATTCGAGCATCGCGCCTTGCAAGTCGATCGGCTCGGTCGAGCGGGAGCTCTCGTGCGAGGTCGACCGCGAAACGAAGCGAAAACGTCCCTTCGTCGTCGCGACCAGATCGACCAAGGCCTCGCGTCCGGTGAGACGCCCGCGGGACGCGGACAGGATCTCGCCCTCGGCGATCACCAGTCGGCCGATCTCCCCCACCGCGGCGATCAGGACGCCGCTCTGCCGCCCGTGCCGCAAGGTTTGCAACACGTCGGCGAGTGGAATGTCCTCGATCTTTCCCTCCAGGCTGTAGACCTCGGTCGAGCTGCGAGCGACCAGGCGCTCCATGCGCAGGACCAGCTCGGCTGGGTGAAAGGGCTTCGGCATGTAGTCGTCCGCCCCCTCCTGCAGGCCCTCGATCCGCGCCGAAACCTCGCCGTCGGCCGACAGGAAGAGGACCGGAATCGACCGGGTTCGCGGGTCGGCGCGCAGCGCCCGCAGCACCTCGATGCCGGACGAATCGGGCATTCGGCGGTCCAACAGGATGGCGGCAACTTCGTGTGCCGCGGCGATGTCCACCGAACGCAACGGCTCGTCGAGGAGCAGCACGTCGAACCCTGCCCGGGACAGGGCGACCTCGGCGAGGGTCAGATCGTCGGGGTTGTCATCGATCACTAGTACCCGATGCATTGAATTGGAACCTTACGCCAAATTGCTTCCGCCGGGCGAACCCACCTGCTGCCACCGTCCGAGATTCAAGAGCCCGAGACCGAACGCGAACTGCACGTCGAAGTTGTCGGCCCCTCCGGGGAGGCCGGCGAGCCGGGCGACCGCTTCTGAATCTCGATCCAGTTTCTTTTCACCAACGGATCCATGGGCATTCCTTAATTCTCCAGCGGCCGGGGCTCTCCACCCGGCGATTTTATCGGTGGCCCCTGAACAAAGCACGTTCTGTGCCCGTCTCGATGCGGGCTGACTCGGCGTTTCGAACCGGAATCGAAGCCACGCCGAAGCGAATCTGCCCGGGGCGTTTCCACGCCTTGTAAGAACGGCTCAGGCCGGCGGCAACAGCCGGCAGAGGATCTCGCCGATCCCCGACCAGCCGCGCACCTCGGCCTGCCGTCGAATCTCGACCACCACCCGAAGGTTGTGCTCCCACGTCCCGGCGGCCACGAAATCGCGCAGCATCGGCGCGAAGTGTTGGCGCAGGATCTCGCCCGCCGACTCCGCCGAGGCGGCCCTTGCCACCGCGCGCTCCAGCTTCGAGGGGAACAGTCCGCCGTAGACGGTCAGACCGTTTTCGACCGCCAGGTTGGCGAAGGTTCCCAGCTCCGCGAGGGATGTTGCGGCAAGCCGCGTTTGGATATCCAGGCTTCGCTTGGCCGCCTCCAAGAGAACGCTCGCGATCGATTCCGGTGTCCCTTCGTCCCAGACTTGCCGCACGCCGCATTCGAGGGTCGGGATCGAAGCCACCAGCTGCCAGAGCCGCCAGGCCCCCGGCGCCGCCCGGGAGAGCACGATCGAGCGGCGCGACAGCAGGTGCGCGACGGCCGCGTGGTGACGCGCCCATTCGATCAACGCAGAGCGCCCTTCGTCGAGGTCGAAATAGAGCGCTTCGAGGTCGGAGTGGAGCCGCCACGAGGCTCCTGCTTCGTTCGCCCAGGAACCGTCCGGGCGGCGGCTCGGCGCGAGGACGAGATCGGCCGCCTCCTCAAGCATGAAGCGTCCCGCGACCGGCGGCCAGATCAGGCCGCTCGGCACCGACCCATCTGGAGGCCAGGGGGCGCCCTGCTGCGACGACGTGGAGCTTGCCGTGCTGGATCGCGCCGCGGACCGGCCCCGCAACCAGGGTTCGGAGCTCACTTCGACGCCGGCCGCCCAGACTCTTGCCGAGGTTTCGCTCGTCTCGCCGCTTTGAATCTCGGCGAATAGGCCGGCCGCGTCCTCCACCTCCGGCCGTCCCGCGGGCAACTGACCCGACTGTTGCAGCTCGCGGACCCGGTCGAGGGCCAGGCGTACCGCAAAGACGAAGGCCTCGCGTACGCCGAGGCCGCTCGTGGCCGACGACTCGGTCACCGCCAGGTTCAAGGAAAGGGCGGCGCAGTCGGCGCGCACCTTGGCGATCGGAACTGCATCGAGCCGGTCGCGCTGGTTGGCCTGGACCACCAAGCCAACCGGCGGCCGACGCTCGCCGAGGTCGATCAGGCTTTCCCGCAGAGCCGCGAGGCTGGGCGGGTAGCCCGCGGCCGAGGTATCCGCCACGAATACGACCGCGTCGGCATCAAGGAGCAGCTTCTTCTTGCGGTGTTCGAGCGAGGTCTGGCCGGGCACCGTCACCACCTGGCAGCGGATCGCTCGACCATCGAACCGTCCGCCCGTGTAATCGAGCCAGTCGAAATACAGGGTCCGGCCCTCCGTTTCGGCGGGGGTCTCGATCTCGCGCCCCAGGCTCACGCCGAGCGAGCGCAACGTCGTGGTCTTCCCGGATCGGGCGGTACCGTCGTACACGATGCGTACGACGATACAATCTCGATCGAGGTCTAACCGGGCCATGGCTGAGGGGATGCGGCACCCGGCGGCGATGAACCGGACGGGCGCCTTATGGGTCAGCCGATCGCCGCGGAGTGCTTGGCGACCACGGTGCGGACGATCGCCAGGTTGGTCTTCGCCCGATCGACGACGAGGTAGACGAACGCCGCGGGCGAAATGATCCGAATCAGGTGGATCTGGTCGGAGAGGGTGAGCAGCATGTCCTCCAGCGTCGACGTAAGGCCGAGGGCCTTCATCGTCTTCAGCTTCATCTTGACCATCTCGCTGTTGAACGCGCTCGCCGTCGACAGGTCGAAATCCTGACGATTGCTGCGCACGGCAAGGGTCATGCCCGAGTCCAGGTCGACGACCGACACCGCGATCAATCCGGCGATCTCCGCGTCAACTTTGTTGAAGAACTCCATATATTCTTTTTCGGAAGCCATGGCTCGATTCTCCGTTCTGCCTTTCAGCGATGGAATGCCGATTAGACCACGAGATCCATCCGTCTGCCCGCGGGCTTCTTCCCTCTGCGTCTTCCTGCCCAGGTCGGGTCGCCCATCGAGCAGATCGAGCAAGGCGAGCGCCTAGCGATGGTGGGGATCGAGCGCCAGCACCTCGGAAAGATCGTGCCTTTTCTGTTCTTTCGTCTCTTCGACGGCGGCGAGCCAGAGCCATGCGGATTCCTTGCTCCGATCGATCTCGATCGCCCCTATCAGCAAGGCCTTTGCCCGGTCCCGGGCGCCAGCCTTGGCGGCGGCGATCCCTTCTTCGCACAGGGTATCCGCGAGCATCGCGATCGCGACGAAATGGCCGGGATGGTTGGCGAGCACTATGCGCAGGTAGCGTTCTCGATCGGCCAATGAGGAGGAGAGGTGCGCGAGCCAAAGCCAGATCGAATCAAGCGTCGACTCGATCCCGCTCGCGTGGAGCAACAGGCTCCGCGCAATGCCATCGTCCCCACGATGGGCGGCCTGGACCGCCTCCTCAAGGAGTCTCGTCCCTTGCCCCCCAACTTCTTCTACATCGCTCATCAGACCGCCAATCGACAACAGGCCGACAGATCGAACGGCAAAGCCGAACGCGCCAGGAATTCAGAATGCGAACGTTTTTCCGATTGGGAATGATTCTAACCTCAATACGAAAGCAAAAGAAAGGGGGAGCCCCCCACGCTCGGGCGAGAGAGGGTGGGCGGCGCCCGGCGGCTTCAACGCCCGGCGCCTTGAAGATCAGCCGATGGCCGCGGAGTGCTTGGCGACCACGGTGCGGGCGATCGCCAGGTTGGTCTTCGCCCGATCGACGGCGAGGTAGACGAACGCCGTGGGCGAAATCATCCGGATCAGGTGGATCTGGTCGGAAAGCGTCAACAGCATGTCTTCGAGCGTCGACGTAAGGCCGAGGGCCTTCATCGTCTTCAGCTTCATCTTGACCATCTCGCTGTTGAACGCGCTCGCCGTCGACAGGTCGAAATCCTGACGATTGCTGCGTACGGCGAGAGTCATGCCGGATTCGAGGTCGACCACCGAAACGGCGATCAAGCCGGAGATTTCGGCATCGATCTTGCTGAAAAAATCAACGTAATCTTTTTCGGTAGCCATTTAAACTGTCTCCGTGGTTAGTTCGATGGCGGGCGGCCATCGGAGCGGTCAGACGATGAGATTACTCTCGGTGTCGGCCAGTTTGTGGCGAGCCAAGGCCAGGTTGGCGCGGCTCCGATCGAGCACGAGGTAGATGAACAAGCCGTCCTTGGCGGCGAGCGGACGGATCAGATGATACTGCTTGCCGAGCGTGATCAGGATGTCCTCGATCGTGTCCTTCAAGCCGAGCGCCGCCATCGTCTTGCGCTTGGCACGAACGACTTCCGTATTGCCCGCGGCTGCGGCTTCGAGATCCAGCGAAGGACCGCCCCCCTCCGCGCCCATCATCATGCCGCTGTTGCTGTCGACCAGACAGGCGCCGATAAAACCGTCGACTTCGTTGAGGCCGTGAAGACTTTCTTTGATGCTCGCCATGGTGTTCCTCCTGTTTTATGGGTGAAAACTTCCAACTTCAGCTGATCTCTCCTCGGACTTTCAGAGACCCCTCGGTCATGTCTCGGCTGTCTCGTCTAGTGTAGGGCGCCCGATTTGATGAACCTTAATCGGATTTCGCTCGTATCTTCCTATGGGAGGATTCAAGGATGCGAGTTGCGCCGGAGATTGTTCTTTCGATCGAAGAGAGGCAGCCGTTGGAGAAGTTCGCGCGCGG
>JBBRUC010000156.1:0-14314 GCA_038248205.1 Thermoanaerobaculia bacterium
AGAAAATCACCGAAGTCACCGAGAAAATCACCGAAGTCACCGAGAAAATCACCGAAGTCACCGAGAAAATCACCGAAGTCACCGAGAAAATCACCGAAGTCACCGAGAAAATCACTGAAGTCACAGAGAAAATCACTGAAGTCACAGAGAAAGTCGCTGAAGTCACCGAGAAATTCGTTCTCGCCACCGAGAAAATCGAATTCGGGTGCCAGAGCGAGGCAATTTCCCGTGGCTTCGGGCCTGGTTGCGTGACTTCGCCGGCGCACTCCCGAGCCCGGTGGGATCCGAATTGAGAGGCCACTACCGGGTGGAGGATCTCCACGCACTGGTCAAAGTTTTGCGCGAAGAAGGCTGCAACGTCTCGAGAAGATCGACGATTCCGAGTACGGAAAGTTTGCCTGGGTCATCGATCCGGAAGGAAACAAAGTAGAACTTTGGCAGCCGCTTGCCGGCCAAAAAGAAGGGTGGTCGGAAGCGCCCTTCCTTTTCGCTCTAAAACTCCCCGATGAAGGAAATCTCCGGGCACAGGCGGTAGCCGGTTTCCCGCTCGACCCCCTGCTGGACGTGGGCGATCAGGGCGCGTACGTCAGCGGCGGTGGCGCCTCCGGCGTTGATGAAGATGTTGGCGTGGCGTGGCGAGACCTGAGCCCCGCCGATCTGAAAGCCCTTCAAGCCGCATTGGTCGATCAGGCGGCCGGCGCCGATCCCTTCGATTTTCTGGAAGATCGAACCGGCGGAGGGCTCGGTGGCGAGCGGCGGATGCCTTTCGGCGCGCCACGCCAGGTTTTCGCTCGCGATCCGCCGCAGCGCTTCTCGGTCCGCCGCTTCGAGCGCGAACGTGACGCTGAGCACGATGTCCCTGCGGTGGTGGAGGATCGAGGTGTCATAGCCGAATTCGAAATAGGCGGCGGGGACGGTTCGACGCTCCCCTTCGGCGGAGAGAATCTCCGCTTCGTGCGTGACCTCCGCAATGAACATCGTCCGTTCGCGGGCCGGAGCGGGGGAGAGGAAGTGGAGGTTCTGCCAGATCGCGCCGCCGACGGTCGACGGAATGCCGACATAGTGTTCGAGCCCGGAAAGACCGGCATCGATCGCGGCGTCGATCAGGTCGGGATAGACGATCGCGCCGCTTTCGGCACGGATCGTCCCCGCCGAGGAATCGATCGACAGGCCGCGCGCCTGGTTGCGGATCACCAGGCCGCGAAATCCCCGGTCTCCCACCAGGATGTTGGCGCCGCAGCCGAGCAGGAACCACGGAATCCGAGCTTCGCGCGCTCGAAAGATCGCCGCGGTGAGGTCCTCCGCGTTCTCCGGCTCATAGAACAGATCGGCCGGGCCGCCGAGGTGAAACGTCGTGTACGGCGCGAGCGGTACGTCGAAGCGCACACCGCTCCCGAGCGCCCTCGCCAGCGCTTCGCGGTCACTCATCGAGCATCTGAATGCGTCGCGAGTGGCGCCCGCCCTCGAACGGGGTGTCGAGGAAGACGCGGACGATCTCGAGCGCCAGCTCCAGCGGAATCATCCGTTCGCCGATCGAGATCACGTTCGCGTCGTTGTGCTGGCGGCCGAGACGGGCGGTTTCGAGCGACCAGCAGAGGGCGCAACGCGCCCCTTTCACCCGGTTGGCCGACATCGCCTCGCCGTTGCCCGAGCCGCCGAGCACGATGCCGCGGTCGACTTCACCGCGCGCCACCGCTTCGGCCACCGGGCGGCAAAACAGGGGATAGTCGACCGGGTCGGTCGAGTGGGTGCCGAAGTCCTTCACCTCGTGGCCGAGCGAGAGCAGCAGGGCCTCGATCTCTTCTTTGTAGCGGAATCCGGCGTGGTCCGAGCCTAGGGCGATGCGCATCGAGCGGTTCTCCTCCGTTTGAATTGTACAATCGAGCCGACATGACTCGCAGCCGCATCTCCTTTTTTCTCGTCCTGCTCGTTGCAGCGTGCCTCACCGGGACCACCGGCTGCGCCAAGCCGCCGCCGCCGCCCCCGCCGGCCCCGCCGAATGTCATCTTCATCCTGCTCGACACCCTACGCTCCGATCGGCTCTCCGCCTACGGCTACGGCAAACCGACGACGCCGAACCTCGATGCGTTCGCTGAAGATGCCGTCCTGTTCGAACAGGCGAGAAGCCAGGCCGCGTGTACCTTCCCCTCGGTCAACTCGATCCTCACCTCGCGCTGGCCGATCCACTTCCTCGGCCAGCCGGACGACAAGATCGGTATTCCGCCCGAGTACGAGACGCTCGAAGGGATGCTCAAAAAAGCGGGCTACCAGACGATGGCCGTCACCGCAAGCCCGATCGTGCGCAAGAACCCGTCGCACCACAACCTGCACGGCGGCTTTGAGCGCGACTTCGACGTGTTCGACGAGACCTGCCACATTCGCCGCGCGAACTGCGTCAACCGCCGCGCCCAGCATCACCTGAATCGGATGGTGAAGGCGCCGCTCTTCCTCTACCTTCACTACATGGACGTCCACAGCGCCTACATCCCGCCCTCGCCCTTTAAGGAGCGCTTCGTCGAGCCCTATCCGGAGGCGCGGCAATGGATCTTGAAAGGCAATCCGCGGCCGATCCGGCGAAGCCTCACCGGCATGGGGCAGAAGGTCGAAATGTCGGCGCGCGACGTGGCCTACATGAGCGGCCTGTACGATGGCGAGCTGGCGTATATGGACGATCAGCTCCGCGAGCTGTTCGCGAACTTGCAACAGCGCGGCCTGCTCGACACTTCGATCGTGATCGTCGCCGCCGACCATGGCGAAGAGTTCATGGAGCACGGCCGGATGATCCACTGCGAGGTGCTCTACGACACCTCCGTCCACGTGCCCCTGATCGTGCGGCTGCCGCCCTCGCTTCGGCCCAAAGGAAAGAGGGCGACGGGAAGGATCGCCGAGTTGGTCGAGAATCTGGATCTCACGCCGACGATCCTCGACTACCTGGGGATTGCGCCCCCCTCGCCGCTCGATGGGGTAAGTCTGCGCCCCCTGATCGAGCAGGGTACTCCCGTACACGACACGTCGTTTTCTCTTCAGTACGCCCTGCGTAGCGCCACCGACGGCCGCTCGAAATTGATCTTCGACCAGACGAAGGGCAGCTTCCAGCTCCACGACCTCGCGGCCGATCGGTTCGAGCAAAAGGATGTGCTCGCGAGCGAACGGCGGACCTACTTTGCGCTGCGCAAGAAGCTCGAAGCGCGGATGACGCTGCTCGAAGGAGGGTTGGCGACCGCGGGGAGCCTGGACGCGGCCCGCGAGGGAGAGCGGCAACTCAAGGCGCTCGGCTACTTGCAGTGAGGAGAGACCGGTCGATTTTCCGCCGTTCGATCGCCGGGTCGTTTTTGGCGGCTCTGGCGCTCTGCGCCGCGAACTGCGAAGCGCCAAAGTCCGCACCTTCGGCGAGCGCGGCCCGGCGGCCGAACGTCATCTTCCTCCTGCTCGACACCCTGCGCGCCGACCGCTTGTCGTCGTATGGGTACGGCCGGGCAACCACTCCGAACCTCGATGCGTTCGCCCAAGAGGGATTGCTGTTCGAGCAGGCGCGCAGCCAAGCGGCCTGCACGTTCCCTTCGGTCAATTCGATCCTCACCTCGCGCTGGCCGGCTCGCTTCTTCGGCCAACCGCAGAAGCGGATCGGCATCCCCGACGGCTTTCCCGCCCTGCAGGAGATCTTGGGC
The DNA here is from genome assembly GCA_038248205.1 of Thermoanaerobaculia bacterium. GTDB lineage: Bacteria > Acidobacteriota > Thermoanaerobaculia > Multivoradales > UBA5704 > DASYKS01. Next base: position 3,669 of record JBBRUC010000156.1, read on the forward strand.
GCCGCGGGGTACCGCTCGATCGCGGTCTCGGCCAGCCCGATCGTGCGCAAGACCGAATCGTCGTTCAACCTGCACGGCGGCTTCGATCGCGGCTTCGAGATCTTTGACGAGACGTGCTTCCACCGCCGCGCCGACTGCATGAACCGGCGCGCGAACCGATACTTGAAGCAACTTTCCGAGCCGTTCTTTCTCTACCTGCACTACCAGGACGTCCACAGCCCCTACGCTGCGCCATCGCCGTACCGCGAGAAATTTCTGCCCCAGCCTCCTACGTCCGGAATCCGCGACTGGGCGCTAGAGGGCAATCCGCAACCGATCTTGTCGAGCCTGCTCGGAGAGGGGCCGAAGGTGGAGCCGACCCCGGACGAGATCGAGACCTTGAGCGCCCTTTACGACGGCGAGCTCGCCTATCTCGATGCGCAGCTCGGCGAGCTGTTCGCGAACTTGCGCGCGCGCGGCCTGCTCGACTCCTCGATCCTCGTGATCGCCGCGGATCATGGCGAGGAGTTCCTGGAACACGGTCGCGTCCTGCACTGCGAAACGCAGTTCGACACCTCGATCCACGTGCCGCTGATCGTCCGCCTTCCGGGAGGCGAGCGCCAGGGCCGGATCGCGTCGCCGGTCGAGAATCTCGATCTGGTACCGACGATCCTCGACTACCTCGGATTGCAGACGCACGTGCCGTTGGAGGGCGTGAGCCTGCGTCCGCTGATCGAACAGGGGCGCCCGGTTCATCCGACCACGGAATCGCTTCAGTACACGTTGCGAAGCACGACCGACGGCAGGATGAAATTGATCTTCGATTCGAAAAGAGCCCCGGGAGCGGCCGGGCGGTTCGCGCTCTATGACCTGCTCGCCGACTCGACCGAGCAGCACGACCGCCTCACCGCCGACCCCGAGACCTACCGTCGGCTCCGCGCGCGCCTCGAAGCGCGCCTCCAGAAAGCCGAAGGAGACCAAGGCGCCGCGGCGACCCTGGACGCGGCCCAGGAGAGCGAACGGCGTTTGAAGGCGCTCGGCTATCTACAGTGACCTCGGGGGGAGGTCGCCCCGCTAGGCCGCGACGGGTTCCGCCGCCGTCGGCCGCTCCTTCCGGCGCAGGATCGCGGCGGAAACGAGCGCCATGATCAGCCCGACTGGAAACACTTCCATGAACGTGACCGCGCTGTTGAACAGAGGATTGGCGTAGCTTTTCGCGAAGTCGGCCATCTTCGCGCTCGCCTCGTGCATCGCGGCCTCGCTCTCGCCCGCCTTCCGCATCTTTTCGAGCTGGTGCGTGTTGTACGTGTCCAAGAAGTCGGGGATGAAGTTGAAGTAGGTGATCTCCCAGGCGATCACGTACATCGAGCAGGCGACCAGCACGATCAGCAGACCGACTTTTAGCGCCTTGCCGAAGCCGATGGCGCCGTGGGCGATGTTGTCGCGATAGGAGCGGACGCCGAAGAAGACGAGCAGGAACGCCAGAACCATCGAGCTATAGCCGACGATCTCGCTGCCTTCACCGGTTGAACACAGTGGCACCATCAAGGCCACCACCGCCGCCAGAATTGCCCCCGAAGCCAGCCCGTAACGCAGCACGATTTTTTTCATTTCCGTATTCCTCCTTGGGTTGGCCCGCATCCTGGCGCCCCGGAGGCGCGGTCGTCGTCCTACTTTCGGGTGATTTTGGGCGAAAATGGCCGAAATCACCCTTTCGTTGACCCTGATCGGACGGCGGATTACGGCACCAGGCCCAGCTCGCGCCCCTTGACCACCGCTTGAACCCGCCGGTTCACCCCCAGCTTTTCGAACAGGCGGGAGGAGTGGGTCTTCACCGTGTTCTCCGACACGAACAGCCGCTCGCCAATCTCCCGGTTGCTCAGCCCCTCGGCGATCAAGCCGAGAATCTCGTACTCGCGCGGGGTGATGCCCAGCTCCTTGAGCTTGGCGGCGTCGAGCGCGAACGGCCCGCCCTCCGGCACCCGCACCTCCTGGATTACCACCACCTCGCGCGTCCGCGTCCATCGGAGTCCCAGGTAGACCCCCAAGGCGGAAAAGATCAGCGCCACCAGGCCGCCGTAGATCTCAGTCGGATAGGCGTGGACGAAGTGTTTGTACTCGATGAACTTGAGCAGCGCGAGCAGCACCCCGCCGCCCAGGCCGTAGAGGATGACGCGTTTCACGGGGGGCGAGGATAGCGCAGCGGCGACCCACTCCCGTGGCGCCGGGGAGAGGTAAGCTGGCGAAAACACCGCGAGGGCACGGGTTGCCGAGGAGATCGCCGAGGTGGGGGAGATTCAGATCGAAATATCCGGTGGCGCCCCCCGGAGCCACAGCTTCAATGCCGTCGCGTTCTTCGAGAATCTGCCGCTGCGCGAGTTGGCCGGAGCCTTTCCCGGCGCCCAGGTTCGAACGCACGAGCTGCGCCACGTGCTCGATGCGGGAGAAGCGTTCGTCTATCCCTTCGGCGTCCTGGTGTTCTGGAACACGCCGAAGGAGAATCGCGAGGCCGAGGTGGCGCGCCTCCGCCAAGCGTTCCCGCGGCTCACGCCGGAGATGGTCCGAGAGGATTTTCTCGTGCGCGAGGAGCCCGACGCGCGGATCGGCGTCTCCGCGGGGACTCTCACGCTCGACCGGCTCACCGCGGAGAGGGCGGGGATCGTGGCCCTAACGATGGGCCAGAGCGCGGCCATGGAGTATTACGAGCGGATCGTCGAGCAGCTCTTCCAACGAACCAACAGCTTGGTGCATCGACTGGAGACCCGCGGCACGGTTCCCTTGAGAACTCTGCCGCTTCACCGTTTCATCGGCGAGGCGATCTCGACCCGCAACGAAGTTCTCTCGGTGCTCCATCTCCTGGACAAGCCGGACGCCGTCTGGGACGACCCGGCGATGGACCGTATCTACGTTGACCTGCGCGGGGAGTTCGACCTCGCCGACCGGTATGGCGCGATGGAGCTGAAGCTGCGCGGCGTGCAGGAGGCCCTGGAGTTGGTCCTCGACGTGGCGCGCGACCGCCGTCTCGTGCTCCTGGAATCGGCGATCGTCCTGTTGATCGTGGTGGAGTTGGCATTGAGCCTCATCCATTGGTAGAGGGGGCCGGGTCTCACTGCCGGTTGGTGATCAACACCATGGCGACCCCAAGAAATACGAATCCGATCATCTGAGAGAGGCCCAAGCCGCCCCTCGTCCGGCAGGTCGAACGAATCTTCGCCTTCGATCGTCATCGTGGTCAGAGGAGACCTCCTTTAGAGGAGGCGATCCTAGAGACCGGGCGCGCGGCGATCTTAGAAAATCTTGCGGTCGCCGCGCGGCGGGCGCGATTCAGCGGTAGAGAAACCGTAACGCCGCGGGCAGGCGCCGACGCCAGCTCTGCTCGCTGTGCAGGCCCTTGGGATCGGTGCGGAAGCGCAGGCTCATATCGCCGTAGCCGCGGGCGGCGAGGTGGCCGGCCAGGCGGGCGACGAGCGGCAGCAGCGTGCCGCGCCCCTCGCGCATGCCGGAGTCGAGGTAGACGCGGGAAAATGGCGGGCGTGGCTGGTCCTGAATCCAATCGAGGATCGCGCCGTCGCCGACCCAGAACGACGGCGACATGACCAAGGCGCCCCCCAATTCTTCGGGGCGCCGGAAGTGGGCGTAGATCGAGGCGAGGCCGCCCATCGACGAACCGGCGACCGCCGCTCCCGCCGGCCCCTCGATCAACGGCAGCCGCTTCGCGAAAGCCGGCCGCAAAGTACCCAGCAGCCAATCGAGCAGCAGATCGAGTTGCCCGCTCGCGCCTTGGATCGGGAAGGGCGACAGCTCGCGGATCCGCTCCGACTCGCCGTGGTCGATACCGATCGCGATCGGCGCGAGCTTACCCGCGCGGGCGAGCCGCTCAATCGCCTCGTGGGCGTACCAACCACCGGCAAACGAAGCTTCATCGTCGAACACATTTTGGCCGTCGAACAAGAAGAGCACGAAGCGGGGAACGCTCGGGTCGAAGTCCGATGGCAGGTAGAGGCGCACCCGTCGCGGCACCAGCCCCGGCGGCGCGAACGGTCCGAGCACCTGGATCTTGCCGGGGGTCAACACCGGCCAATCCGCCGGTCCAGGGGCGGCGGGCAGGGCGAGCGCCGCGGCCATCGCCGGAATCGACGGCATCGCCGAGCGAACTGTGGCGTGGGCGACCCCGACGCTCGCCTCTTCGGCGAAGACCAGGTCGTCGATCATGGCCTCTTCGACTTCTTGCAAGCGGTTACACTCCCCAAAAAAAGCCGCCCGAAAACCCACGGGCGGTGCGTCGGACTTTATCAGGGCGAAGCGCTTGAGCGTTCGGTCTGAAATCTATAGCCTGAACGGATGCCCGCAACCCTGTCACGCCGCCTTTGGAATGCTCTCTCCCGCCGTTCCGCGGGCCTGCCTCTGCGCGGCGTCGTATCGCCCGAGGTCGCGGACGATCTGTACCAGGCCCACCTGGCACTCTATGTCTTTGCCGGGCGCTACGTCGGCGGGCGGCGCGTGCTCGACCTCGGTTGCGGAACGGGCTATGGCGCGGCGCGGTTGGTCGCCCCGGAAGCGGGTGTGTCGGCGTCGGCGGCTTCCGTCATCGGGCTCGATCCGGACGAGCGGCTGATCCGTTACGCGCGCAAGCGGTTCGCCGGTCCCTCCGTGCGCTTCGTCGTGGCGCGCGCCGAGGCGCTCCCCGGAGATCTCGGCCTGTTTGACACCGTGGTCGCGGCCAATGTTCTCGCGCATCTGGCCAAACCGGCGCTCGCGATCGAACAGGCGTCGCGTCACCTTCAACCGGAGGGAACGATGATCGCCTCGGTGCCGCCGATTGCGGATGATCGCTCGATGGAGGCGCACCGGGCGGCCGGCGCGCACCGGTCGAGTCTCTATCTTTGGGATTGGGAGACCGAGCTGAAGCGACGTTTTCACGAGCTCGCGCTGTTCCGGTTGGCGCCGCCGCCAGGAGCCGAACTCGACCTGACGGATTCTTCCCCCTCGCGTCTCGCCGCCGCCGACTTTCGCACCGAGGAAATCGCGCTCGCCCGCGCCCGAGACGCGGGCAGCTTGGCCGCCGTCTTCGTCGCCTCCCGGCCGCGGCTTTAACCGCCGGCCCTTCGACTACGCTCAGGGACCGGGGCGCCGCCCCGCGATCTCCTGTTCGAACTGCTCTCCCACCGCGCCGTGCAGCTCGCGCCATTTCGCCAGCGCCCGGTCGAGGCGGCTGCGCATCTGCCGGTAGATCTCGGCTTGCGGACCGGTCGGCGGCGAATCCGCCCCTTCGAGATCCGATTGGAGGCCGGAAAGAACTGCGCCGATGCTCGACAGGTCGGTATCGCCGCCGCCGCTTTTCAGTGGCGTCAGCTGCCCTCGGGTCGTCCGGGCGCGATCCGCCAATCGCTTCGCCACCTTCCTCTCGCCGCTCGCGAGCGGGGCGAGGCTGGCATCGAACGCCTCGATCGCTTCGAGCGCATCGACCGTCTCGCGCAAGGCGCGCACCACGTCGCGGGACAAGGAATAGCCGGCTTCGAGGTCCGCGTTCGTCGCCGGGCTCCGAGGGTCTTTCTCGACCAGCAACGGGCGCTCGACCGCGGTACCGTCGACGCGCAAGCGAACGCGGTAGGCGCCGGGCAGGACGAGCATCCCCTGGGGCAACGTCGGCGTGTCGCTCTCGGGCACCGCGGCGATCGAAAAATCGTAGTCCGTGGCCTTCGGCTGATCCAGGCGCAGATTCCACCAGAAGCGGTTGTGCCCAACCCTTGCCGTCGGCACCGCGGGCGGCAGCAGCCAGCGGTCGGCGAAGTACTGGCGCGCCGCCGCCCGCTGGGGCCGATCCGCGCTCGAAAACATACGCACCACGGCGCCCGCGGCGTCGAGCACCTCTAGCAGCACTGGACCGTTCGGCGCGCTCGGCAGCAGGTAGTCGATCGGGACACCCGCCGGCGGGTTCGGGGTGGTCGGCACCTCGGGCGGCAAAGGGGTGTCGCGGTTTTCGTTCGACGCGCGCCGGACCGCCGGTCCGGGCGGAGCGAGCGCCACGGCGCGCTCGGTGGCGAAGCCGGCGCGCAGGGGTGTGACGTCGTCGAGCACCCAGAGCGCGCGCCCTTGAGTGGCGATCACCAGGTCGCGTCCTTTGACCAGCAGGTCGTTCACTCCGGTGCGCGGCAGGTTCAGCTGGAGCGGCTCCCATCTCGTGCCGTCGTCAAACGAGACGAACACGCCTTGCCGGGTGCCGGCGTAGAGCAGGCCGGTGCGCTCTGGATCGACGCGCACGACGTTCACCCAAGATTCCGGGGGGAGGCCGGCGTCGGCGCGCCGCCAGTTGGCGCCGAAGTCATGGGTGACGTAGATCCACGGCGCGCGGTCGTCCAGCCGGTGGCGATCGATCGCCACATAGGCTGAACCCGCCTCGGACCCGGCGTCGATCTGCGCCACCTGGCTCCAGTCGGGCAGGTCCTTCGGCGTCACGTCGGTCCAGTGCTCGCCGCCGTCTCTCGTCAGGTGGATGCGGCCGTTGTCGGAGCCGACCCAGATCAGACCGGAGGCCATTCGCGAGGGAGCGATCGAAAAGATCACGCCGTAGCCGCAGGCGCTCGTCCGCTCGATCGGCGGATCGATCCGCCCGGGCACCGTACACCCAGCCGCGCCGGCCACCGCGCCGGTCAGGTCGGGGCTCACCGCCTGCCAGGTCTGCCCCTTGTCGAGAGAGCGCGAGAGCACCTGCGTCCCTTGGTAGAGCGCATGGGGCGGGCGCGGGTCGATCGCGATCGGGGTGATCCAGGTGGTCCGGTTCGGTACCGAGGGCGGCCGTTGGCCATAGGAAGAGATCGGCCAAGGCGAGACGTTGGCGACCCGGCCGGTGCGCGCATCCCAGCGGCTGATCTTGCCGCCCAGGCCGCTGCCGTAGACCAGGTTCGGGTCGGTCGGATCGGGCAGGTCGCCGTCGCGCTCGTCGCCGCCGACCGGGTGCCAATCGCGGAAGGTGAGCTGGCCGTAGTCGCTGCGCGAGGCGACCGAGACCGTGCCGTTGTCCTGCTGGCCGCTGTAGACGCGATAGGGGATCTGGTCGTCGATTCCGAGCCGATAAAATTGCCCCGTCGGCTGGTTGTACCAGGGGCTCCAAGTGCCACCGCCGTTGACCGAGATTGTGGTGCCCTGATCGCTCGCGAGAATCATCCGCTCGGGATGCTTCGGATTGATCCAGAAGAAATGGTAGTCGTCGCCGCCGGGCGAGCCCTTGACGTAGGAAAACGTCTTGCCGCCATCGGTCGATTTGCGGAACGACTGGCCGGTGAAATAGACCACCTCCGGATCGCGCGGGTCGGCGAAGACCCGGCCGAAATAGCTGCTCGCAATCGAGCGGTTTTCCAGCTGGAGCGTCCAGGTGGAGCCGCCGTCGTCGGAGCGGTAGAGACCCGCGCCCTTCGGTGCATCGATGGCGGCGTACACCCGGCGGCCATCGGTGCCGGGCGCCACGGCGAGGCCGATCTTGCCGAGCGGTCCTTCCGGCAGCCCCGCCCGCGGCGCGACGCTCCAGCTCTTGCCGCCATCGGTTGAGCGCCAGATGCTGCTGCCCGGACCGATCTGCGGCACGTGGTAGCCCTGCCAGGGGTACAGCCGGGTCTGCCAGAACGCGGCGTAGACCTGGTCGGGCCGCTTCGGGTCGGCGGCGATTTCGACCGCCCCCGTGTCGTCGTCAACGAATGCCACCCGCGTCCAGGAGGCACCGCCGTTTTCGCTGCGGAAGAGCCCGCGCTCGGAGCTCGGGCCGAACAGGTGGCCGAGGGCCGCCACCAGCAGTACGTTCGAATCGCGCGGATCGACCCAGATCCGTCCGATGTGCCGGGTGTCTGCGAGCCCCATTGAGGTCCAGGTGGCCCCCTCGTCGTCGCTCTTCCAAATCCCGTTGCCATCCATCACGTCATAGCGGGTCTGGGTCTGGCCGCTGCCCACCCAGATCGTCCGTCCGCCGCCGGGCCGGGTCGCCAGCGCGAGCGCGCCGACCGAAGAAAAAGGCGCCCGGTCGGAGAGCGAATTCCAGGTGAGTCCGGAGTCGTCAGTCTTCCAGACCCCGCCGTCGGCGGCGCCGAAATAGTAGGTGTCGATCTCCTCGGGAACCCCTTCGGCGATCACCGACCAGCCGGCGCGCAAGGGTCCGAGCAGGCGCCAACGGAGATCCTGAAAGGAGGCGCCGGAATCGGCGGCGGGGGCGGCGGCGGGGGCGAGCGCTCCCAGCAGGATCAGGACCAGACCGACGGCGAAAGCTCTCTTCATGGTTCGATCTCCAAAGGCTTCTGGGCGGGACGTTGGCGGTTCGAAGCGAAACGATACAGGATCTTGCCTTCCGCCACCTGCGATAGTCTGCCCCTTCGATTTGCGAAATTCGACTCTATGAAACCGGGCGATCGCATCGGTCACATCCTCGTTAGGGAACTCCTCGGCCGAGGGGGAATGGGCGATGTCTACGCCGGCTTCGACGAGAAACTGCAGCGCGAAGTCGCGATCAAGATCCTGCGCGAGGGCCGCTGGCAGCGCGTTGCCCGGGCGCGCCTGCTGCGCGAAGCCAGGGCCCTCTCGCGGCTCGACCACCCCCACATCTGCGCCATCTTCGACCTAATCGAGACCCCCGAGGGCGACGCCCTCGTGCTCGAACGGATTGTCGGCAGCAACCTGCGCCGGGCGATCCTCGGCGGCCTCGAACGGGCCGACCGGTTGCGCATCGCCGAAGAGATCGTCGATGTCCTGGTGGCGGCCCACGCCCGCGGCATCGTCCATCGCGACTTGAAACCGACCAACGTCGTCGTGGCCCCCAACGGGTCGGTCAAAGTTCTCGACTTCGGGCTCGCGTACTCGCCCGAAGACGGCGATCCGCTCTCGCCGCCGCGACCCGGCTGGTCCGGAATGGAGGCGGACGAAGTAGCCCCGGCGCCGCGCGAAGTCTCGGACGAAGGCTCCTCGGGCACGGGGGGACTCGAATCCGCCGATCTCGATACCACCGAGACGTACCGGACCTCGATCGGCGAGGTGGTGGGTACGCTCTCCTCGATGAGTCCCGAGCAGGCGCGCGGCGAGCCGGTTACGTTCGCGAGCGACATGTACGCTTTCGGGCTCCTGCTGCAAAAGCTATTCACCGGCCGGCCCGCCTATGACGCCTCGCTGCCGATCCCGCGCCTGTTGCGCGAGGTCCAAGAGGGGCGGAGGCGGCCGCTGGCCGGGGTCGGTGCGAGCTATTCCGAGCTGATCCGGGCGCTCTGCTCTTTAGCGCCCGAGGATCGGCCGAGCGCCGCCGCGACGCTTGCCCGGCTGCGGCGGATTCGCGAGGCGCCGAAGCGCTGGGCGCTGCGGGCAGCACTGGCGGCCGCCGTGCTGCTGGTGCTGGGCGGCGTCGCCAAATACACCCTCGACCTGCGTCGCGGGCGCGACGTGGCCCTGGTTGCCCAAAAGGAAGCGGAGAGGGTCCGGGGCGAGGCCGAAGCGGTGGTCAAATTCATGGTCGGAATGTTCCGGGTCGCCGATCCGGGCGAATCGTTGGGCAACCGGATCACCGCGCACGAGCTGCTCGATCGCGGCGCCGCCCGATTGCAAACCGAGCTGGCCGACCAGCCGACCCGCCGCGCCCGGCTGGCGGATGCGATCGGCCAGACCTACCAGCGGCTCGGCCTCTACCCACAGGCGGAGAAGCTGCTGTCCGAGGCGTTGGCGCTGAACCGCCGCCATGTGGGCGCGGAGAGCGCGGAGGTGGGCACCAGCCTCTACCACCTTGGCGCTCTCCATCTCGTCACGTCCGGCGAAAGCGGGGCACTGCTCGCCGAGGCCGTCCGCATCCTGGAAAAATCCGAGGGGCCGAACGATCCGGACCTGGCCGGCGCGCTGAACGGCCTGGGCACCTATTACGGCCGCAAAGGAGATTCCGCGCGGGCGGAGCCCCTCCTGCGCCGCGCCCTGGCGATCCGGATTCGCGCGCTTGGCCCAGAAGATCCGACGGTCGCGGCGACGCTCAACAACCTCGCGATCCTCGCCGCGGGCAACGGCCGCAGCGACGAGTCCGAACAGCTCTTCCTGCGCGGCCTCGCGATCCGCGAGAAGGTACTGCCGAAGGACCATCCGGACGTTGCGGTCAACGTCGAGGCGCTGGCGGTCCTGTACGACAACCTCGGGCGATCGAAAGAAGCGGAGGCGCTCCACCGTCGGGCGCTGGAAATATGGGAGAAGGTTCTCGGCCCCAGTCACCCCCGGCTCGGCCTCCTCCTGTCGAATCTCGCGAACACCGAAGATGCCCTGGGCCGCCCGCGGGAGGCCGAAGCGCTTCATCGCCGGGCGCTGGCGATCCGGGAGGGGGCGCTCGGGCCGGACCATCCGGACGTGGCGATCTCGCTCGCTGGCCTGGCCACCGTCCTGCGCGGCGAAGGGCGGCTCGCCGAGTCCGAGGCCTTGTACCGTAGAGCGCTCGCGATCGAGAGCCGCCATTTGGATCGCGACGACGTACACCGTAGAGGATCGGTAGAGGCGCTCGCCGCGTTGCTCCGAAGCACCGGTCGCGACCGGGAGGCCGCGACACTCGAAGCGACGATCCTGCCCCCCACGGCGCCCTCGGAGGCGGTCCGGCCGAAAACTCCGCTAGGTGCCGGGTAGCTGCGGATCTTCAAGCGTTACCGGGGTGCCATCTGCGATCGCACCAG
>JBBRUC010000157.1:0-14203 GCA_038248205.1 Thermoanaerobaculia bacterium
AACCCTTGAGTTACCGGATCAACCTCTTCTCCTACTCCTCTTCGTGCGACGACGATGGAAACTGCTCTTACGGCGAAGCCGACACCGCCCTGCTGTTCCAACTTCAGGTGGACGCGGCTGGGCGGTTGACGGTCGGCAGCGTGCAAGCCCTACCCTGGTGTGGAGGCGGGCCGGTGGAAGACCAGATCGGCTGTACGCAGTTTCTGAGTCCCATGCTCGGAATCTACGTTCTGCCGCCGATACGCCCGGGCTTCGGGAGACAAGGCGAGTCTGAGTTTCAGCGCGGTGCATTCCTCAACGTAGACTCGTTGAGTAGCGAGTTCAACATCCTCCAAGCCGACGTCAACTGGGCGGACCTACTGCGAGATACCTCCTGGAACGGAGGCTTTCCGGCTGCTGCGGTCGAGCCCAATTCCTGCCGGGCGGAGTTTTGAGGAGGGTTGTCTGAGCCGATCGAGCCTCGATCGATCCCGCCGCTCGGGGTAGCAGGCTGACCGGCGGCGACCTGCCCCAGGAAGGAAAAAGCAAAGCTCCCGAGAAACTGTCGTTTTCTCGGGCACCTCTGGTTTATGGTCCTCCCACCGCGAAGAAGCGACGCTCGGGAAGGAGGTTGTTTGGACGGCGGTGCGGTGAGCATAGAATCGCCCCAAGGTTCAACCACCGGAAGCGCGGGACGCGCTTCCCTAAGCCCCGTTCGTCACCGGATCGACGCCCGCTAGAGAGCGTCTTTTGGGAAGGAGAAGCGCCCCTATGGCCCGATCTGCGACCTCCGCACCGCACGACACGTCTGGACAGGAGAATTCAGGGTACGTCCGCGAGCTCGGCCTGCTGGACTCGACCACGATCGTCGCCGGCTCGATGATCGGCTCGGGAATCTTCATCGTCTCCTCCGACATCGCGCGTCAGGTGGGCTCTCCGGGCGGCCTGCTGCTCACCTGGATCATCACCGGCCTGCTCACCCTGGGCGCCGCCCTCTCCTATGGCGAGCTGGCGGCGATGATGCCGGCCGCAGGAGGCCAATACGTCTACCTGCGCGAGGCCTGGTCGCCGCTCTGGGGTTTCCTCTACGGCTGGACGGTGTTTCTGGTGATCCAGACCGGCACGATCGCCGCGGTCGCGGTGGGTTTTGCCCGCTACCTCGGGGTGCTGGTGCCGTGGATCTCTCCCACCCGGTGGGTGGTGGCGCCGATCGACGTCTCTTCGGGTTTCGCGATCTCGCTCTCGACCCAACAGCTGGTCGGGGTGTTGATGATCGTGGTTCTGTCGTGGATCAACACCCGCGGCATCCGGCTCGGCAAACTGATCCAGAACGTCTTTACCTCCGCCAAGACCTTCGCGCTGTTCGCCCTGATCGCCGTGGGCCTGCTGTTCGGCCGCTCGCTAGGGGCGAACTTCTCCGACGCCTGGACCCCGCGCGGGGTGGCGCCGATCCACCCTGACCTGCCGTTCCTCCCCGATTCGGCGATCACCGCCGGCCTGTTCGGAGTGATCGTGGCGTTCGGCGTCGCCCAAGTCGGTTCGCTGTTTTCTTCCGACGCCTGGAACAACATCACGTTCACCGCGGGCGAGGTGAAAAACCCACGAAAGAACCTACCGCTCGCGCTCGCGCTCGGCACCGGCCTGGTCACCCTGCTCTACGTGCTCGCCAACCTCGCCTACCTTTCGGTCCTGCCGCTCGCGCAGATCCAAAACGCGCCGGACGATCGGGTGGCGACCGCGGCGCTTCAGGCGATCTTCCCCGGCGCGGGGACGATCATCATGGCGATCGCGATCGTCATCTCGACCTTCGGCTGCAACAACGGCCTGATCCTGGCGGGCGCCCGGGTCTACCACGCGATGGCGCACGACGGCCTGTTCTTCCGCGCCACGGGCAAGCTGAACGCCCGCGCTGTGCCAGCTTTCGGGCTGCTCCTCCAGTGCGTTTGGGCAAGCTTCCTGGTGCTGCCGCGGACGCGCCTGCGCGACGCCTCGGGCGCCGTGCTGCTCGACGCGGGCGGCCTGCCCCAGTACGGCAACCTCTACGGCGCCCTACTCGACTACGTAGTCTTTGCGGTGCTGATCTTTTACGTGCTGACGATCGCCGGACTGTTCCGGCTCCGCCGCACCCGGCCGAACGCCGAGCGCCCCTATCGCGCCTTCGGTTACCCGGTGGTCCCCGCCCTCTATATTGTCGCCGCGAGCGCGATCTCGCTGATCCTGCTGTTCTACAAGACGCAGACCAGCTGGCCCGGCCTGGTGATCGTGCTCACCGGAGTTCCCGTCTATCTGCTCTGGCGGCGTTCCGCCGCGGCGCCGAGAGGATAGGATGTCGCCAACTTTGAACCTCGACACATCGCGGAGGAAATCGATGACGAACCACCTTCCGGAGGACTCTCGATGAGCCAGCTGTTCGCCAGAAAGCCGCTCGAGCTGCTGCTCGAGGAAATGAAGAGCGAGAACCGCCTACGCCGAATCCTCGGCCCGGTTCAACTCTCCGCCTTGGGCATCGGCGCGATCATCGGCGCCGGCATCTTCGTTGCGACCGGCGCCGCGGCGCACAACGTGGCCGGCCCGGCCCTCATGCTCTCCTACGTCATCGCGGGCATCACCTGCATTTTCGCCGCGCTCTGCTACGCCGAGTTCGCCGCGATGGTGCCGGTCGCCGGATCCGCCTACACCTACGCCTACGCCACGATGGGCGAGCTGTTCGCCTGGATCATCGGCTGGGACCTGGTGCTCGAATACGCGGTCGGCAGCGCCACCGTCGCCACCGGCTGGTCCGGGTATTTCCAGAGCGTGCTCGCGAGTTTCGGTATCACCCTGCCCGAGACGCTCCGCCAATCCCCGTGGGCCTACGACGTGGTGACCGGCGGTTTCGTCAGCACCGGCTCGTTGATCAACCTGCCGGCGATCTTGATCGTGGTGGTCATCACGGCGATCCTGGTCAAGGGGATCGCCGAGAGCGCGAGCTTCAATGCCGCGATGGTCGGCGTCAAGATCGCCGCCGTCCTGTTCGTGATCGGCGTCGGCGCGTTCTTGATCGACCCGGCCAACTGGAAGCCGTTCGCGCCGTACGGCTGGAGCGGGATCAACATCTTCGGCCATCACGTCGCGGGACAGACCGACGCGGGAGGCAATCCCGTCGGCATGCTCGCGGGTGCGGCGATCATCTTCTTCGCCTACATCGGCTTCGACTCCGTCTCGACCCACACCGAAGAGGCGAAGAATCCGCAGCGCGACGTGCCGATCGGCATCATCGCCTCGCTGGTGATCTGCACCGTGCTCTACATCCTGGTGGTCGCCGTCTTGACCGGCATGATCAAGTACGACCAGCTGGACATCAACGCCCCGGTCTCGGTCGCGTTCCAACAGAAAGGGATCGGCTGGGCCGAGTTCCTGATCGCGGCGGCCGGTGTCGCCGGTATCACTTCGGTGCTGCTGGTCATGATGCTCTCCGGACCCCGCGTATTCCTTGCCATGGCACGGGACGGCCTGGTGCCGAAGAAGTTCTTCGGCCAGGTCCACCCGAAGTTCCGGACCCCGCACAAGTCGACGATGCTGATCGGCTTGTTCGTCATCTGCCTTGCCGGATTTCTGCCGATCGACGCGCTGCTCCACCTGACCAACATCGGAACGCTGTTCGCGTTCGTCGTGGTCTGTATCGCGGTGTTGATCATGCGCAAGAAATACCCGAACGCCGAGCGGCCGTTCCGCTGCCCGTGGGTTCCGGTGGTGCCGATCCTCGGCATCGGCATGTGCCTGCTACTGATGTTCTCGCTGCCGACCGCCAACTGGTGGCGTCTGTTCGCCTGGCTCGCGCTCGGCATCGTCATCTACTTCGCCTACGGCCAGCGGCACAGCGTGATGAAGAAGTACATCGAGACGCACGGCAGCTCGCAGAAGTAGCGCGGGGCGCTCGCGAAAACACGAAGGGCGGCGTGGCTTGTTGGAGCCCCGCCGCCCTTTTTCGTCCTGCCTCGGGCGAACCTTCCAACCTTCGCACGTCGTCGGGAGCACCGAATGATTCAGCCGGCGAAACGAAAATTATTTTTCACCCTCGGGTTTGGCGTGGTCCTCGTTGCGCTCCTAGCTCCCATCGTGATCACCGCGGTGCGCTACGGCGTGGCCCCCGGGGCGCGGCAGGCCTTGATCCTCTCGGTGGTCATTGCCAGCGTCACCTGTGTCCTGGCGGCGCTCTGCTTCGCCGAGGTTGCGTCGACCGTGCCGCGCCTCGACGACACCACCGCCTCGGCCACGGGAAATCGATTGGCCTGGATACTCGGTTGGCCCTTGCTGCTTGCCTTCGTCGGCAACTGCGCACAAATCGTGGCCGTCGGCGCGAGAACGCTCGGGCTCTCCGTTTCCCCGCCTATCGAGCAACTGATCCACCTCACCACCATCGCGACTCTTTTCGCGTTCGTCGTGGCCTGTGTCGAAGTGTTGATCCTGCGCAAGAAATATCCGTACGCCGAGAGAACGTTCCGGTGCCCCGGAGGGCCGGTGGTGCCGGTCCTCGGCATCTTGATGTGCCTGCTACTGATGTTCTCGCTGCCGACTGCCAACTGGCTGCGGCTGGGCATCTGGCTGCTCCTTGGCTTCATCATCTATCTCGCGTACGGTCAGCGCCACAGCGTGAGGAAGAAGTACATCGAGAAGCATGGCAGCGCGCAGAAGTAGCGCGGGGCGCTTCGATCGATGTATCGAGGGCGGCGCGCCTTGCTGAAAGCCCGCCGCCCTTTTTCGTCCTCGCCTTATTCCGTGGGCCACGGCCGTTGGGCGGCCCGTCCGGCCCAACGGGCCGGGAGAGCCTAGCCCAGGGCTGAGGCCGAAGGCCGATGCCCTGGGTGGAAAGAACCCCACGGAAAAGCGGCCTGAAGGGCCGCGAGAGCTTTCAGGCCCACACGTAGCGCTCGTCAAATTCGATTTCATAGGCCGCGAGGAACGCACGGAGCTCCTCTTGAAACGTTTTGACCCGGTGATGCTTGCGTTGGTTGCGGATGTATACCCGAACGTCTTCGACTTGCGACTGGCTCACCGAGAATGCCCCGAAGCCCGCCTGCCAGAAAAAACTTGCGAACTCCGGGCCTCGGCTGCGCAGCCAGTCGTTCGAGCTTTTCTTGAGGTGGCCGACCACGTCGCTCAGCGCCTCGGTCCGTGCGAGGAGAAACAGAGCGTGCAAATGGTCGGGCTCGGTGTTGATTTCAATCGGTAGACAGCCGAGGCCTTTGAGCGTGCCGCCCATGTAGGCATGGAGATCGAGGCGAATCTCGTCGGGTAGGGTTCGCTCGCGGTCCTTCGTCGAGAAGATGAGATGAACGTAAATTTTGGAAAGGGATTGAGCCATGGCGCCGGTGACTCAAGCACCCGTCTGTGGATCTGTCAAGTCTGGGTTCTCGCGGCCTTTCAGGCCGCCGGGGGGTGGTGATTCTTTGACCCAGGGCATCGGCCTTCGGCCTTCAGCCCTGGGCTGGAGTCTCCCGGCCCGTTGGGCCGGATGTCTGGATTGCCGGCGCCTCCTCATCGCTTCATCGCGGGCGATGCCGGCGCGCACCCCGGAGCCCGGCAGAGTGCAGAGGCAGGTCAGCTCGCCGCCTTTCCATTCCAGGCTGTCGTGGGCGGCCCGTCCGGCCCAACGGGCCGGTAGAGCCTAGCCCAGGGCTGAGGCCGAAGGCCGATGCCCTGGGTGGAAAAAACCCCACGGAAAAGCGGCCTGAAGGGCCGCGAGAGCATCGGCGGGAGGCCCGGGGGAAGCGATCCTCCGCCGGAAGGATGCGCGACTGAGTAGCCATCGGCCTTTGGCGGCCGGCCCTTCTTCCGCAGGGCGCCCAGCTTGTGGCCGCGCCAGCGCGCCTCGGCGACGCGCCAGCCGGCTACGTCGCTCGGCCAGCTCGACCCCTGCCTGCGCCAGCACACTCCCAACCTGGGCCAGCTCCGTACCGAGCTGCGCCAGCACAGTTCGCAGCTCGGCCAGCACACCACTGAGCTGGCGCAGCTCCCTCCCTTGCTGGGCCAGCTCGCCCCTCAGATGTTCCAGCACACCCCGAAGCTGCGCCAGCTCGCTCCTGAGCTGCGCCCGCACACCCCCGAGCTGGGCCAGCTGACAACGCCGCTCGTCCAGCTCACCTGGAAGCTGCGCCGGCTCCCCTCGTAGCTGGGCCAGCTTTGACCGCCGCTCGTCCAGCTCGCCTCGATGCTGCGCCAGCTCAGGGGCGCGCTCGTCCAGCCGGCTGCTCTGCTGGGCCAGACCGCCTCGCGGCGGAGCCAGCCGACTCCGCGGCTCGCCCAGCTCGCCCCCTGGCCGGGCCGTGCTCTCGGTGGCCGGGACGGTGAAACGTGTGGGCGCCGGAAAGTGGACTATGCGGGATGAATGCACTTCTCGCCGCTTTCGCAACACCGCTTTCCGCTTTCGCCGCCGTACTTTCCGCGAGCGGCGGCGAGAATTGCCGGTGCGGCGCCGGGGTCAGCCGGGGGACCGCCGCCAACGGCCCGGCGAAGCCAACCCTCTACGGCTTCGCCGCCCCCTTCTCGACCGGCTTCTCCTTGCGCACGTCGGCCACCTTGGCCTCGATCTCGGCGAGCTTGCCGGCACCGAGTTCCAGGGTGGCGGAGCGGCCTTCGGTGCGGACGATCGCGGTGCCTCCGGGTGCGGCGAAGAAACGGATCGTCTCCTTGCGTCCTTCGGCCCCGGTCGAGGTCACGGTGAGGATCGGAGTGCCGGGGATGTTTGGAGTGGCGGGCGCCGCATCGAGCAGCTTTTCAGCACGCAGCTCAGAAATCGCGTAGAGCAGATCGGAGACCGTCGTGTAGGAAATCATCTCCTTGCCACGCTGCCAGTCGGAGCCCGCGCGTTTGACGTCGAACGCGCCACCGGCGTCTTCGACATGGAGCGCGTCGACCTGGTAGACCTCCAAGCTCGAAACCGCGCGGGAGCGCCAGTCCTGGCCTCCGCGCATCAACGACTCGCCGATTCGCGAATTGGTCGTGAACAGCTGCCCTCCCGCCCGGGCGTACGTTGCCGGCGGGCCGCCGTCCGCCGCGGCGCCGACGACGCCGCCCAGGTCGAGACGGAACGGTTCCTTGCCCTTGGCGACCACCTCGATCGACCCCTTCGGCGGTTCGAGCCCCATCTCGGCGGGCGCCGCGGGGGACTCGACGAAGCGGTCGGCCGACAGGCCGGTGATGTCGGCGAGAAGGGCGTCGACCAGGTCGCGATCCGCGCGGTCGGAAACCGGACGTTCGAGCCAGAAACCGTCGGCGCGGCGGGCGAGCACTACCTCGGACGTTTCGTCGGCCGCCTCGGGATGGATCGTGATCCGTTCGATCGCGTCTCGCTCGCCCGAATAGATCTGCTTGTCGCGCCAGGCGCCGGGCTCGCGCAGAAGGTCGTTCCAAAAGGAGTCGGGCACCGCGTACCCCTCGGTGCGGCCCGCGATGCGGACGATCCGCTCGCCGCCAATCGGCACTTTGGCGCCGATCTCCAGCACCGTCTCGCCCTTCTCGGTCTTCAGACGGACCTTTGCTTCCGGTTGGTCCAGACCGGTCGCCTTGGCGTCAACATCTTCGATCGTCCGGCTCCGCTCGAGACCCGCGAGGGTATCGACCAGGCGGCCGACGCTCGCGGCATCCGCCCGCGCTTCGATCGGCCGGACGATCCGCCACGACCAGTCGGCGGCGGTGATCGATTCGGGCGCCGGAGCCGCAGGGGCCTCGTCCGAGGTATCCGGCTCCGACGTTGTCGGCGTTTCCGCCTTCGGCTTCTCGACGCGATCGAAGGCGAGTTGCGCGCCCTCCCGTTCGATCGCGAGCGCAGACACGTCGCCCGGACCGAAGGAAAAGATCTTCTTCGCCTGGCGCTCCCGCTCTTCGCTCGACGGCATTTTGCGCTCATACAAAGCGATGAACGAGCCGAGCCCTACCACCCACAACAACAGGATCAACAACGTGCGCGGCTTCATCGGCTACCGCCTCCGCCGTCGCATCCGAACGCCGATCGCCGCGGCGATCGCGAGCCCCGGCAATAGGCCGAGGACCAGCAGGTAGACCATACGCAGCTGGCCGGAGGTGAGCGACAGGTGAGCCTGCTCGGTCTTCTTCGGCGGGATCGCGATCAGATCCTTCCGTTCCACCAGCCAGTTGACGGCGTTGGCGATCGCGGTGGCGTTGCCCACGTTGACGTTCCAGTATTGATTGGTCGCGAGGTCCGAATCACCGAACACCACCAGCCGCGGCGCTTTCGGATCTTCGGCCGCGGGGGCGGGCGGCGGCGCGGGCATGTCGTCGTCCACCGGTGGCGGCGGCTTGGCCTCTCCGCCGACGGCGACGCCGAGCGCGAGCGGTCCGGCGAGGTCACGCTCGTCCTTGCCCACCTTGTCGAGTGCTGCCAGATCGGTCTCGCCCCAACCGGCGCCGGAGGTGCGCAGAAGCTCCGTGACCTTGCTTCCCGCCGGCCCTTCGACCGCGCGGACCGACCGCGCCAGGCTGACCAGCATCGGCAGGCTCTGGCGCGCGAGCGGTTCGACGATCGGGTGATCGCCATAGGCATTGGAAAACAGCGTCTCCGCCCCGAACATCGGCAACGGGTTCGAGGGATCGACCACGATGTCGCCGTCCACCTGCACACCGTATTTTGCGAGCATCGGCTCCAGCCCGGAAGCGACCAGCCCCGCTCCGGTCCGTGCGAGAACCGGATCAAGCAGCGCGAGCAGCCGGCCGCCGGACTGTACGTAGGCGTCGATCGCTGCGACTTCCGGTTCGACGAAGTTGGCGGTCGGTCCGGCGATCACCAGCAGATCGGTGTCCGCGGGAACTGCCGCCTGGCCGAGCGAAGCCCACTCCTCGACCGCGAACCCGTCCCCCTTGAGCAGCTCGCGGAGCGAAGAGAGGCTGCGCCCCTCCGCGCTGTCGAGCGGCACCTCGCCATGGCCGGTGGTGAACCGGACGTTCGGCTGCCTCGTCTGGCCGAGCTGGATCAGCGCATTGGTGAACATCTGCTCGCCTTTGAACGCCGCGAGCTTCGGCGGGCCGCCCATCCCCATCGACGAATAGTCGAACTCCGCGAGGTCTCCCGCGTCGACGATCTTCTGGGTCTCGCCGGACCGGAAGATGACGCTCGCGTTTTCGACCCCTAGTTGGCGCGCGAGCTGCTGCGCCTCGACCGGATTGCGCTCCGGATCGACGAATCGAACCTTGAGCCGGCGTGACGCCGCTTCGTAACGTTCGAGCAGCTCGTGAGTCGGCCCGTAGAGTCCCTGTTGCTGTTGCGGCGAGAGGAGCACCACGACTTCGACGTCGCGGTCGAGACCGGCGAGAACCTTCTCGCTTTTTTCCGACAGCGAATAGAGCGCCGTCTTGGTCCAATCGAAACGCTGGTGGTACTTCCATCCGAAGTAGTTGACGATCAGAAGAAGCGCCGCGACGAGCAGGATTCCGGCCGAGAGCAGGCCGGTCTTGGTCAGTTGTCGATTCGGGGCGGACATGCCGTTACCTCCACTTCCGGTCTTCGAGCGCCCGGCTGGTCAGAAAAAGAAAGAACAGGCTGGCCGAGACGTAGTAGACGATTCGACGGGTGTCGACCACCCCTTTGCCCAGCTCGTCCATATGCGCGCCCAAATCCAAATAGGCGAACGCGTTCTTCCAGATCTCGCCGCTCGCGAGCTGCTCTAGCTGGCCGATCAGGAAGAGCACTACGAGAATCGCGAAGGTCACGACCGCCGCAATCAACTGGCTCTTGGTCATCGCGGAAGCGAACGTGCCGACCGCGAGGAAGAGAGCGCCGATCAGCAGGAGACCTAAGTAGCCGGCGGCGATCGGCCCCCACTCGACCTCGCCGTAGTGGGCGAGAATCCCGGCGTAGCCGAGGGTGGGCACCCAGAGGAGAGCGAAGAACGACAGCGCGGCCAGGTACTTGCCGGCGACCACCTGGCCTTCGGTGATCGGCGCGGTCATCAGCACCTCGATCGAGCCCGAACGCAGCTCTTCGGACAAAAGACGCATCGGCAGGACCGTGCCGAGGACGATCAGCAGCAGCCACGTCGAACCGAAAAAGTAGCCCATCGGCGGACCGGAAGGCGCGCGCGGATCGACCAGGGCGGAGATCATCCAGGCGAAGATGAAGCCGTTCACGGCCAAAAAGAAGAACGCGATCACGTAGGCGAGGGGCGAAAGGAAATAGGCGCGCACCTCGCGCAGATAAGTCGCCAGCAAGGCTCTCACGACGCCACCTCCTCGGCCGGCAGGGCCGCTTCGTCTCGACCATCGCCGTCATTTCGATCGCTATCGCTTGGATCAAGTTCGCCAATTTCGCCAACACCGCCGTCGTCGCCGACATCGCCACCATCGTCGACACCGTCGACACCGGGCGCATCCGCCGCGTCCACCGGGTTGGTGGTCAGCCGGACGAACACGTCTTCCAAGCTCGCCTTTTCTTGCACCAGCTCGACGAGCGTCCAGCCCTTGGCCACCGCGAGGCGGAAGATTTCCGGCCGAGGATCGGCCTCGGCGCTCACGGTGAGGCGGAACTCGCCCGCTTCGAGGCCGGGTGCCGCGGCCGTGACGCCGGCAAGGGCGGCCAAAGCCTCGATCGCCTCGGGGCCTGAGGGGGCCGGCACGGCCGCGCCGTCGCCGCCCCAAAAGGCGACCCGGATCTCAGAAGTTCCTCGGGAACTCTGGCGCAGGCTTTCCGGCGTGCCCTCCGCCACGATCCGCCCGCGGTCGATGATCAAGACGCGGTTACAGAGCAGCTCGACTTCCGAGAGGATGTGGGTGGAGAGGATCAGGGTCCGTTCGCGCCCGAGATCGCGGATCAGCTCGCGGATCGCGATGATCTGTTTGGGATCGAGCCCGACCGTCGGCTCGTCGAGAATCAGCACTTCCGGATCGTGCAGGATCGCGGTCGCGAGCCCAACGCGCTGCCGATATCCCTTGGAGAGGGTGCCGATCACCTGGTTTCGAACGTCGGCAAGGAGGCAGCGCTCCTGAGCGGATTCGCAGGCGCGCTTCGATTCGGCCCGGCCCAAACCTTCCAGCCGCGCCCGGTAGTCAAGGTATTCGCCCACCCGCATCTCGCCGTAGAGAGCGACGTTTTCCGGCAGGTAGCCGATCTGCCGCCGCGCCTTGACGGGAGCCTCGAACAGGTCCGTCCCCCCAACGGTCACCCGGCCGCCGGTCGGCGGCAGGAAACCGGTGATCATGCGGATCGTGGTGGTCTTGCCGGCGCCGTTCGGCCCCAGAAGCCCAAGAATTTCCCCCTCGCCCACCGCGAAGGAGACGTCCTGGACGGCGGTGAAGTCGCCGTACCGACGGCTCAAGTTCTGCGCTTCGATCATCGATCCCTCCCGTGAGATGAAACCTCAGACTCCCGCGTCAGTCGCAGCAAAACGGGTGCCGGCTGAAAATATCTGAAACCAAAGGGGTTCCGTCGCCAGACGCGACCGGCACGCGCCATTTTGACGCGAATGCGGGCACCTTACGCTATGCTCGCGCCATGAGCGAAAAAGACAAAGCCGTCGGGATGAAATCCGCCTACGAGCTGGCCCTAGAACGGATGGAACAGCAGGGCATCGAACGACCGCGCGGGGAAGAATTCTCCGACGCCCTCCGCGAAAAGATCGCCGAGGTGCGAAACCAGGCCGAAGCCCGCCTCGCCGAACTCGAAATCCTCCACCGCGACCGCCTGAACGGCCTGTTCGATGCCGACGCCCGCCGGGAGGAAGAAGAAGAATACGTCCGCGAACGCCGCCGCATCGACGAGAATCGCGACCAAAAGATCGAAAAGATCCGCGCCGGGGCCTGATCCCTACCCCATCCGCGCTTCGAAGCGTCGGACGTCTTGGGTGGTTCCGAAGATATAGACACCGTCGTCGGCAGCGAAGCGGAACGCGTCGTCGAAGGCAACCAGGACTTCTTCGTTCCGTTCGACGGCGACCACTGTGCAGCCTGTGCGCTCCCGGATCGCCAAATCGCGCGGCGGTTGGCCGACGAGGCCGACGGATTGCACCTTCAAGATCTCCAGGCGCGGACCGAGCGCCACGGCCTCCTGGCCGAGCAGCTTGCTGGCGAGCATCTGACCGGAAACCTGGCTGATCGAGAGCGCGAAATGGGCGCCGGCTCGACGGATGCGCTCGACGTCGTCCGCTTCATTGACCCGCGCGATCACCGGCACCTCGGGGGCCAGGTCTTTCAAGATCACGGTGGCAAAGAGGGTCGCGCTGTCGCTGGAAAGCGCCAGGATGACCGCCTGGGCGTTCTTCACGTCCAACCGATCGAGGAGCTTCGGATCGAGCAGACTGCCGACCTCGTCGACTCCGGGGGCGGCGTTGCGATCGACCACCAACACCTCTTCTCCTGCGTCGCGCAGCAACTCCGCCACCTTGCGGCCCACTTCGCCGAAGCCTGCGATCAGAAACGGCCCCTTGCGCCGGAGCGCCACCGCGCCGCGGGCGAGTTCGGTCACCTGATCGAGGCCCGCCTCCGGACCGATCACCACCAGGATGCCCTCGGCCACCAATTCCATGTTGGGCGGCGGCGGCGCCAACAGCTTGCCCTCGACCCATTGGCCGAGAACCGTGACGCCGGTCCGGGTGCGCAGCTCCGCGCTTTCGAGCGACTGGCCGACCAGCGGGCTCGCCGAGCCGATCTTCACCTCGACCACTTCCAAGCGCCTACCCAGCTCGTTGAGGCCCGCGACCCGCGGGTCGATCCGCGCGGAGGCCCGCGCGGCGAGCGCGGCACCGAGGATGTGGCGCGGCGTAAACGTCGCGGTCGCCCCGGCGAGCATGATCGGCCGGCGGTGGAACGGCTCTTCGACGATCGCCAACACCGGTCCGGTGAATCCCGATTGGCGGGCGGCCAAGATCACCGTTGCGTTCTCGTCATCGGTGCCGTTGGCGATCAGCGCCCGCGCCTTCGGTAGGCCGGCCACCGTGAGCATGCTCTCCCCCAGTCCGAGGTGAAGCACCCGCCGGCCCGCTTCGAACAGCTTTCGCGCCTGCGCTTCGTTCGGTTCGAGCAGCAGGCTCTCGATCCCGGCGGCGGCCAGCTCGCCGAGCAGGCTCTCGACCGCCGGCCCGTAGGAAAAGACGATCACGTGCCCGAGGAGCGGCTTGTCGAGCCGACGCGGCAGACGCGCCTGGAATCGCTCTTCCAGAACCGGGATCAGGTAGAGCGGAAAGATCATGAAGACCAGGAAAACCCCGACGAACTGCACGACCGCGACGAAGACGACCATCGCCGGATGGTGCCAGCGCGAATCGGCGCCGTAGCCCGTGGTGGTGAGCGTTTCGGCCGCCCAGGAGAGGCTGTCCCAAAAGCCGCGCGGCTTGCCTTCGAGCAGGCCCATCCCCGCCATGTACAGCAGCGCCGAAACGACCATCAACACGGTCGGCGCGATCAGGAGCAGGACGATCAGGCGCCTTCGGGGTTTGCGCATCGCGGGAGCTTTCGGTGGCGGCGGTCCGCGTCAGTACGGCATGTCGTCTTCGTCGAGGCCGAAGTGGTGCCCGAGCTCGTGGACCACCGTATCTCGCACTTCGCGGATCACCTGGCGGCGCGACGAGCAGGCCCGCAGGATCGGCTCGCGATAGATCACCACCCGGTCCGGCAGAGCGCCGTAGAAAGAGTCGCGCTCTGCGAGCGGCACCCCCTGGTAGAGGCCGAGGAGATCGTCTTCCGGATCGAGATCGACGGAGGCGAGATCCTCCTCGGTCGGCTCGTCCTCGACCACCACCGCGACGTTTTCCAGCAGCGCGGCGAACTCCTCCGGCAGGTCGTCGAGCGCTTTGCCGACCAGGGCTTCAAATTCTTCGGCCGCGATTCGCATAGGGGCTCAAACCGCGCGACGGCTGCGCCAGATCTCGATGATCGGCGGAATGACCGACAGGACGATGATCGCCACGATCACGTAATGGAAATTGCTTTTCACCCACGGCAGATCGCCGAAGTAGAAACCCGCGAGGGTGAACGAAAGCACCCACGCAACGCCGCCGACGACGTTGTAGGCCGCGAAACGACGGTAGGACATCCTGCCGATCCCGGCGACGAACGGCGCGAAGGTGCGGACGATCGGAATGAAGCGGGCGATGACGATCGTCTTGGCGCCATATTTCTCATAGAACTGCTGGGTTTTCACCAGGTGCTTCCGGTTGAGCCAACGCGAATCCTCGCGCCGGAAGATCGCCGGCCCAAGGCGCTTGCCCACCGCATAGTTGACCGCATCGCCCAAGACCGC